>NZ_CBFIEO010000018.1:0-56491 GCF_965661665.1 Cognatiyoonia sp. | reverse complement strand
ATCCGCTGTTCCGTCAATACTGTTGCGCTCAAAATCGACATCTATACTTATATCGCCCATAACCCGTGCATCATCGATGTCGCTCACCGTTCCAGAGCCGAACCCAATATCAACTGAGTAGCGTGCGCCACCTCGGCTGGGCACTTCGACCGAAGGGTTCAGCTCACTGATGCCGCGCGTCGGGACAGCGCTAAAGGTCGGGCTGTACCGTACATTCGTTGGTCCAATTGATGCACCACAGGCAGCAAGCACGGCGAGGGAAGAAAAGGGAAGTAGTCGCATGTTGTCCTCATGTGTTGATCACGACTACGACGCACCCATCGCGTAATGCAGGCAATAACAGGGGATCGCTATCCAACAACGCTGCCCCAAACACCCCATTGACACACACCTGCAACACAGCGACAAGCTGTCCCACATCACAACCCGCAACCCGGCGTTCCGTAGGCGCCAAACAGACGAGGAGCTTGGCCAAAGATGACTCAAATTTCCCTGACATTTCCCGATGGCAACGCACGTCAATACGACGCGGGCATCACCCCTGCCGATGTTGCTGCCGACATTTCCAGTTCTCTGCGCAAAAAGGCAATCTCTGCGACTGTGAATGGTCAGCATTGGGATTTGCAGTGGCCAATCACCGAAGACGCCTCCATCGCGCTGCACACCATGAAGGATGAGGAGCATGCGCTCGAACTCGTCCGCCATGATCTTGCCCACATCATGGCCCGCGCTGTGCAGGAAATCTGGGCCGACGTCCAAGTCACCATCGGCCCAGTTATCAAAGACGGCTGGTACTATGACTTTGATCGGAAGGAGCCTTTCGTTCCCGAAGACCTCGCCCTCATTGAAAAGAAGATGAAAGAGATCATCAACAAACGTGATGAGGTCACGACCGAGATTTGGGACCGTGAAAAAGCCGTCTCTTATTACAAGGATCGCGACGAGCCTTACAAAGTCGAACTGATTGAGAGCATCCCAGGCGACGAACCGCTGCGCATGTATTGGCACGGCGATTGGCAAGACCTCTGCCGCGGCCCACACCTGCAAAACACCGGCCAAGTGCCTGCCGACGGTTTCCGCCTGATGTCCATCGCGGGTGCCTATTGGCGCGGCGACAGCGACCGCTCAATGCTGCAACGCATCTATGGTGCCGCCTTCACCAATAAAGAAGGGCTGCGGAAGCACCTCAACATGCTGGAAGAGGCCGCCAAACGCGACCACCGTAAGCTGGGCCGCGAAATGGACCTCTTCCACATGCAGGAAGAAGCGCCCGGTCAAGTGTTTTGGCACCCCAACGGCTGGACTGTCTATACTGAGCTGCAAAACTACATGCGCCGCAAGCAACGCGCAGGCGGCTATGTGGAGGTGAACACCCCGCAAGTCGTCGACCGCAAGCTTTGGGAGGCCTCTGGCCACTGGGATAAGTATCAAGAAAACATGTTCATCGTCGAAGTGGACGAAGAGCACGCTCGCGAGAAAGCGATCAACGCGCTAAAGCCCATGAATTGCCCATGCCACGTGCAGATCTTCAACCAAGGCATCAAATCCTATCGCGACCTGCCCTTGCGCATGGCGGAGTTCGGCTCCTGCGCCCGCTACGAACCCTCCGGCGCGCTCCACGGCATCATGCGCGTGCGCGGCTTTACCCAAGACGACGGCCACATCTTCTGCCGCGAAGACCAGATCGAAGCAGAGACAAAAACCTTCATCGACTTCCTCAGCGGCATTTATTCCGACCTCGGCTTTGACGACTGGACCATCAAACTCTCCACCCGTCCAGAAAAGCGGATCGGGTCGGATGAAACATGGGACATGATGGAAGAAGCGCTGGGTGCCGCCTGCAACGCGGCAGGGCATGAATTTGAAATCCTTGAAGGCGAAGGCGCGTTCTACGGTCCTAAACTGGAATTCACCCTCACCGACGCCATCGGCCGTCAGTGGCAGTGCGGCACGCTGCAAGTGGACGCAAACTTGCCCGAACGCCTCGATGCAACTTTTGTCGGCGAAGACGGTGGCAAACACCGCCCCGTCATGCTGCACCGCGCGACCCTCGGCTCGTTCGAGCGGTTCATCGGCATCCTGATCGAAGAACACGCAGGCAAGCTGCCGTTCTGGCTCGCCCCCCGCCAAGTTGTCGTCGCCACCATCATCTCTGACGCAGATGACTATGCGCATGAGGTGCTCGAGGCCCTGAAAGCGGTCGGCGTCCGGGCGGAAGCTGATCTCAGAAATGAAAAGATCAACTACAAGGTCCGCGAGCACAGCCACGGCAAGGTGCCCATCATCCTCGCCATCGGCGCGCGTGAAGTAGAAGAGAAGACCGTGAGCATCCGACGCCTTGGTGAGAACAAGACGTCTGTAACATCTCTGGCTGAGATTGTTACAGAACTAGCCAGCGCCGCCAAAGCGCCCGACCTTCTGTAACAAACACAGCCTCGAAATTGTAACAAACCCGGCGCTTCACCCCGCCGGGTTTGTTTTTTGAGCGGATTTCCCTCACCCGTCATCAGGAATCCCTCACAAACCGCTCACAGAAGCGCGAGACACAAGTTTGGAAGTATCTGCACGGCATCCCACCGCATACGGTTCACCCATCGCCAATCACGGCGGACAAGTTAGCCAACCAAAGACAGAGGAACCCATGTCCACGGTATCTAAAACACTCGTCGTCGCATCTGCAGTCGCAACAGCCATTGCTGGCATCGCAACTGGTGCGGCCGCTCAAGAAAATGAAAAGTGTTACGGCGTATCGCTGGCTGGCGAAAACGACTGTGCCGCTGGCCTAGGCACAACATGTGTAGGCACATACACAGTTGATTACCAAGGCAACGCTTGGACACTGGTTCCAACAGGCACGTGCGGCGACATCAAAGTTCCTGCAATGGCTGACGGAACTGAGCGCATGGGTTCTTTGGAAGCACTCGACCGCGACCTTCCAGCATGAGCTGAAATGCCTTGGGCATGATCGGCTTCATTGTGGTACAGTCCTAGACCGACCTTAATGCGCATGGCGGCGCATCTGATCCTAGGGTATTTGGCGCATGGTTCGATGTAGCGTCCGATGCGTTAATCCTCGATCAACGCACGTTTTGGATCCTTGGCCTACTGGTGCTGGTCTTCAAAGGCGCAGGCAGCTTTTCGCTCAATCGTGCACTTAATGTGATGTTGGGCTATCGGGCTGACGCGCCGCAATAGCAAGCAGCCCACCCAAACCGGCAAAGCCAATCGGGAAAAACGTGAAGACGTTGAACCCGAAGGCGTAATAGAAACACGCGCTCGCCAAAAGCATCGCGATGCCGCCCCAAAGCCCGCGGGAGGCAGCCACAGCACCGCCCGCGATGGCCAGAAGCGGCGCAATGAAGCTCGCGAATTGGATCAAAGCGGGGTTTTCAAAAAGACCGAGGTTTTCCGCGATTTGCGGCTGTGCCTCACTAAACTCAACATAGGCAAAGCCAAAGAAACCGATGAAAATGCCCATCAACCCTGCGATGATGCCTAGAAACGTGGCGGCGTTGCGCATGTTATTCTCCCGTACTACTCGGACCCTAGATATGCATCATTGAGCTATTCGCCAAGCCAAACTGACTGCGCGTCAGCTTTCCAACCCAGCGTCCAGCGGTTCCCATCGGTGATTACAGGGCGCTTTATCAGCGTTTGATGCGCGGTGAGGAGCGCCAGCGGATCATCGGCGCGCGCCGCCTCATCCAAGCCGCGCCAGGTGGTGGAGGCTTTGTTGAGTGCTTCTTCGCCGAACTGGTCGAGGATGGCCACCAGTTCGCCTTCCGCCACCCCATCGGCACGGACATCAATGACCTCAAACGTCAAGCCTGCTTGGGTCAGCGCTTTGATGGCTTTTCGGCAGGTTTCGCATGATTTTAAGGCAAATACGCGCATCAGGGTCCTCGAACTGGGCAATATCGCCACACCATAGCCCATCATGCGGAGTTGTCATTTGCCTTTTGTTAAAAAACACTTACCTCTTTCTCCACAAAGCCAGAAGAACTACGCCCGATCGGGGCGCTGCAAGACTGGCGCATTGATTGGAGAAAGACCATGCCGACAGGCACAGTAAAGTGGTTCAACACCACGAAGGGGTTCGGATTTATCGCGCCCGACGAAGGCGGATCAGACGTTTTTGTACATATTTCAGCCGTAGAACAGGCCGGTATGACCGGTTTGGCCGACGATCAGAAAGTGACGTTCGACTTGATCGAAGGTCGCGATGGCCGCCAGATGGCGGGCAACCTCGGCAAAGTCGAGTAACACGAGAGCGGGCGCTTTAGCCCGCCCACCTTGTCTTTACTGTCTTCTTCGAGAGATCCGAGGCGCTTTCAGGGCGCATCATCTCTTCAGCTTTGTCCGATAGGCGGTCTAGCGGATAACGCCGTATTGTCGGAAACGTCTGTTTGTCAGATTTAATCTCAGCAGCAGTTTTCATGGTCATCCCCTTACTCGGAACCAACAGCACTATCTACGAAGCTAGGTGATTATTTAACGTGCTGTCGTAGGAACGCCAAAATTGTATTCCCCACGTAGCCAAGCACCACTCGGGTTGACTCGCTGATTCCTAAACAGGAATTTATTAAAATTTCAGCATGTTAACAAAAATTGCCACAGGTTTTAACTTTCGACTTTGGTCAAAAACAATCCCAGCGGGTGCGGCGGGACGGGTTTTAGAACAAAACAAAAGCAGGAATCCGCGCACAAATTTCGCTACATTCACGCCGAATCGCCTATCCCCTGAGACAGTCCAGACAGAGCGCAATCGCAGGGTCGGCGGTAAGGCGTTTGGGCGCGATTTCCTCCCCACAATCGATGCAATAGCCGTATTCGCCCTCCGTGATGCGATTGAGGGCGGCGTGGATTCTCTGACGCTCGGAAGCGCGGCTTACAATCTCAAATTCGTCCAAAAGCTCTCTTTCACCAAACTTAAGAACAAAATTTGCATACTGCATCAACTTTACCGTGAACGATTTTTTCACCCTAAATCCAAAATTCAGCAACAAATAGACTCGCGCTCTAGTTCAGTAAAATACGCCAAACAAACGCTGAAGGTGTGCAATCACCCAACCCGCAAAAACTCCCGCATCACGCACCGTGGCCCCTCGGCATTCAGCACGATCCCCGGCTCGACTGTCCAGCCGCTTTCATCGAAAGCGGGGAAGAAGGTGTCGGCGTCGGCGATCTCCAGATCCACCTCTGTAATCAACAGGCGGTGGGCGATGGGCAGCATGGCCTCGTAGATGCCGGCGCCGCCGATGCCGTAAATGCGGGAATGACCAGCGGCGCGGCAGGCGTTGACGGCCGTCATGACTGAATTAACGGATAGGTCGGCGCGCGCAACCTCCCCCCGAGACACCACCACATTCAGGCGGTTTTTCAGGGGCTTAAAGGGCAGGCTTTCCCATGTTTTGCGGCCCATGATGAGGGCGCCGCCCATCGTCTCCCTCTGAAAAAACTTGAGGTCTTCGCTCACGTGCCACGGGATGTCGCCGTCGCGGCCAATGGCGCCGTTCGTGGCACGTCCTACGATGAGAGAGATCATACAGCCACCGGTGCTTTGATGTGGGGGTGCGGGTCGTAGCCTTCGAATTCAAAATCTTCGAGCTTGAAATCGAAGATGCTGTCGACCTTGCGATTGATGATGAGGCGCGGTGCTTCGCGTGGTTCACGGGCAAGCTGGGTTTTCACCTGCTCCACATGGTTGGAATAGATATGCGCGTCGCCCATGGTGTGGATGAACTCCCCCGCTGTGTGGCCCGTCACATGGGCGAGCATTTCCAAGAGCAGCGCGTAGGAGGCGATATTGAAGGGCACGCCGAGGAACATGTCGGCGGAGCGTTGGTAGAGTTGCAGGTGCATGGTGCCGTTCTGGACGCGGACCTGCCAGAGCGTGTGACAGGGGGGGAGCGCCATGTCGTCCACCTCGCCAGGGTTCCAGGCGGAGACGATGAGGCGGCGGCTGTCGGGGTTGGTTTTGATCTGCTCGATCAGGTTGGTAATCTGGTCGGTCGACCCGCCCGGTTTCGGGAAGCTGCGCCATTGGTGGCCATAGACAGGGCCGAGGTCGCCGTTTTCATCCGCCCATTCGTCCCAAATGGAGACGCCGTTGTCCTTGAGGTATTTGATGTTGGTGTCGCCATCGAGAAACCAGAGGAGTTCGTGGATAATGGATTTGAGGTGGAGTTTCTTGGTGGTAACAAGTGGGAAGCCGCGGCTAAGGTCATAACGACACTGCATACCGAAGTGGGAAATCGTGCCCGTGCCCGTGCGGTCATCCGATGGGATGCCCTGCTCCATCACGGTTTTGAGTGCGTTGAGGTATTCTTGCATCGTTGTCCCCTGCCCGTTGGATCAACCGGTGGCTGCTGTTGAGTCGGAAGCCACTATATCTTGAGGGAAGGTATGGCAAAACCTCGATATTTGGCAATCTTTGGCTGATGCTGCACGAGCTTTGCATTGACTTATTCTTGCCGCATCTGACTTGTACCCAAAAAAGCGACAATTAAACTGAGCGCAGGGCATTCACATGACACGTTTTCTAACGATGGCATCCTTTATCGCATTATTGGCAGCATGCGATAATCAGCATCCTTTGGATTTTGGTTTGAGTGAGGACGACACACCGGTTGATTTGCCGGATGATGAGGAACCTTTGCTAGATGATGACGGGGAAGAGGTTCCGATTGCTGGCAATGGCGTTCCGGAGGCGATCGCCGGAACTTTGGACGGTGACTCCTACGATCCGAATGCGGGGACGCTGGAAGTACGCATCAGGTCGCTCGACTCAACACCAGAGAGTGCTGTGTGTGAGCGGACCCCTGCCTTGGATGTGCCGGGCTATATTGCCTAGACCCAGCAGGAAGATCCGCTCGACAGGTTCTTTGTCTCCTATGTGCAGACCAGCGAGGATGAGGCCACGGTTGGCGCGCTTGTCATGGATGGCGGTCAGTTCCAGACGTTCATGGCTGGTACCAACTATGCGCAGGCGGGTGGCTATACCGCACCTTTGGCCAGCCAGCCGGACAAAGACTTGGTTGCTTATACCGACTATTATATTGGCATTCTGAATTTTGATGAAGTTTACACAAGCCTGTTGTTGACCCCAACGTCAGGGGTCCACGTCGGATTGCTTTCTGGGCAACCCGCTCGCGTCCAAGGCGAGGTTTTGATCAACACAGATTTTGTGAACATGAGCTTAAACGGTGGCATGTCCGAAGGAACCACGGTGGCACCAACTGTTTTGGATGCGGAATTGTCGCCTGTGTTGCTAGATGTTGGATTTGAGCCCGCAGATGTTGCTTCGGATGGCACATTCTTCGGCAACGCTAAAGTTTTGGCCGAAGATATTGGCGACACGCGCTTTGCACCGTTTGACCGCACTGATACCTCGGTCACGTTCAGTGCCGACATTGCGATCCCGCAGGCGGAATTTTTTGGATTTTAGCCGGTCGTCTCGGTTGGGTATGAGCAAACTGAATCCAACCTCGAGCAGTTTGGCAGCAGCGCTGGCACCTTTGGCCTGAACTTTCGGTCGGCGTTTTAGTCCAATCTGCATTGGCTCCGGAGCGGTCGCGCTCTAAGTTTTTGTCAAAGACGTTAGACGGAGGCTGGGATGCACTTGAAATATCTACACACCATGGTGCGCGTGAAGGATCTGGACGCGACGATGAAGTTTTTTGAACTTCTGGGGATGCGGGAGACGCGGCGGCATGACAGCGAAAGCGGTCGGTTTTCACTGATTTTCATGGCGGCGCCGGGGGATGAGGATTTCCCAGTTGAGCTGACCCACAATTGGGACGGGGATGAGGGGTTGCCTTCTGACAGTCGTCATTTTGGGCATCTGGCCTATGAGACCGATGATATCTACACGCTCTGCCAGCATCTGATGGACAATGGCGTGACGATCAACCGTCCGCCCCGCGATGGGCGTATGGCGTTTGTCCGCTCGCCTGACAATATCTCGATTGAGTTGCTGCAGAAGGGCGGTGCAAAGGACCCCGCAGAGCCTTGGGCAAGCATGGAAAATACAGGCCATTGGTAAGGCTTTTCGGCCTCTCTTTGATCTTGGGCATGCTTTTGGCGCTGCCCGCTTCGGCCTGTCGGCTGGCATTGGTTTTGGCGCTGGATGTATCGGCCTCTGTCGATGGTGATGAGGATCGGCTGCAACGCAACGGTTTGGCCGATGCGTTGCTGGCAGAAGACGTTCAGGATGCGTTTTTTGTCAGCCCTGATCCGGTTGCTTTGGCTGTGTTTGATTGGTCAGGGCCGTCAGCACAGACGCAAATCCTGCCTTGGGTGCTGATCGAGGAGCCCAATCATTTGCATCAAGTATCTGACATCATTCGACAATCTCGGCGGATCACCCGCGCGGATATGACGGCGCTTGGGCTGGCTCTGCGCTATGGGATCAACCTTTTAGCGGAGCGGCCGGAGTGTTTTGCCCACACCATTGATGTGTCGGGGGATGGTAAAAACAACTCAGGTTTCAGTCCCCGCATGATCTACAATTCGATGCCCTTTGACGGGATCACCGTAAATGGGCTTGTCATCAATGTCGAAGGCGCGGACCGCAAAGAGGGGCTGATCGACTATTTCGAACAACGTGTCATTCGCGGTCCCGCGTCTTTCGTGGAGGAGGCCAAGGGGTTTGAGGACTATGGCAACGCCATGCGCCGCAAGCTGATCCGTGAGTTGAGCAGTTTTGCCATTGGTGGGTTAGAGACCGCCATGCACCCGCCCGGTTGATCTGCGCGATCAGTAGATGTAGCGGGTTTGTTCGGTCCAGTAGCGTTCGATCCGGCGCAAGGATGATACGATATCATCCATCCCCATCAAATCGACCACACCACGACTGACAAGGCCATCGGAGTGGGTCGCGAAAAGTTTGGCGACAACATCGCGGATACCGCGGCCCTTTTGTGTCAGGCGCACGCGGACCGATCGGCGGTCAACCTCGCTCCGCTCATGATGCATATAACCGGCATCCACCAGTTTCTTGAGGTTGTAGCTGACGTTTGAGCCTTGATAGTAACCGCGGCTCTTAAACTCCCCCGCTGTCACTTCGTTTTCGCCGACGTTGAAAAGAAGCAGCGCCTGAACAGGATTAATCTCCAAAATACCGAGGCGTTCGAATTCGTCCTTGATGACATCAAGCGGCAGACGATGGAGCCATTCAACCAATGTCAGCCCTTCCAGCTAGCTGGCCATAAAAGCTGTGTCTTCTGGCAACAGCCCAGGCGTTTGAGGCACCTTGGACAGTGCGCTGTGGATGCTCATTTTCAAAAACTCCGTTCCCGTTGCTTGCAGCGGTTATGACTGGCAATCGGAAAATTAGAGTTAATCGTTGTGGATTAGTTTGGACGCGTCAGGCCGTGGGCGCCAGCGACGACGGTTTCCATCATCTGGGCGTAGTGCTCTGGCGCGGACTTTTGACCTGTGATCCAGCTGTAAATTACCAGATCGCTTTCCGACAGCAACTGGTCATAGAGGTCGAGATCGGCGTCAGAGAGGTCAGGCAGATGCTTGGTGGCGTAGTCCGAAAAGATCAGGTCCATTTCTTTGATCCCGCGCCGGATGGAGCGCATGTGCAAGCGTTTGATTTTCATATCCCGTGGCTCGGTCATGCTTGATCTCCCATCATTTTGCGCAGGCGCTTTTCTAGGAGCGCCAAGCGATCGGCCGACCGTGTCATTTCGGCGCGTAGCGTGCGCATGTCGGCCAAAATAGTTTTCAGGTCTTGGTCCATCGCGGCATCGTCGCCCACGGGCCCATCGACCCCGTCACCGTCGCCCGTCAAGAGCCACGGGATCGAGACGCTGAGCATGCCGCAGAGCATTTGCAACCTGTTGGCGCGAGGTTCTTTGAGGTCTTCCTCCCACGCGCGGATCACGCTGGTTTTTACGCCAAGCCTTTTGGCAAGGTCCGCTTGGCTCAAACTTGCCATCTCCCGCGCGGCGGCGAGCCTGTCGCCAAAGGTGGCGGCGTCTTCCGCGTACCAGTCATCAGTGCTCATTTTCCGGCCTCTTGGCTTGCAACGGGGCATTTGATGATCCTATGACATCAATCGAGTTCAATGGCCACACAGGAGCCGACAATGACTTTCCTCTCTGCGACACTAGACCGCGTCAAACCCTCGCCAACGATCGTAGTGACGACGAAGGCGGCGGAGTTGAAGGCGGCAGGGCGCGATGTGATAGGGCTTGGCGCGGGCGAGCCGGATTTTGACACGCCGGAGCATATTCAGGAGGCAGGTAAGGCTGCGATTGAGAGCGGGAAGACGCGCTATACCGCTGTCGATGGTGTGCCGGAGTTGAAGCAGGCGATCTGCGACAAGTTCAAGCGCGACAATGGTCTGAACTATGAGCCCTCTCAGGTCACTGTGGGTGCCGGCGGCAAGCAAGTGCTCTACAATGCGTTCATGGCGACACTGAACGCGGGCGATGAGGTCATCATTCCCGCCCCCTATTGGGTCAGCTACCCCGATATGGTGCTGCTCGCCGGTGGGGAGCCTGTGGTGATTGAGGCGACGTTGAAAAACCAGTTCAAGATCATGCCAGATCAGTTACGAGCTGCCATCACACCCAAGACGAAGTGGTTCTTGTTTAATTCCCCGTCGAATCCGACTGGGGCTGGGTATTCATGGGAGGAATTGAAGGCGCTCACCGACGTGCTGGTAGAGTTCCCGCATGTCTGGGTCATCACCGACGATATGTATGAACATCTGGCGTTTGGCGATTTCAAGTTCTGCACGCCGGCGCAGCTGGAGCCGAAGCTTTATAATCGGACTTTAACGGTAAATGGCGTCTCAAAAGCCTATGCGATGACAGGTTGGCGGATTGGCTATGCTGCGGGGCCGGAGATGCTGATCAAAGCGATGCGTAAAGTGCAGTCGCAATCCACCTCCAACCCCTCCTCCATCGGACAATATGCGGCGGTTGAGGCGTTGAACGGGCCGCAAGACTTTCTGGCCGACAATGCCAAGCTCTTTGAACGCCGACGGGATTTGGTGGTCGACGCGCTCAACGCCTGCCCCGGCATCACCTGCCCCCGGCCAGAAGGCGCGTTTTATGTCTATCCGTCCATTGCGGGCTGCATAGGCAAGACGACGTCCAATGGAGTTCTGATCGAAACGGACAAGGATTTCGCGACAGCGCTGCTCGAAGACACCGGCGTCGCAGTCGTGTTTGGCGCGGCCTTCGGCGTCAGCCCCAACTTTCGGGTGAGCTATGCCACCTCAGACGCAGACCTTACCGAAGCCTGCGCGCGGATCAGGACATTTTGTGACGGGTTAAAGTGATCGGGGCAGTTTAATCCTTGCTTACGTCGGACGCGTCCGGCGGAGGTATTTGAAGCGAAAGACTCTAGAGAAGTCGCACTGGTCGGGCACCGGTTTGGCTGTTTGGGTGAGGGCTCAGATGTGAGGCGAAGATGAGCGTAGAGCCTCCTGAGTATTATTTTCGGATCCGTGAGAACGGCGCAGTGGTGTTTCATGTAAATACGGAAAACCGGCAGCGGCGGATCGACATGGATCAGATCGCCGTGGTCAACGTCAACAAGCAAGAGATCAAACCGCATGGCAGCCGTGAGCTGAGTGCGGAAGATCTGGCCGCGATTGAAGCGTGGATGGAGAAGCGGATCGCGCTTCTGAAGGCGCGGACGCTCGATGATATTCACAGCGCGGTCGATCATCTGAATAAGACGACGCAATGGGCGCAGTCGAAAGCCTCTGACGAGGAGTCGGCCGAGATCACGGATACGTTGCTGATGACGATGAATGACTTGCGGACGGTCTTGGTCCGCAAGAAGGCCGATCAGGTAATGAAGGCGCAGGCCAAGAGCGACAGCTAGGCTTTAGCTCAGCGAAAGGCTTCCGATGGCGGCGTGGATCCTACAGTCGGTGTCATCGCTATCGCCAGAGACCGCGAGGCCAATGAGTGCCCCTTTCGCACCGCTAAAGGCACGGACGTAGTCCGCGGCGAGATCAACACGTTCCGAGTGGGAGCCGGTGCTGGCTTGCCGCAGCGGAATGGTGACGCCGCCAGAGCCATAGGGCGACGGGATCACCGTGCCACGGGCGTGGTTGCCGCCCCATGCGTATTGCATCACCCGCACATCATTGCTGCCAAGAAGGGAGCGAATGCCCTTGCCTTCAAGACTTGAGGCCACCGCTTCAGCGACGAAGACGAAATAGAGAGAGATGTTGCGATCATCGCCGCCTTTGCGGCTGAGGTCTGTGGGTGGGACGGATTGTTCGACGGTCCGGCTCCACGATGCGCCGCTGGCGTTCCATTCGGACGTGGGCAGCCGCGTCCATGCGATGCTGACCTATCCGTCGGAGACCATGCTGAGGGTGGAGCCGAAATTGTAGTCATTCGAGGAGAAAAGCGACAGGCGCTGTTCTTTTCAGCCATTGGCAAAGCTGACGGGGCCAGCAGAGGCCGCAGCGGCGAGGATCGTGGCGGCAAGGCTAAGGGCGAGTGTGCGCATGAGTGTCTCCGTTTATCGGGTTTCCCTATGCATTTCATAAGGCCGCAAGCATTTCACTCAGAATTGGCGCGGCTCACGCCAAAGTTAGCGGGATGTGATGGACGCTTAGCTTGCGAGCTTAGTGACAGCGGACCATAGCGCGTCGGGCACGTCGATGACTTCCATTTCTTTGCGCGCCGCACCCGGGATGCGGGCGCCGTCTTGCGCGGCGACGGCGTTGGCCACGCGGGCGAAGCGGTCAGCGAAGTGGTCGCCGTGGGTGGTGGGGTCGATGAGGATGTAGAATTGGCCAAGCCCGTGCGGTGGGCCATCTGGCAATTTCAGCCCGCCCACGTCTAGCGAGTTGACGGAACCTGTGAGACCTGCCGCCAAAAGTTCTACCATCAGTCCGAGGCCCCAGCCCTTGTAGCCGCCCGCGCTGACCAGTGCGCCTTTGAGGGCTGCCTCTGGGTCCGTTGTGGGGTCGCCGTTTTCATCAACGGCCCAGCCCAAGGGGATCTTCTCCCCCGCGGCTTTCGCCATCGTGATCTTGCCAAGGGCCACGGCGGAGGTGGAGAAATCAAAATGCATCGCGAGCTTGCCATCGCCGGGGACGGACATGGCGAAGGGGTTGGTGCCGATCACCGCCTTATTGCCGCCTGGAGGGGCAACCACAGGGGAGGCATTGGTGGCGCCGATGCCGATCAGTCCAGCGTCGGCGATTTGTTCAGTGAAATAGCCGAGCGATGTACAGGTGTGCGAATGCGCGATGGCGAGGGTTGCGACACCATTGGTGCGGGCCGCCTCGATCGCTTTTGGGAGCGCTGCGGCGAAGGCGGGTTGGGCAAAGCCAAACCGCGCGTCGGAAAAGACAGCGCCTGGGCGCGGTTGGGTCACGACAGGCTCCACCGTGCCGTTGACGCGGCCGGAGGCGAGTTGCGTGCAGTAGCTTTCCAAATAATAGAGGCCGCAGATGATATTCCCCAAGACTTCGGCGCGCACGACGGCTTTAGCAACGGCGTCGGCTTGGCTGTCGCCTGCGCCATAGGCCTGCAAGGCGGTTTTGGAGGTGTCAAAGATATCAGTGACGGCAACTTTCATCGGGGGGCCTTTCGCTAAGTTGCTACGAGCTTACCACCATCGAGCCGGACGACGCGGTCCATACGCGCCGCGAGGTCGAGGTTATGCGTCGCGATGAGGACGGCGAGGCCGCTTTCGCGGACCAAGTACATCAGCGCATCAAACACGCGGTCGGATGTTGCAGGGTCGAGGTTGCCCGTGGGTTCGTCTGCCAGCAGGAGCGCAGGTTGATTGGCAAGGGCGCGGCAGTAGGCGACGCGCTGTTGTTCACCGCCGGAGAGGGCTGCGGGGCGGTTCGCGGCGCGGTCTGCCACGCCGACGGTTTCGAGGAGAGAAAGGGCGCGCTTTTCAGCCACCGCCTGAGGGATGCCATTGGCGAGTTGCGGCAGGACGACGTTTTCGAGTGCCGAAAATTCCGGCAGCAGGTGGTGGAACTGGTAAATGAAGCCGATGTCGGCGCGACGGGCAGCAGTGCGGCGGCGGTCGCTGAGGTGGGTATTGTCTTGGCCTTTGATGGCGACTTGTCCCGCGTCAGCTGTGTCGAGCAGGCCCGCGATGTGCAGTAGCGTGGATTTCCCAGCGCCGGAAGGCGCGACGAGGGCTACGACCTCGCCCACTTTGACCGTAAGTTCAGCCCCGTCGAGGACTTGCAGCGCGTTGGGTTTGCCTGCGTTGTAGGTCTTGGCGATACGGGTGAGGGTGAGAACGTCACTCATACCGCAGTGCCTCCACCGGGTTCATGCGGGCGGCGCGGCGGGCGGGGAAGATCGTGACGATCCATGACAGGCTCAGCGACAGAATCACCGCTTTCATCACGTCCCATGCGTGCAGCTCTGCTGGAAGGCGGTAGATACCCCGTATCTCTGGATCCCAGACACCGCCGCCGGAGACGTAGTTCACGAAGCTGAAAATTGGGTCGATGTAGATCACGAAAAGGCAGCCGATAACGACACCAAGGATCGTGCCCAAGGTGCCGATCCCAGCCCCGCAGATGAAGAAGATGCGCAGGATCGACCCTTCAGTAAGTCCCATCGTCCGCAGGATGCCCACATCGCGGCCTTTGTTTTTCACCAGCATGATAAGGCCGGAAATGATGTTCATTGAGGCGACAAGGACGAGGATCGACAGGATGATGAACATCACGTTGTCTTCGACGGTGAGGGCGCGGAGGAAGGCACTGGAGCTGTCTTTCCAGGTCCAGAGAAATGCGCCTTGGCCTGCGGCAAAGGCAATTTCCGCCGAGTATTCATGAATCTCATCAGGGTTGACGACGGTGACTTCGATCTCATCCACGACGAGGTCGCGGTTCATAAAGGTTTGCGCCTCAGACAGCGGCAGATAGGCGCGGGTTTTGTCGATGTCGATGCGGCCTGCGGTGAAGATATAGACGACTTCGTAGGCGTTGGTTCGGGGTGTGATTCCTGTGGGGCCACGCGTGCCGTTGGGGTTCACCACGCGGATTTTGTCGCCGACATTTGCGCCGAGGGTACGGGCCACTTCGGACCCGATGGCGATGCCATAGTCGAAGCGGTCGAGCGAGCCTTGGCTCACCTCTGGATTGGCGATGCGGGGGATGCCGAGGATGTCTTCTTTGGTGATGCCATAAATTTCAATGCCCGTACTGGCGTTGCCGCTATTGGCAAGGACAAGACCGCGCACCAAGGGCGCGGCGCGTGTCACGCCAGGCGCTCGTTTGATCTGATCGGCCAAGGCTTCATAGTCTTGGATCAGGCGCGTGACCTGATTGGTGCCTTCGATCTGGGTATTCTTGTAAATCGTCACATGGGCGTTTGCGCCAACAATGGTGTCGACAATCTCTGCCCGAAACCCAGACCGCACAGCGAGCGTGGCGATCAGCGCGAAGACCGCGAGGGTGACACCGATCAAGCTGATCCATGTCATCACGCTTACACCACCTTCAGCGCGTTTGGCGCGGATGTAGCGCCAAGCGATCATGAATTCGAACTTTGAAAACGGGCGTGTGCTGTTGGTCATCAAATCCGCTCTTGCCATCTAGGGGCGTTAAAGCCCAGCGCTGCGGGTTTCGCAAGTCATCGGGAGATGACCGGCTCTAACCTACGCGGGGCAGGCTTACGGCGGAAAGGCCGTGCAAAGGCAGAGAGTACAGAGAGGACGACAGCAAAGCCCAAAAACCCACCAACGCCGGTGGCCAGCGCCCCTGCCCGTGTGACCGGAATCGCGGGGGAGAAGCTGTCCCATGTCGCCGCAAAAGTTTCTGCATCCGCGATGCGGTGCGGCATGGTGAGGCGAGCCATCGGTGTGGCTGAATTGAGGATGGCGAGGTGATCAGTCAAGTCCGCGTGGCGACGGAAGGTGGCGCGCATGTCGGACTGTCGGAAGGTCAGAAACTCCGTTCCCGTCATTTGCAAGAGAGCGGCATCACGTCCCAGCCCTGCTTCAAGCGCGCTATTGTCGAAATCCGAAACCACTCGGGAAAGCGCATCAACCTGACCGCCGAGGCGTTGGATATATTGCTGGGTGAACGCTGGGTATTGGCTGGCCGCAACAGCACCAGCGACCCCAGCCGCGAGGGATATTGTCTTGATCATGTCAAACCTGCTCAGGCCCTTGTTTTTTCTGTGGATACCATAATTTGGGGATTCGTGCCAAATTTTGTCGAAACATGAGTTTCGCGCCCGCCCTAGGGGGCGGGTCGGGTGCGAACCGGATCACCGTGTGATCTGTGGCAATTCTTTAGGCGCTGCCTTCGTAAATTCGTGCGATCTTGTCGACAGCCTCTGCAGGGGGCATCTCTTCACTGTCGCCAGTGCGGCGGCAGGTGACTTCGACCACGCCGTTTTTTAGACCACGCGGGCCAACGGTGATCCGCCAAGGCAGGCCGATCATGTCCATTGTGCCAAACTTCGCCCCTGCCCGTTCGTCGCGGTCATCATAGAGCGGCTCTAGCCCCAGCGCAGTGAGTTGCTTGTAGAGGTCTTCGCAGGCCGCGTCTGCCGCCTCATCGCCGGAGCGCATGTTGAGGATGCCAACATGGAATGGCGCCACACCTTCCGGCCAGATGATGCCTTTGTCGTCATGGCTCGCCTCAATAATCGCGCCCAGTAGACGAGACACACCAATGCCGTGGGAGCCCATGTGCACGTTGACCTTGCCGCCCTGCCCGTCATCGACGGCAGCATTCAAAGCGTCTGAGTATTTGGTGCCAAAATAGAAGATTTGGCCAACTTCGATCCCGCGCGCGGTCATGCGCCGCTCTTCGGGGATTTCGTTGAAGAGTGCCTCATCATGGGTTTCATCGGTGCGGGCGTATTTTGTGGTGAACTCTTCCATCACGGCAGCGCAGGCAGCTTTATCATCATAGTCGATCTCACGGTCGCCAAAGGTGAGATCGGTGACAGCGCTGTCGTAGAAGACCTCAGACTCACCCGTTTCAGCTAGCACGAGGAATTCGTGGGTATTTTCACCGCCGATTGGACCGGAATCCGCCCTCATTGGGATCGCCTTCAAGCCCATGCGTTCGTACGTCCGCAAATACGTCACCAAGTGGCGGTTGTAGGCGTGGAGCGCGTCTTCTTTCGTCAAATCGAAATTATAGCCGTCCTTCATATAGAATTCGCGGCCGCGCATTACGCCAAAGCGTGGGCGGACCTCATCCCGGAATTTCCACTGAATTTGATACATGGTCAGCGGCAAGTCTTTGTAGGATGTGACGTTGGCGCGGAAGATGTCGGTGATCAATTCTTCCGCCGTCGGTGTGAACAGCATGTCACGGTCATGGCGGTCTTTGATGCGCAGCATTTCCGCCCCATAGGCATCATAGCGACCGCTTTCGCGCCAAAGATCGGCAGACTGGATCGTCGGCATCAGCATGGGGTGGTGCCCAGCCTTGATCTGTTCCTCATGCACGATGTCTTCGATCTTTTTGAGGACTTTGTAGCCAAGCGGCAGCCACGAATAGACCCCTGCGCTGGCTTGTTTGATCATGCCAGCTTGCAGCATATAGCGGTGACTAACGATCTGCGCTTCGCGCGGCGTTTCTTTCAAAACGGGGAGGAAGTAACGGCTCATGCGCATGGCGGGGACCTTTGAATTCGTTGTTTCTGTAGGGTTTAGGGCGCACCATCGGCACTGACAAGACGTCGCACGTCCGTAGGCGCCTTTTGGATCAAAGATTTCGTGTAATTAACAAGCGCACGAGGGAAGTGACCAAAGGTCACGCTGCCCCCGTAATGCCTTTCACATGCCAACGAGGAGAG
The DNA here is from genome assembly GCF_965661665.1 of Cognatiyoonia sp. Lineage (NCBI taxonomy): Bacteria > Pseudomonadati > Pseudomonadota > Alphaproteobacteria > Rhodobacterales > Paracoccaceae > Cognatiyoonia > Cognatiyoonia sp. The sequence goes on along the minus strand of NZ_CBFIEO010000018.1, from coordinate 38,705 downwards.
TGGCCTCACAAACAAAAGGGACCACATCATGTCTATTAAATCTATCATCGCTGTTGTGGCCACTGCTACGACGTTCGCTGGCGCTGCCAACGCTGCCTCCATCGCTGAGATCGCGTCTGGCGATTAGCGTTTCTGAACTCTTGTTGCTGCGGTATCCGCTGCTGGCCTCGTTGATACGCTCGTAGGCCCAGGCAACTTCACCGTTTACGCGCCAGTCAACGATGCATTCGCAGCGCTGCCAGAAGGCACTATTGAGACATTGCTGCAGCCATAGAACAAGGACCAGCTAACCAACGTGCTGCTCTACCATGTGGACGACCGCGTGCTGAAGTCCAACATGTTTGCGTCCGGTGCGAACTATTACAAGCCGATCCTCGAGTCCGAGCGTCTGTGCATCACAGCATCTGACGGCGTCACAATCGCTGACGGCACTGACGAAGTCGCAAACTTTGTGATCGCGGACATCATGGCCGACAACGGTGTCATCCATGTCATCGACAAGGTTCTGCTGCCAGGTACCTGCCCAGCTTGCTACTAATATGATCTAAGAGTGTTCCCTCAGGGGGCCACTCTTCGCAACCGATTGAGGTTGCTTTGGCTTTCTCTCTTGATCCCGTGCGGCCAAATGCGCATCTTTCGTGGAAAGAGAGGAAAGCATGGCTCTGCCCATCCGACAACAAACCATCTATTGGGGGATCGCGACAGCGGCTCTGTTTTTGGTGTTATGGGGGCTGGGCGATGTCATTTTACCCTTCGTTGTTGGCGGCGCGATTGCCTATCTTCTCGATCCCGTAGCGGACCGTTTGGAAGCTCTCGGACTGTCCCGTGCAATTGCAGTGACAATCATTTCGCTTGTCGCGCTATTTCTATTCATCCTATTGATATTGCTTGTCATTCCGACACTAATCCAGCAGACAAAAGCGCTGATTGAAGCAGCACCGGGCATTTTCCAAACCTTGCAATCCTCGCTCAGCGAGCGGTTCCCGCAGATGGGTGAGGAAACCAGCGTTATTCGGCAGCAAATCCTGAAGCTTGGCGAAATGATCCAGTCACGGGGTGGTGATCTGTTGAATGGCGTTCTCAATTCAGCGCTGGGGATCATCAACGTGCTGGTGTTGATCGTTGTGGTGCCAGTTGTGGCGTTCTACCTGCTGCTCGACTGGGACAACATGATTGCCAAGATTGACGAGCTGCTGCCACGCGATCACGCGCCAACGATCCGCAAATTAGCGAGCGAGATTGACAACACGCTCGCTTCTTTCATTCGCGGACAGGGCACCGTGTGCCTTGTGCTCGGCCTCTATTATGCGATTGCTCTGATGATTGCCGGTCTGAACTTTGGCATCGTCGTAGGCTTCATCGCAGGTCTTATCACCTTCATCCCTTATGTCGGTGCCTTGGTCGGTGGCGTTTTAGCGATTGGTTTGGCACTTTTCCAATTCTGGGGCTTCAGCGAAACGGTGAATGGGGAGACTGTGACCCATGCGACCAACTGGCTCAGGATCGGCATCGTCGGGTCGATCTTCATGGTGGGCCAATTCCTAGAAGGAAACATCCTGACGCCGAAACTTGTCGGCAGTTCCGTTGGTCTGCATCCGGTATGGTTGTTGTTTGCGCTGTCGGTCTTTGGCTCTCTTTTCGGCTTTGTCGGAATGCTGGTGGCCGTGCCTGTGGCTGCCATGTTGGGCGTCGTGGCGCGATTTGCGATTGCGCAATATCGTGACGGGCGGCTTTATCGCGGGCTGTCAGAGTAACACCATGCCGGATCAGTTGATCTTTGATTGGCCCTCTCCCGAAGGGCTGAGCGCTGAGGATTTCTACGTCTCAGATGCCAACCGCAACGCCGTGACCATGCTGCGCACGCCAGAAGCGTGGCCGGAGCGAAAGCTCGTGCTGGTTGGGCCGGCAGGCAGCGGGAAGTCGCATTTGGCGCGCATCTTTGAGCAGGAGCATAACGCCATTGTCGTGACCGTGGGTGCCATCCCCAAGGCCTATGAAGGTGTCACACCTGTTGTGGTGGAGGATGCGGATACCCTTCCCCTAGATCAGAACGAGGCGCTATTTCACCTGCACAACAACCTGCGCGCCCGTGATATTCCTTTGCTTTTGACCGCCAAGACTGCGCCATCGCGGTGGCCGCTTGTTTTGCCTGACTTGGCAAGCCGGATGCAGGCGACAACGCCCGTGCATATCGAAGAGCCGGATGACGAGCTTTTGGCGGTGCTGCTGACCAAGCTTTTCGCTGACCGTCAGGTAATGCCGTCGCCCAGCGTCATCCGCTATTTGTCGACGCGGATGGACCGCACCTATTCCGAGGCAAAACGCATCATTGCTGCCTTGGATCGGGAGGCGATGACACAAAACAAACCGCCAAACACCAAGATGGCTGCCGCAATACTAGACAAACCATAGGCAAACGCGCGATATTTGTCATTCCGTTGCAATGGTTTGCAGCACAGAAAGCCACATGATGACTGCTGATTTCTTAGACGCGGCCTTTCCGGCCCCGATGGAGTTGGATTTGGACCTTTCCGGTCCGAGCCGGTTCGTGAATCGTGAGCTCAGTTGGCTTGGCTTTAACTGGCGTGTTCTGGAAGAAGCTGAAAACCCGCGCGTGCCGCTGTTGGAACGGCTGAGGTTTCTGTCGATTTCGGCAACCAACCTTGATGAATTTTTCACGGTCCGCGTCGCGGGTCTGCGGGAGTTGGTGCTGGAGGCGAACACCAATCCGTCCATCGATGGCCTGACCCCGGCGGAGCAGTTGGTACTGATTGATGAGGACGCGCGCAAGCTTATGGCGTCACAACAGCGCGTGTTGCGCGATCTGCAAGAGGAGATGGCGGAGAACGGGATTTACATCGTCGGTCGGGATGACATGTCTGACGCGGACAAGGAGTTTCTAGAAACGGTCTTCCTCGAAAAAGTCTTTCCTGTTCTATCGCCCCTTGCCATCGACCCCGCGCACCCCTTCCCGTTCTTGCCGAACGAAGGGTTTGCTTTGACGCTGCAATTGGAGCGGATCAAAGACAAGCGGGCACTTTTCGCTTTGCTCCCAGTTCCGGGTCAAATTGATCGCTTTGTGCGTTTGCCGGATGCAGATGGTGCGCGGTTCCTACCGTTGGAAGAATTGCTGCTGCTCTATGTCAGCCGCCTTTATCCCGGTCATAAGATGAAAGGCAGTTGTGCGTTCAACCTGCTGCGCGACAGCGATTTAGAGGTTGAGGATGAAGCCGAAGATTTGGTGCGGGAGTTTGAAACCGCGCTGAAGCGGCGACGCCGTGGCGAGGTTGTGCGCCTCAAGATGTCGGCCGATGCGCCAAAAGCGCTGACCAAGCTCATCATGCAGGAACTGCGCGTAACCTCAAAAGAGGTCGTGGAGGTTGAGGGCCTGATCGGTGTGTCCGACTTGCAGGAACTCGTTATGGATGAGCGGCAGGATCTTCTCTGGCCTGCTTTCGCACCGCGGGTGCCGGAGCGGGTGCAGGACTTTGAAGGCGATATGTTTGCCGCCATTCGCAACAAGGATATGTTGCTGCACCACCCCTACGAGACCTTCGACATGGTGGTCCGCTTTCTGCGCCAAGCAGCTCGTGACCCAAAGGTCGTGGCGATCAAACAGACGCTTTACCGGACATCGAAACGCTCCCCCATTGTTGAGGCGTTGTGTGAGGCGGCAGAAGACGGGAAATCGGTCACGGCGCTTGTGGAATTGAAAGCCCGATTTGATGAGGCGGCCAATATCCGGCAGTCGCGGCGGTTGGAGCGCGCGGGCGCGCACGTGGTCTATGGGTTTTTGAATTACAAGACCCATGCGAAGATCAGCACTGTGGTGCGGCGCGAAGGCGACAAGCTTGTCACCTACACGCACTTTGGCACCGGCAACTATCACCCGATAACAGCGCGGGTTTATACGGACCTGAGCTTTTTCACCTGTGACGCAAAGCTTGGGCGCGATGCGACGAAGGTGTTCAATTACCTGTCTGGTTATGCGCAGCCCGAGGGGTTGGAGAATCTGGCGATTGCGCCAAACCATCTGAAGAAGAACCTGCTAGCCATGATTGCGCAGGAGGTCGAGTTTGCGAAGGCGGGCAAGCCTGCGGTGATTTGGGCGAAGATGAACAGCCTAATCGAACAGGATGTGATCGATGCGCTTTATGCCGCCAGCCAAGCGGGTGTGCAGATCAGCCTTGTAGTGCGCGGCATCTGTGGCTTGCGGCCGGGTGTAAAGGGATTGTCAGAGAACATCCGCGTGAAATCCATCGTCGGGCGGTTCTTAGAACATTCACGGATCGTGTGTTTTGGCAACGGGAAGGCCCTGCCATCCAAAAAAGCACGGGTGTTTATCAGCTCTGCGGACTGGATGAGCCGGAATTTAAACCGCCGCGTGGAGACGCTCATCGAGATTGAGAATGCGACTGTGAAGACGCAGATCATCGAACAGATCATGGCGGCCAACCTGCATGATGTGGCGCAATGCTGGGTGATGTCGGGCGATGGCTCTTACGAGCGGGCGATGACAGAGGACGGCAGTTTTGCGTTCAACTGTCACCGGTATTTCATGGAAAACCCGTCGCTCTCAGGGCGCGGCTCTGCTGGTGCGTCAGACGTTCCTAAATTGACGCATACCGATGATTGACGCCTCACCCTTCGCTGGCGCATTTTAGCCCCAAGGGGAGTCGCGTATTCATGGACGGACAAGACAACCAATCGACCGATCAGATTGATTGGGGCCCTTTTGAAAAGCCCCTCATAGGTTCGGACATCCTGAAAGGCTTGCACCGTGTTGGCGTGATTGATGTCGGCTCAAACTCCGTCCGGATGGTTGTGTTTGATGGCGCGGCGCGGAGCCCTGCGTATTTCTACAACGAAAAAATCATGTGTGCCTTAGGCGCGGGTTTGTCGGAAACGGGCAAGCTAAACCCCGAAGGCCGCAAACGTGCGCTAAAGGCGATTGCCCGCTTTGCCGCACTGGCTGAGGGCATGGGCATTTTACCCTTGATGACGGTGGCTACCGCCGCCGTGCGGGAGGCCGAGGACGGGCCGGAATTCTGCGCTGAGGTTGAGGATAAAACAGGCGTCAAGATCCGTGTGATCGACGGGAAAGAAGAAGCGCGACTGTCGGCGCAAGGCGTCCTTCTGGGTTGGCCGGGCAGCTATGGGATGGTCTGCGACATTGGCGGGTCGAGCCTTGAGCTGGCACTTTTGTCAGAGGGCGAGATTGGCGATCGGGTGACGTCGGCTTTGGGGCCTTTGAAACTTCGGGAATTCAAGAGCAAGAAAGCGCGGAAAGCCTACATCAAGGAAACGATCGCACAACTGCACAAAGACATGGGCAAGCCTATGGGGATGCGGTTGTTCCTTGTCGGTGGCTCATGGCGGGCGATTGCACGGGTCGATATGGAGCGGCGGGGGTATCCGCTGTCGGTTCTGCACGAATACCGTATGACCGCACGGCGGGTGAGCCGCACCGCCACCCATATCGCGCAATCGGATCTGGAAGAGCTGCGCAAGCAATGCGGCATTTCCCAATCCCGGATGGCGTTGGTGCCGTTTGCTGTGGAAGTGTTGAAAGAGATTTTGAAGCGCTTCAAGCCCAAGGACATTGCGGTGTCGTCCTACGGTATTCGGGAAGGAATGCTCTATGAGCAGATGCCCGACGCCCTGCGCCAACGCGATCCGCTAATCGAGGCAGCGCGATTTGCCGAAGCCAAAGACGCGCGTTTGCCAGGGTTTGGGCGCAAGCTTTATGACTTTGTGATACCCCTCTTCCCGCGCGCGGGATGGCAGCGCAAGCGGATCATCCGCGCGGCCTGTTTGCTGCATGACGTGAGCTGGCGGGCGCATCCTGATTACCGCGCTGAGGTGACATTTGATAACGCGACGCGAGCGAACCTTGGTGGGTTGAAGCATGGGGAGCGTGTGATGTTGGGCCTCGCCCTGCTGACCCGTTATACCAGCAAGATCGACAATTCACCGTTCCAGAACCTCTTTATGCTGATGTCGCCAGAGCAAAAGCGCGAAGCGATCATCCTTGGCACCGCGATGCGATTTGGTGCGATGCTGTGGATCAACGGGGATGAGCCACCGGCGAAACTGAAATGGAAGCCGAAGTCGCGGACGCTGACGCTGCACCTCTCCAAAGCGACGATCCCGCTTTATGGCGAGGTGGCAGAAGCGCGGTTCAAAGCGTTGGGGAACGCGCTGGGTGTGGAGATCAGCGTGAAAGTGTCAAAACGCTAAAGCTCGATACTGTCGTCCGCGTCGGGATCAAAAAGCGGCGCATCTTTCTTGCGGCGCATGATGATGTCGCCGTTGGGCAGGAATTCTGGCGGCTGGTAGTTGCTGATGTCATCGACCCGTTTCAGGATATCCGCCAGAATGGGACCCATTTCGCGGGAGAATTGATCCATCGCGGGGCCCAAATCCTCCGCGAAACCTTGAAGCTCGTCTATTGCTGGCTCCATCTCTTGCATCAGGCCACGCAGCAAGAGTTGCGCGCCTTCTTCCATCAGGTTTAAGCCCCGCTCCGCCTCTTCTTCGGCTATGGCGGGGGTCATAGGGGTCGCGAGTGCGAGGATTGCGAGCATGTGTTTCATGTCGGAATGATACCACAATACAGCTTAAAGGTCGATGTCGAGCACCACAGGCAAGTGATCGGAGGCATCAAGTAGCGCATCCCGCAATACGGGCCGCGCAAAGCATTCGAGATGATCAAAGGGGTGCCAGATTTGCCATTTTGGGCGTTTGGCCATCAGATCTGGTGACACCATGACGTAGTCGAGCAGGGCTTGAAGCTATGGCCCGTCCAGTCGCCTGAAACGGGCTGTCGAAATGATCGCGCCGAAGCGGTTGCCGAGGACTTGTTTGGCGTGGGGGTCGAAAAGCTTGTCCGTCTCCCCTTCCCCCAGCACAATTTCCACGCCGAAGCGACCGAAAAGCTTTTCATATTCGTCGAGCCCCGGACCGTCGTTGAAATCGCCCATCACAATCAGCGGATTGCCTTTGGTCAAATGCTGCTGCACCCGTGTGCGCAGCCAGACGCATTGCGCCAATTGCTTGCGGCGGTTGGCGATGGAGATTTGCGTGACTTCCGCCGGCGCCGTGGCCCCATGTGGAGCTTTCGATTTGGCGTGAACAACGATGAGGTTTAGTTCTGCTCCCGTCTTTAGGATAATGTGTGCCTCTAAAGGAGGCTTTGATCATCGAATCGGGTCTGGGTGGGCGTCGACGTCGATATTGAGCCAAAACTCCCCATCAAATCGTGGGTTGTCCGCATCTGCACTGCCCAAAGGTTTGTGGGTCGCCGACATGAGGTTCTGGTCATAGAGCTACACAATTTCCTGCTGCGTGTCATTTGGAAAGCCGATCGAGGCGGTGTTGGTGCACAGTCCAAAGTTATCCGCAACGTTTTGCAGCGCACGCTTTGTGCTGCGCGTCCGGCTGCTGTCGGGGGCCTCAAAAATCATGATGGCGTCACAGTCCACCGCGGTCAGGACGATCCCGAGGGCTTCGGTCTGGCGGGCCTTGGTCACGTTCCAGCGGCTGGACAACGTTTCATCGTCGATCAACTGACAATCATCATCGAACAAACGGTTGAACCATTCAACGTTTTAGGTCGCGATCCTCACGCCTGCGCTTCCGAGATTTGCTCCCAAGCGCGGTTGATCATGATCAGGCGTTTTTCCGCAAGGCGTAGCGCTTCTTCTGGAACGCCGCGGGCCATGAGTTGATCAGGATGGGTTTCGATGACGCGCTCGCGCCAGATCTTGCGAATGTCGTCCAACGCCATGCCGGGTTCGACGCCCAAAACATCATAGGGATCGCGTTCGGACTCTGGTACGAATTGCGACCTGATCCGCTTGAAGCAACGCTCATCAAGTCCGAAAATTTCGGCGACGTGGCGCAAGAAATTGTCTTCGCTCTCTTGGTAATGGCCATCGGCCACAGCGATGTGAAAGAGACCTTCGAGCAGGTCGCTCAACGCAGGGTCGCCGTCGTTATACATGGCTTTAATCCGGCGGGCGTAGACATCGTAGCCCGCGACGTCCGTTCGGGCGAGGTTGAAGAGCCGCGCGGCGTTTTGTTCTTCATGCTCTGGGATGTGGAACACCTCACGGAAAGCGGTCACTTCGTCCCGCGTCACGCGGCCGTCCGCTTTGGCCATCTTCGCGCCCAAGGCGATGACGGCAATGGTGAAGGCGACCGTGCGTTCTGGTGGCGTGCGGAGTTTTTCGAAGACGACAGACAACCCTTCGCCAGCGGCAAGGGCAGAGAGAGCTTCGGCAATTCGGGTCCAAATTGACATGGGAGGAGTCTACATCAGCCTTTCGCAGATGTCAGAGGCGCTTTTGCATCAATACGAGGTCGAGCCATTGATCAAACTTGCGGCCAACTTCGTGCAAGGTTGCAACGGTTTTGTAACCGACGCGGTCGTGGAAGGAGATGCCGTCGGGATTGTCTGCGCTGACACCTGCGAACATCGTGTGGATGCCGGCAGATCGCGCATGATCTTCAAGCTCTGCCATCAGCGCACGGCCTAGGCCCATGCCGCGTGCGGCGTCCGACAGAACGATGGTATGTTCGGCAGTGTGGCGGTAGCCAATGCCGCCGCGAAATTGGCCGTAGGTTGCAAAGCCAAGGATAGTGCTCTCCTCTTCCACAACGAGGGAGGCGTAACCCTCAGCCTCTTTCGCTGCGATCATGTCGATGACGTCTCTCTCAGTCTTCTCAATAGAATTGAAGGTGATCAGGGTGTTCCTAATCTCTGGATTCCAGAACGCGCATATTTGCGCGGCGTCGGTGGGTTTGGCAGCGCGGATCATCTGAACACCTTACGACCATTTGGTGTGTCGAACTCCGCCTCGAACCCCATCGGGCCCGTGACCCATTCCACCCGCCCGTCTGCGAGGGGGACCATGTCCTTCATACGGTCTGCATTGGGGTGTGAGGCGGTCCATTTGACCAGCCGGACGCCTTGATCGGGGAGCTTGGCAGGCGGCGGAGTGACGCCTGCGCCCCATTTCAAGAGCGTTGGATAGGCCCCGCCAAACGGCAGGCTGCCATCCTCAGGGACGGTCAAGTGCCATGTGATGTCGTCGCGGGCCAAGGCGATGGGTTGGCCGACCTCATTGGGAGCATGCGCAATCGCTTGAGCATAGTCGTCCGCCGTGCAAATCCAGTTGCCGAGTTTGGGCTGGCCTTTGAACTGATCGAGGCCAAACCATGTGGCGCGGCCGGTGACAGGCGCGTCCGGGTCTTTGGCGATGACTTCGAGGTAGAGCTCAGGCCCCAATCCCAAGAGGACATTATGCGTGCCAAAGTGGGCGTGCTTGCCACCGGGCTGCATTGGGACGCCAAGCGCGCGCTCAGCATATGCTCGGCCTTCCTCAAGCGTTTCGGCGACGAGCGCGATGTGATCAAATTTTAACATTTACCGCACAAAATTCCGTCAATCAGTATGCTGCCGAGGGGCGACGAAAACCGCTTGATATAAGGGGTTTTTGGACTATTTCCCATGTTTAACCATTAACCACATAGGATTGAAATGGCACTCCCCGATTTTCTCGAACGTTTTTTTAAACACGAAGCTTTTGGTGGCATTTTGTTGATGGCCGCGGCGGTTGCCGCGATGATCGTCGCAAACTCTGCCTTGGCCCCTGTCTACAATGACATCTTGGGCGAATATGTCGCCGTCACCTACGGTGGTGAAGGTCTGAAAAAACCGCTGATCCTATGGATCAACGACGGTTTGATGGCGATCTTCTTCTTCCTGATCGGCCTCGAATTGAAGGCCGAGTTGATGGAAGGCAAGCTCAAAAACCCCCGCGATGTGGTGCTGCCAGGCATGGCCGCTTTGGGCGGTATGCTCGTGCCTGCGTTGGTTTTTGCATGTTTCAACTGGGGCCTGCCAAGCATCAACGGCTGGGCCATTCCAGCGGCCACCGACATAGCTTTTGCCCTTGGTTTGTTGGCACTTGTGGGAAGCCGCGCGCCCTCATCGCTGAAGGTGTTCTTACTGACCTTGGCGATCCTTGATGACATGGGCGCAATTATCATTATCGCGCTGTTCTACACCGCTGAGCTCAATATCACCTACCTAGTCTGGGCGATGCTGCCACTGGCCGCGATGATCGCCTTGAACTTGCGCGGAACGCACCGCCAAGGGGCGACGCTGCTGCTTGGAATCGTGCTGTGGTTCCTCGTCCTGCGCTCAGGTGTCCATGCGACATTGGCGGGTGTTGTGACTGCGTTCTGTATTCCGCTGGTGGACCGCTGGGACAAAAGCCCGCTGCACGCTTGGGAACATGCAATCTCCCCTTGGTCGACCTATGTCATCATCCCAATCTTTGCCTTTGCAAACGCCGGCGTGGTTCTGGCGGGCATGTCGGTTGCGGACCTGTTGCAGCCGCTCCCGATGGGCATCGCGCTTGGCTTGATACTTGGTAAGCAGATCGGTGTCTTTGGCCTCACCTTCCTGATGGTGAAGTTTGGCATGGCACGGTTGCCGCATGGGGCGAACTGGCTGCACATCTACGGCGTCGCCTGTTTGGCGGGTGTCGGCTTTACGATGTCGCTCTTTATCGGTGGTCTCAGCTTTGAAGACCCTGCGATGATTAACCAAGTACGGATGGGTGTTCTCTCCGGCTCTATCATCTCGGGCATCTTGGGCTATGTCGCGCTGATGCTGGCGGCGAGCCGGTCGCGTGCGGAGGACCAGCTGGTCGCGCAGCCTGCCGAGTAAGCGTTCAGAAATGAAAAAATGCCCGCGCTGACCATCAGCGCGGGCCTTTTTTGTTGAGCGTTGAGCTTTAGGCGCGGGCTTCTCGAATCAGCTTCAGAATGTCTTCGGCCGCTGCCGGTATGTTGGTGCCGGGACCAAAGATCGCCTTCACGCCGGCGTCATAGAGGAACTGATAGTCCTGCTGCGGGATAACGCCGCCACAGATGACAAGGATGTCGCCTGCCCCTGCGGCTTCCAAAGCCTCCACCAGTTTCGGGGCGAGCGTTTTGTGACCCGCGGCCTGTGAACTGATGCCGATGACATGAACGTCGTTGTCGACCGCATCTTGGGCGGCTTCCTCTGGCGTTTGGAACAATGGTCCCACGTCGACGTCAAAGCCGATGTCGGCAAACGCTGTTGCGATGACCTTGGCGCCACGGTCGTGGCCGTCCTGACCCATCTTCACGACAAGCATACGTGGGCGGCGGCCTTCGTCTTCGGCGAATTGTTCCACAGACTTCTGGATCTCTGCGAAGCCCTCGTCGCCTTCGTAGGCCGCGCCGTAGACCCCGGCGAGTGTTTTCACCTCTGCACGGTGGCGACCGAATGATTTTTCCATAGCCATGCTGATTTCTCCTACAGTGGCGCGGACGCGGGCGGCCTCAACTGCCGCCTCTAAGAGGTTACCTCCTTCGTTGGCGCGGCGGGTGATTTCATCGAGCGCTGCATCGCAAGCCGCCTGATCCCGTTTGGCCCGGGTCTTTTCGATGCGAGCGACCTGCGCTTCGCGGACAGCTGCGTTGTCGATGTCGAGGATGTCGATGGGTTCCTCTTTGTCGAGGCGGTATTTGTTGACGCCGACGATCACTTCGGTGCCGCGGTCGATGTTGGCCTGACGGGTGGCGGCGCTTTCTTCGATCCGCAGCTTTGGCATGCCAGAGGCGACTGCCTTGGTCATCCCGCCCATCTCTTCAACCTCTTCGATGAGCTTCCACGCCTCTTCGACCAATTCATGGGTCAGGCTTTCGACGTAGTAGCTGCCAGCGAGCGGGTCGATGACATTGGTCACGCCGGTTTCTTCTTGCAGAATCAACTGGGTGTTGCGCGCGATGCGGGCGGCAAATTCGGTTGGCAGCGCGATGGCCTCATCGAGTGCGTTGGTATGGAGCGACTGCGTACCGCCAAGTACGGCTGACATTGCTTCATAGGCTGTGCGCACGACGTTGTTGTAGGGGTCTTGTTCTTGCAGCGACACGCCAGAGGTTTGGCAGTGTGTCCGCAGCATGGAGGATTTTGGGTTTTGAGGCTTGAACTCCTCCATCACGCGCGACCAGAGAAGGCGCGCCGCGCGGAGCTTGGCCGCTTCCATGAAGAAGTTCATGCCGATTGCGAAGAAGAACGACAGGCGCGGGGCGAATTTGTCGACGTCCATGCCCGCGGCGATGGCGGTTCGAACGTATTCGCGCCCGTCGGCGATGGTGAAAGCCAGCTCTTGCACCAGGTTCGCGCCAGCTTCCTGCATGTGGTAGCCGGAGATCGAGATCGAGTTGAACTTCGGCATGTGGTCCGCTGTGTAGCCGATGATATCCGCGATGATCCGCATGGACGGCTCCGGCGGGTAGACGTAGGTATTGCGGACCATGAACTCTTTCAGAATGTCGTTCTGAATGGTCCCTGCGAGCGCGGATTTGTCGTGCCCCTGCTCTTCCCCCGCGACGATGAAGTTGGCGAGGATCGGGATCACCGCGCCGTTCATGGTCATGGAAACGGAGACTTTGTCGAGAGGGATGCCGTCGAAGAGAATTTTCATATCCTCAACACTGTCAATGGCAACGCCCGCCTTGCCCACGTCACCGACGACGCGAGGGTGGTCACTGTCGTATCCGCGATGTGTCGCGAGGTCGAACGCGACGGAGACGCCTTGCTGCCCTGCGGCAAGCGCTTTGCGGTAGAAAGCGTTCGATTCCTCAGCGGTGGAGAAGCCCGCATATTGGCGGATCGTCCAAGGGCGGCCTGCGTACATCGTAGCCTTTACGCCGCGTGTATAGGGCGATTGACCGGGTGTGCCGCCCAGATGCGGCAGATCAGCGGTATCCTCGGTGGTGTAGAGCGGTTTAATGGCGATGCCTTCGATGGTGTTCCACGTCAGATCATCCAAAGGCCGCCCGCGCAGCTCTTTTTCCGCCAGTTTTTCCCATTCAGTTTTGTCTGTCATATCAGGCTCCGCTTATGCCAAATGCGTGATTTGGCGGGCTTTGGGTCAGATCGGACTTAGCAAAGTCAGAAATCGATCCTATATCTTTATTTATGAGAATTTTATTCGCGATTCTGAGTGCGGCACTGCTGCCAGGACCTGCGGCGGCACAAGACAGTCTAGTTGACCGCTGGAACGAAGACCGTACGCAGGTCTTCGATGCGTCAGAGATCAACATGGATGACTTGCGCTGGGTCGCACGGCCGATCATCGTGTTTGGGGAATCAGAATTTGACCCCCAGTTACAACGGCAGCTTGAGCTATTAATCGCTGAAGCGGAGCGTTTGGCGGAGCGTGACGTCATCATCATCGTGGACACCGATCCTGACGTGCGCAGTGACCTGCGCACACGGTTCCGGCCTCGGTCATTCATGCTCGCCCTTGTGGGCAAGGACGGGCAGATCAAGCTGCGCAAACCTGCCCCGTGGGACGTGCGGGAATTGTCCCGCTCCATCGACAAGATGCCGTTGCGACAGCAAGAAATCCGCGACCGGAGGGAGTTGACCGAGTAGGTCATTCAAACTCCATAATGATGTCGTCCACGGCGAGGCTATCGCCAGCGGCGGCGTTGACTTTGGACACTGTGCCTTTGCGTTCAGCCCGCAGGATGTTTTCCATCTTCATCGCTTCAACGGTGCAGAGCGCTTGGCCCTCTTCCACTTCTTGGCCAACTTCCACATCGACATTCACGATGAGGCCCGGCATTGGGCAGAGCAGCATTTTGGAGGTGTCGGGCGGCAGTTTTTCCGGCATCAGTTTCGCCAATTGGGCCTGACGCGGGCTGCGGACGTGGACTTTGAGGTCCACACCACGGTAGCGCACGCGGAACCCGCCTGAGATTTTCTCCACCTTCAGAACCAGCGGTGATCCGTCCACATCAAGCCGTGCCAGCGGCTTACCTGGGGTCCAATCGCTTTCCACGCGGAAAGTGTCATCGCCAATCGCAACAGTCGCACCGTCTTTGTCGGCACCGATGGCTGTCTCGAACGCTTGGCCTTGCAGGGTGACAACCCAAACAGAACCAACGTGCCGCTCGTGGTTGCTCATCCGGCCCGTAACACGGGTGCGGCGAATCTCGGCCACGCGGTGCATGGCAGAGGTGGCGGCAGCGATACGCTTGAGGTCATCCTCCGGCAGTTCCACGCCGTCAAAACCGTCTGGATACTCTTCCTCGATGAAGGCGGTGGTCATGTTGCCAGAGGTGAATTTCTCATGATCGTAAACGGCGGCGAGGAATGGCAGGTTGTGACCGATGCCTTCCACTTCGAATCCATCGAGGGCGAGACGCATTTCCTCAATCGCAGTGGCGCGGTTTGGGCCCCATGTGCAGAGCTTTGCGATCATCGGGTCGTAGTACATGCTGATCTCACCACCCTCATAGACACCGGTGTCATTGCGCACGATGCCGTTGGCGGTTTTACCTTCTGCGGGCGGGCGGTAACGGGTCAGACGTCCGATAGACGGTAGAAAGTTGCGGTAAGGATCTTCGGCATAAAGGCGGCTTTCCATCGCCCAGCCGTTGATCTTGAGGTCTTTTTGCTTGATCTGAAGTTCTTCGCCATTGGCCACGCGGATCATCTGTTCAACAAGGTCGACGCCGGTGATGAGTTCCGTAACAGGGTGTTCCACCTGCAAGCGGGTGTTCATTTCAAGGAAGTAGAAGTTTTTGTCGCCGTCGACAATGAACTCCACCGTGCCTGCGCTGGTGTAGCCCACGGCCTTCGCCAAAGCGACAGATTGATCGCCCATCGCTTTGCGGGTCGCTTCATCAAGGAACGGCGATGGCGCCTCTTCAATCACCTTCTGGTTCCGGCGCTGGATGGAGCATTCCCGCTCATGTAAGAAGATGCCGTTGCCGTGGCTGTCGCAAAGCACCTGTATTTCGATGTGGCGCGGCTGCGTGACGAATTTCTCTATAAAGATGCGGTCGTCACCAAAGCTGTTCGCAGCTTCATTCTTGGAGGACTGGAAGCCTTCGCGCGCCTCTTGGTCGTTCCATGCGATGCGCATGCCTTTGCCGCCACCACCAGCGGAGGCTTTGATCATCACAGGGTAGCCGATGTCGTTGGAGATTTTGACAGCTTCGTCCGCGTCTTCGATCAGACCCATGTAGCCCGGAACGGTGGAGACCTTCGCGTCCTGAGCGATTTTCTTGGAGGTGATCTTGTCGCCCATCGCCTCGATCGCGCCTTTCGTCGGGCCGATGAAGGCAACGCCTTCGGCTTCGAGCGCTTCGGCAAATTTCGCGTTCTCTGAAAGGAAGCCATAGCCAGGGTGAACAGCCTCCGCCCCCGTTTGCCGGATCGCGTCCATGACCTTGTCGATCACGATATATGATTGGTTTGCGGGTGGCGGGCCAATGTGAACCGCCTCATCCGCCATTTTCGCGTGTAGGGCGTTCCGGTCCGCGTCGGAATAAATCGCAACTGTTTTGATGCCCATCTTACGCGCGGTTTTGATGACGCGGCAGGCAATCTCGCCCCGGTTAGCAATCAGCATTTTTTTAAACATGAGCGTGGTCCCTTGAACGCAAAACCGCCGCAGGAGGAGCACCCCAACGGCGGTCAGATTTCGTAGATGCCCCGTGGGGCGAAGTCAGAGTATTAGTCGCAAAGGCCGACGTCGTCGCAGAATGCGCCTGCGGCAGCACCGACAAGTGCAGTGCCCGTGCGGTCGGTGCCGAGAACATCAGCAGCAATGACGCCTGCGCTGGCGCCGACAACAGCGCGTTCGCCAACTGTGTTAAGGCAACCTGCAAGCGTGACACTGGTGACGGCTGCAATAATCCATGTTTTCTTGAGCATCGGTACACGCCCTTCTGTGAGTTTTGATACTCAGAAGACTTATCGGAAGCGGGCAGAATAGCAATGCAGCAGCGCGGGCGTAGGCACGCTTCCGCCAATTCATAAGCGGTGTTCAGATAAGGGTAAGCCCGTCGGTTTCTTATGGAAACGGACCGGCTTGGGGAACGGTAACAGCGTTGACAATATGAAGGAGTAAAATTGCTGGTTTTGCACTTAGCTGAAGAAAGGTTGCGCGCAAGAGGTGACGAAATAAACCCTGCCACTTGGGAATACGGAAAATAAGCGAAGATTCGCTTAAAATCCGTGTTTATCTGCGTGGATTTGCCGAAAACGCTCACTTTATCCCTCCATAACGTCGGGAAAGCTGGCGCGGGCGCGGGGTTCGTCGATTTGGAGCAGCGCCTCATAGGATTCAGGATCGAACGGGTCTTCGGCAGCAATGACCTCCCGCTCGAACAGCCAAGAGAGGCGTCCCGCGTCGAGATTACCACGTTCAAACGGCTCTGCCCCGAAATGATCCCAAAGCGCGCGCATGAACCCCGCATCGGCGCGCTTGTCCGCAGGTCTACGGTCATTGTAACGCTCACGGGCGATGAGTTTGGTCGCGCCCGCTTTGTTAGCCCGTCTAATAGTGAATTGAAAATCCGTGCCTGGCAGACGACCGGGAAAACCGCGGTGCTTTTCCATCAAAGCACCCCGCTTGCGCTAGTGCTCTGGCCCGCCCAATTGTCGAAGGTCTGTGTGCACGACGTTGTTCGCCTGCCCTTGGCTTGCACTGATGGCGACAACCGCCATAAGCGCTGCCACGACGAACACTTTGACCCCGTTAGCCATGTTTGCGTTCCGCTCTGATCTGCCTCATGCTGACGGCTTTTTGATCCGGTCAGCGTGTTTTTTGTTATTTCTTGATCATTAGCAGAAAAATTGAGCACGGAAGCAGGGCGCAATGCAGATGCTGGCAACTGTTGCTTTGCCGCACCAAGGGGCTGAGGACGCACAATATTTCGCTGGGACATCAAAACGCCCCCCAGATGCTGAGGCGCATTTGGACGGCGCGCGGTTGCGCCCGCGTTTGCGTGACAGCCGCGGACGCAGCAGCGGCGGTTTCCCGCGCGGGCGTTGCACGCCCGCAACATATGTTGGCCGACCGGATCACAGTGGGATGTTGTCGTGCTTTTTCCACGGGTTTTGCAGCGATTTGCCACGGAGGGAGGCAAAGGCGCGGCAAATCCGTTTGCGGGTGGAGTGCGGCATGATCACCTCGTCGATGAAGCCTTTTTCCGCCGCCACGAACGGGTTGGCGAAGCGGTCTTCATAGTCTTTGGTGTGCTGCGCGATCTTTTCCTCATCGCCAAGGTCGGCGCGGTGGATGATCTCTGTCGCGCCCTTGGCGCCCATCACAGCGATTTCCGCTGTGGGCCATGCATAGTTAAAATCACCGCGCAGGTGCTTGGACGCCATCACGTCGTAGGCCCCGCCGTAGGCTTTGCGCGTGATGACCGTCACTTTTGGCACGGTCGCCTCGCCATATGCAAAGAGCAGTTTTGCGCCGTGCTTGATTACGCCGCCGTATTCTTGCGAGGTGCCGGGCAGGAAGCCAGGGACGTCAACGAGCGTCAAAATCGGGATTTCAAAGGCGTCGCAGAATCGGACAAAGCGCGCGGCTTTCCGGCTGCTGTCGATGTCGAGGCATCCGGCCAAGACCATCGGCTGGTTGGCAACAACGCCAACAGTGGAGCCTTCGAGACGCACAAAGCCTGTGACGATGTTCTTGGCGAAGTCTTCTTGGATTTCGTAAAAATCGCCTTCGTCGCCCAGCTTATGAATGAGTTCTTTCATGTCATAAGGCATGTTCGGGTTGTCGGGGATCAGTGTATCAAGGCTGTCCTCAATCCGGTCGACATCGTCAAAGAATGGGCGAGTTGGCGGTTTAGAACGGTTGTTGAGCGGCAGGAAGTCCACCAAGCGGCGCACTTCGGCCAAAGCTTCCACATCATTCTCAAACGCACCATCGGCGACGGAAGATTTCTTGGTGTGGGTGGAAGCACCGCCTAACTCCTCTGCCGTGACAACCTCATTCGTGACGGTCTTCACAACGTCGGGGCCAGTGACGAACATATAGGAGGTGTCTTTGACCATGAAGATGAAGTCGGTCATCGCGGGGGAGTAGACCGCGCCACCGGCACATGGCCCCATGATGACGGAGATTTGCGGCACCACGCCGGACGCCATGATGTTGCGTTGAAAAACCTCTGCATAACCCGCGAGGGAGGCGACGCCTTCCTGAATACGTGCACCGCCTGAATCGTTGATGCCGATGACAGGCGCGCCGTTTTGCATCGCCATGTCCATGATCTTGCAGATCTTCTGAGCATGCGTTTCGGAGAGGGAGCCGCCGAAGACGGTGAAATCTTGCGAGAAGACATAGACCATGCGGCCGTTGATCGTACCCCAGCCTGTGACGACGCCATCACCCGGTGGGCGCTGTTCTTCCATACCGAAATCAGAGCAGCGGTGGGCAACAAAGGCGTCGAACTCTTCAAAGCTGTCCGCATCGAGCAGCAGTTCAATCCGCTCACGCGCGGTGAGCTTACCTTTGGCGTGCTGCGCGTCAATGCGGCGTGCACCGCCCCCCATGCGAGCGACCGCGCGGCGGTCTTCAAGCTCTTGCAGGATATCTTTCATCATGGCCTCCCCTAGAGTTGGATCGGGCATATCAAACGGGTTAGCAGGGGAGAAGGTGAATTTTGCAAATATACCGTCCTATCTTTTTATAAATCTGCAAATATGCAAATTATCAAGCGGCGCTGAAATTTGCTGCTACAGGCATGGACATCGGCAACCTCAGGCATAGGGTAGCGGAATGACCAGTAAAACCGCGGTTCGATTTTTAGACCGCACCACCCCGCCACATATTTTGACGCTGACCCTGCTGGCAGGCATTTCGGCGCTGAACCTGTCGATCTTCCTGCCGTCACTGGCAGGCATGACGGAATATTTTGGTACGACCTACGCCACCATGCAGATTGCGGTGTCGGGATATTTTCTAGCGACGGCGATCTTGCAAATCCTGATCGGGCCTATTTCTGACAGATACGGGCGGCGGATGGTGGTGCTTTGGTCGCTTACGATCTTCGTTGTCGCCACAGTCGGTGCGATGCTGTCGACGAGCGCGGAGATGTTTCTGTTCTTTCGCATGATGCAATGCGTGGTGGCCACGGGCGTTGCGTTGAGCCGTGCGATTGTGCGGGACATGTTTGAGACGAACAAAGCGGCTTCAATGATCGGCTATGTCACAATGGGCATGGCTTTGGTGCCGATGTTTGGCCCGATGATCGGCGGCGCGATTGACCAGCTCTTCGATTGGCGAGCGGTCTTTGGCTTTCTGGTTTTTGCGGGACTGGTTGTTTTAGCGCTCTGCTATTTCGATCAGGGTGAAACGGTGCGCGATGGCGGCATGGGGTTTGCCGAGCAGATCAAGACTTATCCTGAACTTCTGAAATCGCCGCGGTTTTGGGGCTATGCCTTGGCCGCGTCTTTCGGATCAGGTGCGTTTTTTGCGCTGCTGGGCGGGGCATCCTATGTCTCTACCACCGTGTTTGGCCTGTCCCCCTTCTGGGCAGGCGTGGCCTTGGGCGCACCAGCGATTGGCTACGCGGTGGGGAACGGGTTGTCGGGGCGGTATAGCGAACGGTTTGGGATCAACCTTATGGCGCTCGTGGGGTCGCTGATCACGCTTGGCGGCATGGTGATCTCCCTCATCTTCTTGTTGGTGATGGAGCCCTCCCCTTACATCTTTTTCGGTCTCGTCACATTGCTCGGCTTGGGCAACGGACTTTTGATCCCGAACACGGCCGTCGGCCTGATGTCCGTGCGACCACATCTGGCGGGCACGGCGAGCGGGCTTGGCAGCGCGATGATGATCGCAGGGGGTGCTGCGGCTGCGCAAATGGCCGCAACACTGCTGGATGGTGGGGACAGCCCACTGCCCCTGCAATGGGTGATGGTGGCGACATCAGCACTGGCTGTCGCCTCAATGATCTATGTAATCCGGCGCACGCGGAAGGTTAAGGGTTGATTTGCAGTCTTTGCAAAATCAATCTGCAAATTAGACAACGCAGAGACCCACAATGGCCACTCAAAAACTCTTTGCAGGCGCGAAGCTGCGCGATATGCGCAGCCGACTAGGCATCACCCAGAAGGATTTTGCGATCCGGCTGAATGTGTCAGTGCCTTATCTTAACCAGATGGAGAACAACAACCGCCCGATCAGTACAGCGGTTTTGTTGGGTTTGAGCGAGGAATTTGGCTTCGACGTCTCGGAGCTTCAGTCAGGTGATGAGGCGCGACTCATTGGGGATATGAAAGAGGCTCTTGCCGACCCTGTGCTGACGGGTCCGACCCCTGCCCTTGCAGATTTGCGACTTGCGGCATCAAACGCGCCGACGTTAGCGCGGGCGTTTTTGGACCTGCACGCGGCCTATCGCCGGACGCACGAGCGGCTTGCTTCACTAGATGAGGCGTTGGGTCGGGAGGATTCGCAGATCCGGTCGTCCCCTTGGGAAGAGGTGCGCGACTTCTTTCACTATTGCGACAACTACATCGACGCCGTGGATCGCGCGGCGGAACGGTTTGCCGCCGCACAGCCAAAGCAGGAAACGTTGGAGGACGCGGCGGTCGCGATGCTGGAGGGCCAAGGCATCCGCGTTGTGGAAGCGCAAGACGGCCAAGTACGCAACTATGATCGAAAGACCAAAACGCTGGCCCTGTCGCGCTACGCGACGCCGGAGACGCGGCGGTTCCAATTACTGTTGCAGATGGCGCTGATCAGGCAAGATCCATTGTTGGAGGCAACACTCGACCTTGCGCGGTTTCAGTCGGATGAGGCCCGCGATATCGCAAAAATCGGATTGGCGAATTACTACGCGGGCGCGGTCCTGATGCCTTACGGGCAATTTTTGGAGGCGGCGCGGGACACACGGCACGACTTGGAAATCCTGTCGACACGGTTTGGCGCGTCATTGGAACAAGTGGCGCACCGTCTGTCGACACTGCAACGCCCGGGTGCGAAAGGCATCCCATTCTTCTTTGTGAGGGTCGATCAGGCGGGGACGATCACGAAACGCCACTCGGCCACCACTCTGCAATTCGCAAGGTACGGCGGGGCCTGCCCGCTTTGGAACGTGCACAAGGCGTTTGAATTGCCTGGGCAGTTTTTGCGCCAGTTGGCGGAAACGCCAGATGGTATCCGCTATTTCTGTCTGGCGCGGGATGTCAGCAAATCGGGCGGCGGTTGGGGCGCGCCGATGCGGCGGTATGCGATTGGATTGGGGTGCGAAGTGAAGCATGCCGGTGCCTTGGTCTATGCCGATCACATGCAGCTCAACAGCGCGCAGGCGTTTGAGCCTATCGGCATCTCCTGCCGGATTTGTGAGCGCCAATCGTGCCATCAACGCTCCGTCCCACCGTTGGAGCGGCGCTTGAAAGTTGATCTCGACCGTCGCGACGTGCTGCCCTATCAGGTCGATTGATTGACCATGCGGCAGAACTAGAGTTCTCTAGAACGATCACTGACTAGGGGAAGCATCCGATAGACTTAGAAGCCACGCGCGTTATCGCGGCACACCGAGCGTTGGTTTGGCAAAAGCTAAACGATGCAGACACGCTCGCCGCTTGCATCCCCGGCTGTGAGGAACTGACCGGCACGCCAGAGGATGGTTTTGCCGCAACGGTGAAGCAAAAGGTTGGACCCGTGAAAGCGACGTTCAAGAGTGAGGTGTCGCTTGAGAATGTGGTGGCAGGCGAAAGCTATACCATCGTGGGTGAGGGCAAAGGCGGCGTTGCGGGCTTTGTCAAAGGCAGCGCCGACGTCACCCTGCGCGATGTCGACGGCGGGACGGAGCTGACGTACACCGCCTACGCAAAGGTCGGCGGGAAGCTGGCGCGGCTTGGCAACCGTATCGTTGGCGGCTTTGCCAAGAAAATGGCAGACGAGTTTTTTGAACGCTTCCAAGAGCAGGTGGAAGCCAGTTAACGCTGCGCCGTTTGCCAGTTTGGATGGACCCACGGTTGGTCGTTCGCGGCAGGGAGCGGTGTGCGCCCTAGGATGTGATCTGCCGCTTTCTCCCCCGTCATGATCGACGGGGCGTTGAGGTTGCCGTTGGTGATGCGTGGGAAGATCGAACTATCAGCTAGACGCAGGCCATCCACGCCAATCACGCAGGTTTCAGGGTCGACAACAGCCATTGGATCATCCGCGCGGCCTATCTTGCAGGTGCCACAGGGGTGATAGGCGCTTTCCACATGCTCGCGGATGAAATCATCAAGCGCATCATCCGTTTGCGCGGCGTCCCCCGGTTGAATTTCGTGACCACGGAACGGGGCAAAGGCGTCTTGCGCGAAAATCTCGCGGGTGAGGCGGATGCATGTGCGGAAGTCTTCCCAATCGCTTTGCTCTGACATGTAGTTGAACAGAATTTTTGGGTCGTCGTTCGGGTCGGCGGATCGCAGTGTGACCGAACCACGGGAGGCGGACCGCATCGGTCCAACGTGGGCTTGGAACCCGTGCCCTTCGGCCGCGACTTGGCCGTCATAGCGGACGGCGATGGGCAGAAAGTGGAATTGGATGTCAGGGTATTCTACGCCCGCTTTCGACCGGATGAAGCCTGCGCTTTCAAATTGGTTCGAGGCGCCGAGACCGGTTTTTGTGAACAACCACTGCGCCCCAATCATGGCTTTGCTAACGAAATTCCAATGCTTGGCAAGGGAGACGGGCTGCGTTGCAGCCTGCTGGATGTAAAGCTCTAGATGATCTTGCAGGTTTTGTCCGACGCCCGCGCGGTCCGCCACCACGTCGATCCCATGTTCGGTCAGATGCGCCGCAGGTCCGATGCCAGAAAGCATCAAGAGTTTCGGCGAATTGAGGGAGGATGCAGCGATAATAACTTCTTGGTGGGCCTCAATAATCTCCTTATTGCCACCACGATCGACCTCGACCCCGACAGCGCGGCCCTCTCTTATGACTATCTTGCGGGCGAAGGCGCGGATGAGTGCGCAGTTGGCGCGTTTCAAGGCGGGTTTGAGGTAGGCGTTGGCGGCGGACCATCGGCGGCCTTTGTGGATCGTCGCATCGAAGGGGCCGAAGCCTTCTTGCTTGTGGCCGTTGTAGTCGCCAGTGACGTCATATCCTGCTTGTTCACCCGCCTTCACGAAGGCTTTCGTGAGCGGGTTGGTGCGCGGACCGCGGCAAACGTGCAACGGGCCATTGTTGCCGCGCCATGACGGATCGCCGCCATGCCCGCCGCTGTCCCAGTTTTCCATGCGTCGGAAGTACGGCAGCACGTCGGCGTAGCCCCAACCATCGGCGCCGCTTTCCTCCCAATGGTCAAAATCAAGCGCGTGGCCACGCACGTAGATCATGCCGTTGATGGAGCTGGAGCCGCCGATGACTTTGCCGCGCGGTGTGACCAGACGACGGCCGCCGAGGTGCGGTTCAGGTTCAGTCTTCAGCCCCCAATCATAATGCGACATGTTCATGGGGTAAGACAGCGCAGCGGGCATCTGGATGAGCGGTCCCACGTCTGACCCGCCGTATTCGATGACCAGCACGTCCTTACCCGCCTCTGCCAGTCGGTAGGCCATCGCACATCCGGCGCTGCCTGCGCCAACAATCACGTAGTCGGCTTGCATTAGAAGGGCGCCTCCACGTCGTTCATGGAGACGTAGACCGTCTTCATCTCAGAATAATGGGCAACAGCGAGTTTGGAGTTTTCGCGCCCAACGCCGGACATTTTGGAACCGCCGAAAGGCGCCTCCACCGGCGCGAGGTTATGGGTGTTGATGTAGCAGGTGCCCGCTTCAAACGCGGCGGAGACGCGGTGTGCGCGGGTGAGATCACTGGTGAAGACGGACGCGGCGAGGCCGAACTCTGTGTCATTGGCTCGGCGAATCGCTTCCTCTTCCGTTTCGAAGTCGAGGACAGAAAGTACGGGGCCGAAAATCTCCTCCCGCGCGATGGTCATGTCGTCGGTGACGTCGGCAAAGACGGTGGGTTCGATGAAAAACCCGTCGCGGTCAGGGGTGCCGCCGCCAAAGACGAGCCGCGCGCCCTCAGCTTTGCCTTCCTCGATATAACCCTCAACGATGGCGCGTTGGTTCTCGCTGACCATTGGGCCGAAGTTTGTGTCGGGGTCTTGCGGGTCGCCCATTACGACGCCGGATGCGAGGCGTTCGGCCATCCGGTTTAGGAAGGCTTCTTTGATGCCTTTCTGAACAAAAACGCGGGTGCCGTTGGAGCAGACTTGGCCCGTGGAATAGAAATTGCCGAGCACTGCGCCGGAGACGGCATTTTCGAGGTCCGCATCGTCAAAAATAATGATAGGGGATTTGCCGCCTAATTCCATTGTCACGTGGCGCAATCCTTCGGCCGCGGCAGCGTAGACCTTTTTCCCTGTGGGAACGGACCCTGTCAGCGACACTTTTGCGACGCGCGGGTCGGTCACAAGCGACGCGCCAACATTTCCAAGGCCTTGCACCACGTTGTAAACACCCGCTGGCGCGCCCGCTTCATGCAGGATTTCGGCGACTTTCAGGGCGCAGAGCGGTGTGGTCTCAGATGGTTTGAACACCATCGTGTTGCCACAGACGAGCGCAGGTGCCCCTTTCCAACTGGCGATTTGTGTTGGGTAGTTCCAGGCGCCGATACCAACGCAGACACCCAACGCTTCGCGGCGCGTATAGACGAAATCACCGCCTGCTAGGGGGATGTGTTCACCCGTCAGCGCCCCAGCCAAGCCGCCGAAATACTCAAACGCATCCGCACCAGAAGTCGCATCGGCAACGCTGGTTTCTTGGTAAGGTTTGCCGGTATCATAGGTTTCCACGACCGACAGGTCGTGGTTCCGCTCGCGCATGATGTCGGCGGCACGGCGCAGGATGCGGCCCCGCTCTGTCCCGCTCATCGCCGCCCACTCCGCTTGCGCGGCTGTGGCGGAGGCTAACGCCTTCTCAATGATCGCAGGCGTGGCTGAGTAGACCTTTGCCACAACTTCCCCCGTATAGGGGTAGATCACGTCGATCAACTCGCCGTTCGTGTCTTCGACGTATTCGCCGTTGATGAAATGGCTGGCGGTTGGTTGGATTTGCATGGCGAAACTCCGAGGGTGAGATGGACCAAAAGAGCTATTCGCCCCTTGGGAACCTTTGGTTTTCTTCGAGGACGTTGAGGTCCATGTGATTGCGCATGTAGCGTTCCGATGCTTTTTGCAGCGGCTGGTAGTCCCATGGGAAATAGGAGCCATTGCGCAGGGCTTCGTAGACGATCCAACGGCCCGCTTGCGAATGGCGCACGTCGGCGTCGAATTGGGCAAGGTCCCAGCGTTTTTCAGCCTTTGCCTTGATCGTCGTCAGCGTGCCTTGGTGATCGGGGTGATCGGCGAGGTTCGTGAGTTCGTGCTGGTCCGCGTCCATATCAAAGAGTTGATCGGGATCGATGGCACACATGTTGAATTTCCACTTGCCGTAGCGGAGGGAGACCAGCGGCGCGTAAGACCCTTCGGCCGCGTATTCCATCGCAACCGGCGTGTCGCGGGACCCCCCCTGCCCTAGCACGACGATGCTTTCACCATCGGTCCACGGCATCACCTCTGACATATCGACGCCCGCGAGGTCGCAGAGCGTCGGGCAGACGTCGATGTTGCTGACGGGCGTGTCGACAAGGCCCGGCTCCATGTATGATGACGCAATCATCATGGGGACGCGAGCGGAACCTTCGTAGAACGACATTTTAAACCAGAGACCGCGTTCGCCAAGCATATCGCCGTGGTCGGAGACAAAGAGGATGGTCGCCTCTTGGCGGGTCGCCGCAAGCGTATCGAGCAGTTCCCCGACTTTGTCATCGAGGTAAGAGATGTTGGCGAAATAGGCGCGGCGGGCACGGCGGATTTGATCTTCCGCGATCTCGTAATTTTCGTGGTCGTTGGCGTCGAGGATGCGTTTGGAATGGGCATCCTGATCGGCGTAGGGGATTGGTTCCACCTCTGGCATCAGATGAGCGCAGTCTTCGTAGAGATCCCAGTATTTCTTGCGGGCCACATAGGGATCGTGCGGGTGCGTGAAGCTGACAGTCAGGCACCACGGGCGATCATCATGACCGCGGGAGAGGTCATAGAGTTTGCGGGTCGCGTGGTAGGCGACCTCATCATCATACTCCATTTGGTTGGTGATCTCCGCTACCCCAGCACCGGTGACAGAGCCCATGTTGTGATACCACCAGTCGATGCGTTCACCGGGTTTGCGGTAGTCGGGCGTCCAGCCGAAGTCAGGTGGATAGATGTCGGTTGTGAGCCGTTCCTCAAACCCGTGCAACTGGTCCGGACCGACGAAATGCATCTTGCCGGAGAGACAGGTTTGATACCCCGCCCGCCTCAGATGGTGGGCGTAGGTCGGGATAGAGGAGGAAAACTCCGCCGCGTTGTCATAAACACCCGTGCGGCTGGGTAGCTGGCCCGACATGAACGACGCGCGGCCTGGGGCGCAGAGCGGGGAGGCTGTGTAGCAGTTCTTGAAACGTGTCGATATCGCCGCCAATTTCTTAAGGTTCGGCGCATAGAGCCAGTCGGCAGGACCATCCGGAAAGAGGGTTCCGTTCAACTGATCCACCATGATGATAAGGATGTTGGGCTTGCTCATGCGACCCCTCCTGTCAATTTGGCGAGAAGCGCCAGTGCGGTGGCTTCGGCATCCTCGTCAGGTGCGGTCAGGCCGACACGGATGTAGAGACCGTCGATCAGCGCGGCGAGCAGGTCAGCCGCCTCTTTCGGGGCGGTTGTACGGCCGCGCAGCGCGTGGGTCAGGTTGGAGCGCAGGCGCATTTGATAGAGGGTCAGAAGGCGCAGGGTTTCAGGGCTGGTTTGGGCCTGACCGTAAAAGGTCATCCATGCGCTGACGGCGGCAGGATCGAAGCAAGACTCGGCAAAGTTGGCGCGGATAATCGCTTCGGCGCGTTGATCATGACGGGTGGTTTTAGCAAGTTCTTTGCGGACCTCCGCACTGTAATCCCGCAGGATTTGTCGCATCGCCGCCATGAAAATCTGATCTTTGCCGCCAAAGTAATGGTGCGCAAGAGCGGAGGACATTCCGGCCCGCTTTGCGATTTGGCTGACAGTCACTTCGAGCGATCCCGCCTCCCCAATGGCGGCGATCGTCGCCTCTACCAGCGCCGCGCGACGGATCGGTTCCATTCCAACTTTGGGCATGAGGCGGCTTTCAGTTTGCAGATACAAAACCGTAATTTGTTTTTTATTGACTCGTCAATCAATAAAAATATCAGACCTTCGTCGCGTTGGTTGTCGGGGTGATGCGGCGACGGGCGACGGCTTCGCGCCATGTGATGAAAGACACCGCCGACATGATAACTGCGCCGCCAAGAATGACCCAACCATCGATACCCTCGCCAAACGCGAAGGCTCCTAGCAATACCGCCCAAACCAGCTGCAGGAACGTGACTGGCTGCGTGACGGTGAGCGGTGCCGCAGCAAAGGCGAGCGTCATAGTGTAGTGGCCCGCAGTCGCAAAACAGGCGACGAGGAAAAGCCAGCCGATATTCTCCCAACTCACCGGCAACCAGACGGCATAGGCAAAGGGGGCCAGAAAGATGGTGACAGTAATGGACAGCATGCCAACGACCACGGCTGGCGCCACCTCCCCCGCCAGTTGCTTGGCCAACAGGTATCCAGCGGCAAAACCAATGGCGGTAAAGAGCATCGCAATATGCCCGGGGGAGATTTCGCGGAAACCAGGGCGCAGGATGATGAGCGCACCGATCAGAGCGACGACGACAGCCGCCATCCGACGCGGCGGGAGTTTTTCGCCCAGAAACAGCGCCGCGCCGACACTCACAAAGACGGGCGCGAGGTAGTTCATATCCGGCACAACCGCGATTGGGATGCGCGCCATCGCGTAGAACCACAGTATGACCGCGATGGTGTGCGCAAACCCACGTGCCGAGAACAGCATGACCTGCCGTTTCGACAACCGCGCGGCAAGGATCGGGCGGATCATCGGGATCAGAAAGACGAGGCCCAGTACGTAGCGCAGGAAAGCGCTCTGCGCAGCGGGCACATCATCGCCGATGTATTTTACTACAGCAGTCACACAGACGAACATCACGCCTGTGACAGCCATCCAAAAGATACCAGCAATGGGGCGAGAAGGCGCATCTGACATGCGCCCACAGTCTGCTCATTCCTGTGGGTTCACAACCCGCGAAATTTACTGATTGCCGAAGGCTTCCATAACTTCATCTGAGGCCTCGAAGTTGGTTGTGACGGTTTGTACGTCGTCATCTTCTTCCAGCGTGTCGACCAGTTTCATCAGCTTGGTGAGCCCTTCGAGGTCAAGCTCTGTCGTTGTGGTCGGCTGCCAGATGAGTTTTGTGCTTTCGCTTTCGCCCAACTCCGCCTCTAGCGCGTTGGAGACGTCGTTGAGATCCGTGTCGGCGCAGATGATGACGTGGGTTTCTTCGTCAGATTGCGCGTCTTCGGCGCCTGCCTCAATCGCGGCCATCATGATGGTGTCTTCGTCACCTGCGGAGCCCGGATAGATGATCTGACCCTTGCGTTCGAACATGAAACCGACGGAACCGGTTTCGCCCAAGTTGCCACCGTTCTTCGAAAAGGTGGAGCGCACTGTGGAGGCGGTGCGGTTCTTGTTGTCGGTCATGGTTTCAACGATCACGGCCACGCCGTTGGGCCCGTATCCTTCATACCGGATTTCGTCGTAGTTTTCCGCATCGCCACCCTGCGATTTCTTGATCGCGCGGTCGATGACGTCCTTGGGCACAGAGTTCGACTTGGCCTCTTTCACCGCCAAGCGCAGACGCGGGTTTTTATCGGGATCGGGATCACCCATTTTCGCGGCAACTGTGATTTCCTTGGCGAGCTTGGAGAACAGTTTTGAGCGGAGCTTATCCTGACGCCCTTTGCGGTGCTGGATATTTGCCCATTTGGAGTGGCCTGCCATGACAGCTGTCCCTTTTTCGATCCGAATTCCGACACTCTATAGGACACGGCAGGGCGCGGCTGCAAGCAGGGCGGCTACAGCGGCCAGATAAACGGGATCGCGAAAGACACGATGGGCGCAAGGGTGAGGTTGAGCGGGATGCCGACCTTGAGGAAGTCGGTGAGTTTATAGCCGCCCGGACCGTAGACCAGCGTGTTCGTTTGATAGCCGATGGGCGTGGCAAAACTAGCGCTCGCCGCGATCATGACAGCGACGACGAGCGGTCTGGGTTCAACACCGAGGGTGGAGGCGAGACCAATCGCGATTGGAGTCATGACCACGGCGACAGCATTGTTGCTGACCAATTCGGTGAGGATTGAGGATAGCAGATAGACCGCGAGAATGATGGCGAAACCGGGCAGAACCGTCATGACGAGTGACAGGGCTTCCGCGATCAACAGGACCGCGCCGGAGGATTGCAGCGCACTGCCGACGCAGAGCATCGCAAAAATGAGCGCCATGAGTTGTCCATCGACGAAGCCGAACGCCTCCTCCGCATCGATGCAGCGGGTGGCGAGGACGACCGTGACGCCCACCATCGCCAACAGCAGGATTGGGGCCACGTTGAGGGCGGCAAGGATGACCACGCCCAAGAGAACTGCGATGGCGATGGGCGCGTGGCGGCGGCGGTAAGCGCGTTCAGAGGGGAGCGACACGTCGCCAAGATTCATATCAGCGGCGAGGCGTTCGATGTCTGCCGGAGCGCCCTCCAACAACAGCGTGTCGCCGATACGGATCACAACGTCGTCGAGCTGTGGCAGGTTGGTATCGCGGCGGTGCACGGCGAGTGTATAGACCGCATAACGGCGGCGCAGGCGCATGGAAGCGAGGTTGCGGCCAATCATGCGGCAGTTGGGGGTGATGAGAACTTCGACCGTCGTTGTTTCTATCGAAGAGACTTGATCGATGCGGCGCAAATTCTTGTTGTTTTGCAAGGATAAAAGCTCCGTCATTTCTGTGCGAAGAACCACCTTGTCGCCGGCTTCGAGGACTACATTCTTGAGGTTGCGCCGGAGGGAGGCATCGCCGCGCACCACATCGATCAACCGCACACCATCGCGTTTGAAGAGGTTCACGTCGAACGCTTCGCGCCCAATAAGGTTGCTATCGCGTGGGATCACCGCTTCCGAGAAGAACTTCATTTTAGAGCGGTCGGAAAGCATTCCAGCCATAGACATTCTGTCGGGCAACAATCGACGCCCGATGAAGTAGAGGTAAATAAAGGTCCATGTGACGACGATCACGCCGATGGGCAGAATTTCGAGGATGCCGAACGGCTCCAACCCTTGTTCGCGGGCGACGCCATCGACGAGCAAGTTGGTGGCGGTGCCGAGCAGGGTCATGGTTCCGCCAACGATG
Source organism: Cognatiyoonia sp. (assembly GCF_965661665.1). Taxonomy (NCBI): domain Bacteria; kingdom Pseudomonadati; phylum Pseudomonadota; class Alphaproteobacteria; order Rhodobacterales; family Paracoccaceae; genus Cognatiyoonia; species Cognatiyoonia sp. Next base: position 8,509 of record NZ_CBFIEO010000018.1, on the reverse strand, counting down.
GCGGCATAGCTAAGTGGGATCAGCAGCTTAGAGGCGGACGTTCCCATGGTTTTCGACAGTTGCACAAAGACGGGGATCATGACGACAACCAGTGGTGTATTGTTCATGATGCCGGAGGCAAGTGCCACAAACAGCAGCGCCCCACCGATGGCGCGGGCTGGGCTTATTTTGGCTTGTCGCTCCGCCATTTGGGTGAGCGTGGTCAGGGCCCCCGTCCGCACCAGCGCCCCGACAATGATGAACATCGCAGCGATTGTCCAAGGTGCGGGGTTTGAGAAGACTACGAGCACTTGGTCGTAGGGCAACACGCCCGTAATCAGCAGAAATGCCGCGCCGATCATCGCCACGACTTCGGTTGGGAGCACCTCCCACAGAAAGAGCGCAAACATCACGAACACGACGCCCAGCGTCAGGAGGGCGCTTTGCGTCGCCGTCAGGGACAGAAAGTTGGTCATTGCGATTTAAGCCGTTGGGGTTGCTTCACTATCACCTGTCGGCGGTGGCGCTGCAATAGGGCGCCGTGGCTGCACAAGGCTGAGGCCCAGCGCCATGAAAACAATCGCAATCCAGATCCAGCCAGAATACCGCTCTCCCAACAGCAGCATCGACCAAAGAACACCAAAGCCCGTCACCCAATAGCTGACCTGTGCCGCGAAAAGCGGCCCTGCCCGCCCGACGAGCCAGACGTAGACGACATAGACAAAGGCGTGGATGGCAGAGGCAACGAACAGCGCGTAATCCGGCGCTGTGAAAGGGGCCGCAGGGATGATGAGCTGGCCCGTTTTGATCGCCAACGGCAGGGAGATTGCCGCACCGATAGCGGATGCCCCGAACATTACTTGGATCGCGTCCATACCAGCGGTGCCGAAGCGGGCGACGAGGTTGCCTTCAAGCGCGTAGCAAAAGGGTGCGATTAGCGCCAAAGGGATCGCAGCGAGCATGGCGCGTTCCGGAAGGCTGGCATCTGGCAAGACGATGCAGGCCACGCCCGCCAGCCCTGCAAGCAGGCCCAAGAGGCGTCTGGCAGAGAAGGTTTCGTTTCGAAATGCCAGCGCAATGGGGAATGACATCATCGGAATTGTGGCGATCAGGACAGCATAAATGCCCGCTGGAATGGACTTCAACGCCTCATAGCTAGCGCTGTTCGGAAGGATAGTGCCGACGAAGGCCAGCATGATCCAGATCGCGACAGGGCCTTTACTAAAAGGCAAGCGACCGAGGCGGCGGACCTGAATAGCCCCCAGCAAGACCGTTGCGACCAGCATTTGCACAAAGACCATGCCAAGCGGTTGATACCCGCCATTGACAGCGGTTTTGACCATCGGCTGCATCAAGCCCCAGAGCGCGCCCAATAAGATGAGCGCTGAGGTGAGCATCGCCTGCTCTTGCCGTGTCATACGGGGCCGGCGCCTTGCAAGATTCCGCCGTGGCGCACCATCTCGATCCGTTTGGTTTGGCCGGTCCGATCATCGGTTTCGATGTAGACGCCGGACAAGGTCGCCTCCCCCATCGCGGGGGCAAAACGGTCTTTCGGCATTCCGGTGATAAAGCGGCGTAGCGGTTCTTCTTTCTCCATCCCAATGACGGAGTTGTAATCACCGCACATGCCTGCATCTGTGAGATACCCAGTTCCACCCGGTAGGATCATCGCATCGGCGGTGGCGACATGGGTGTGGGTGCCGACAACGAGGCTGGCGCGACCCGCGCAATAGTGGCCCACGGCCATCTTTTCCGATGTGGCTTCGCAGTGGATGTCGATGACGCTGGCCTGAACCTGCCCGCCCATCGGGTATTGCTTTAGCACCGAGTCGAGGGCGGAGAATGGATCATCAAACGCCCGTTTCATGAAAACCTGGCCCAAGACCTGCGCGACCAACACTTTGCGACTATTTGTGGCAATGAACACGCGTGCGCCGACACCAGGTGCGGCTTTGGAGAAGTTGATCGGGCGGATGATACGTTGTTCTTGAGTGATGAACGTCATCATGTCCTTTTGATCAAAGGCGTGATCACCCAGCGTGATGACATCTGCTCCTGCTTCGAGCAACCCCTTAGCATGGGCGCCAGAAAGCCCCATACCGGACGTCGCATTTTCCCCATTCACAACAACGAAATCGAGATTCCACGCCTCTCGCAGCTTGGGAAGTTCGGTAGCAACCGCTTTGCGACCGCCACGGCCGACGACATCGCCTAAAAACAAAATTCTCATGATGTGGGTTTAGGGCGCAAACCCTGCGCTGGCAATGAATGCTCAGCAGATAATGATGCCCTGTTCCGTGACGATGTAGTCGAGCGGTTGGTCCGTTGGCTCCAAAGGCAAGCTTTCAGCCTCCTGCGCGGCATAAGCGAAACCGATGGCCAGTGTGGGTCGTCTTGCGCGCAACTCTTCAAGCGTCCGGTCGTAGAACCCGCCGCCATAGCCGAGCCGCCCGCCTTTGCATTCGAAGGCAACGAGCGGGACGATGACAATCTCAGGCGTCATCCAATCGCCCGTTTTGGGGATGTCCGCGCCGAATGCGCCCTGCTCCATTTCACAGCCTGGCGTCCATGTTCGGAACTTGAGCGGTTGACCTTCGCCCAGAATGACCGGCACGCCGACAGGACCGTGGGCGGATGCCTCCTCCATCGCAGCCGTCGGATCAATCTCCGTCCGCATCGCCATGTACCCGGCAAGAGGCACGCCCCGATGACCAGAAAGGATTTCAGACAGATGACCAGCGGTGCCTTGCCCCATCGCGTGGGCGTCCTTGCGACGGGCGAAGGCGGCTTTTCGGGCCTCGGCTTTGATCACGGTCAGATCAGCCATAGTGCCGCCAGTCCCAAGAAGACAAAGAAGCCGACAACATCGGTGACGGTTGTCACGAAGGCGCCGGAAGCGAGTGCAGGGTCAATCCCCAGCTTTTCAAGGATGATAGGGATGCCCGTGCCTGCAAGGCCCGCAACCACGAGGTTGATGACCATCGCGGCGGCGATGACAAAACCCAAGGTCAGATTGCCGAACCAGACAAAGCCAACAATGCCCACGACCACGGCGAAGATCAGGCCGTTGAAGAGACCCACAAGAATTTCCCGCCGGATGACCCGCCAAACGTTGGCATCCGTCAGGTCGCGAGTGGCAAGCGCGCGCACGGCCACTGTTAGCGATTGAGTGCCTGCGTTGCCGCCCATCGACGCCACAATGGGCATCAAGACCGCGATCGCGACGAGGCCAGAAATAACGTCTTCGAAAAGCGCTATGACAAGTGAGGCGAGGATTGCCGTCACCAAGTTCACTGCAAGCCAAGGGAAACGCTGACGGGTGGTGTTGATCACACGGTCGGACAGCGACCCTTCGCCCACACCAGCGAGGCGGAGGATGTCTTCTTCGGCTGCTTCTTCCAGAAACGCCATCGCGTCGTCGATGGTGATGACACCGATAAGCCTGTCATCGTCATCAACCACGGGGGCAGTGATCATGTGATAGTGGTTGATCGCTTGCGCCACTTCTTCAACGTCTTGGGCAACATGGAAGGTGCGGAAGGTGTCTTCCAACACCTCTTTCAAAGGCGTTGAGCGCTTTGAGCTCAGCACGCGGCCCAAAGTGACGTAACCCACGGGCTTCATGCGTGGATCGACGAGGATGATGTGGTAAAACTGATCGGGCAGTTCGACGTCAGACCGCAGATAGTCGATCGCATCGCCTACCGTCCAATGTTCGGGCGCGCGGACCAGCTCGACCTGCATGTGACGACCGGCGGATTCTTCTGGATAGGCCAGCGCCTGTTCGACAAGGGCGCGGTCGGTGTCGTCCAGCGCCTCAAGAACAGCTTCTGTCTGCTGGTCATCAAGGTCTTCAATCAGGTCGACAACATCGTCGGAATCAAGCTGCTGGACCGCCTCAGCGAGCTCGTCGCGGTTCAGTGTATCGATGACCTCTTCCCGCAGGCTGTCATCAAGCTCGGAGATGATGTCGCCTTCGATCCCGCCGGGCCAAACAGTAAGGAAGTTGCGCCGGTCGCGGGGGTCAAGCTGTTCGATGAGGTGCGCAACGTCAGCGGGGTGCAAGGGCTCCAAGATGCGGACGACTTCATTCTCATCATTGGCGTCCACCGCCACCATCATGTCTGAGACGAATTTGTCGGTAATACCGAAGGCTTCTTCTTCTGGGATGTCCACGTGTTCGGTCATCATGCGCCCTCCTGATGTGCTTAAAACATACTGCGTTGGCCGCGCTTCACAATGGGAGAAAGCAAAGATTTACCCCAGTTTTGATTGGGCATAGTGTTTTGTTATGACGACACATCTCCTTCTTGGCCAAACACTCACGTTTTCGGACGATCCGTTCCATGCCCCTTGGGATGAGGTGGCCCTTGTGAACACCTCTGGCGCGGTTTTGATTGAGGGGGAGCGCATTTTAGCAGTGGGCGATGCGGCCGCGCTTCGGGCCAAACATCCCGACGCTGAGGTCACCGATTACGGGCGGGATTTGATCACAGCGGGGTTTGTCGATGCGCATATGCACTACCCGCAGACGGGCATCATCGCGAGTTGGGGCAAGCAGCTAATTGACTGGCTCAACACCTACACCTTTCCCGAAGAGTCGCGATTTGGAGACAAGGTTTACGCAGATGAGGTCGCGGGGCGAACGCTGGATTTGGCGCTGGCGCATGGCACGACGACCCTGACCAGCTTTTGCACGATCCATCCCGAAAGTGTGGATGCGTTTTTTGAAGCGGCTGAGGCGCGTGGGATGGCGGTTGTGGCGGGCAAAACCTGTATGGATCGGAACGCGCCAGATAGCCTGCGGGACACTGCCCAATCAGCCTACGATGACAGCAAACAATTGCTGGAACATTGGAATGGACGCGCGCGGGCGCGCTATGCGATCACGCCGCGGTTTTCGCCGACATCGACACCGGAGCAATTGCAAGCTTTGGGCGCGCTCTGGGCGGAGCATCCCGACGTGTTAATGCAGACGCATTTGAGCGAACAGCCGGCGGAATTGATTTGGGTCGAAGAGTTATTCCCTGACGCGCGGGATTATCTGGATACCTATGAGACTTGTGGGTTGCTGGGGGAAAACGGGCTTTTTGGTCATTCGATTCATTTAAAGCCACGTGAAGTTAATCGGTTATCAGACGTGGGCGCAGCAGTTGTGCATTGCCCAACGTCGAACACCTTCATCGGGTCGGGGTTGTTTGACATGGCAGGCTTGAAGGAGCGCGGTTTGCCTGTTGGTTTGGCGACGGACACGGGCGGCGGCTCGTCCTTTTCAATGCTGCGCACAATGGCGGCCGCTTATGAGATAGCACAGTTGCGGGGGGACGCTTTGCATCCCTCCCAATTGATGTGGCTGGCCACCGAAGGGTCGGCGCACGCACTGAAAGCGGGCGGTGAGATTGGACATTTGGGTGCCGGAGCTGCGGCGGATATTGTAGTGATGGATTTGGTGTCCACTGCCGCAATTGAACAACGGGCCGTGCGGGCAAACGATGTCTGGGATGCCATATTCCCAACCATCATGATGGGCGATGATCGTGCGATCAGGGATGTCTGGGTCGCGGGCCGGAAGGTCAGTTAGCGAGCGCGGCAGCCAGCTGGTTCTGGCGTTCAATCACCCTTGGCAGGTCGATCGTCGTGATAGTTCCATCGCGGACCACCTGACGCCCTTCGACAAAGAGGTGTTTAACCTTTCTTGGCCCTGCCAGCAGCAACGCTGCGGGATCCCAAGACCCAGCAGCCTCAATACTCTTCAAATCCCAAAGCGCGATGTCGGCGCGTTTGCTTACAGCGATCTGGCCGCAATCGCCGCGGCCCAAAACCTCCGCCCCGCCGCGGGTTGCGATGGTCAGCGCTTCGCGGGCGGACATAGCGTCTGCTCCTAACGCCACACGTTGCAACAGCATCGTTTGGCGAGCTTCGGTGACAAGGTTTCCGACGTCATTGCTGGCCGATCCATCAACGCCCAGCGCAACCGGGACTCCCGCATCGCGCATTGCGCGGACAGGGGCGATGCCGGAACCAAGCCGGCAATTGGAGCACGGGCAATGTGCGACGCCGGTTTTGGTTTTGGCAAAAAGATCAATCTCTTTCCCATCAAGTTTCACGCAGTGAGCATGCCAAACGTCATCCCCCGTCCAACCGAGGTCTTCGGCATATTGCCCCGGACGGCAGCCGAATTTTTCCAGCGAATAGGCGATGTCTTCATCATTTTCGGCTAGGTGGGTGTGGAGCATGACACCTTTGTCGCGGGCGAGCAGTGCCGCCTCCCGCATCAGATCGTGCGTGACGGAGAAGGGCGAGCATGGGGCCAGCCCGACGCGGACCATCGCACCCGGATTGGGGTCGTGGAATTGGTCCACGACGCGGATGCAGTCGTTGAGGATTGCCTCCTCTTTTTCCACAAGACTGTCCGGCGGCAGACCGCCATCGCTTTCGCCAATGCTCATCGCTCCGCGTGTTGGGTGGAACCTGAGGCCCACTTCCCCCGCTGCTGCGATGGTATCATCGAGGCGTGCGCCGTTGGGATAGAGGTATAGGTGGTCAGACGACATTGTGCAGCCCGATAGCGCGAGCTCGGCAAGGCCGATTTGGGCGGAGATGAACATCTCCTCTGGCCCGAACTTCGCCCAGATCGGGTAAAGTCGTTGCAACCACCCAAACAGCAGCGCATCTTGCCCACCTGGAACTGCGCGGGTCAGGGTTTGGTAGAGGTGGTGATGGGTGTTGACGAGGCCGGGCGTGATGAGGGTGCTGTCAGCCAGAACCACCGCCCCCGACGACGCAAGCCCCTGCCCGATTTCGGTGATCACGCCGTCTTTAATCCGAATATCCACGCCTCGCAGCTCATCCTGCGCGTCATTCATCGTCAGGACGCAACGTGCGTTCTTGAGGAGCGTCTCAGTCATCCAAGGCGGCTTGCAGCAGGCCCAGCGCAGCTGCATGCAAGTCAGGTGTGGCCGCCGCAAGGATGCGCCCGCCGTTATGCGCAGGCTTTCCATCCCACGTGGTGACGATGCCGCCTGCGGCTTCGATCACGGCAACGCCTGCATGAATGTCGTAGGCAGCGAGGCCCGCTTCAATGACCAGATCAACGGTACCCGAGGCCAGCAGCGCATAGCCATAGCAATCCATGCCGTAGCGGGTCAGTTTGACCTCTCTCTCAACCGCCAGAAATGCGCGGCGTTCGTCGTCAGAACCAATTTCAGGGAAAGTCGACATCAGCAGCGCGTCCGAGAGAGTGGTTTGAGTGCTCACTTTGAGATCTGTCGCGCCGTGTGGACCCTTCATGCCAGCACCGCCTGTGCCGCCAAAGAACCGCTCACCAATGTAGGGCTGATCAATTAGTCCAAAGATCGGCCCCTCGTTGTTGCCAACCGAAATAAGCGTCCCCCAAGTCGGTGTGCCGCTGATGTAGCCACGCGTCCCATCGATTGGGTCGAGCACCCACGTGAGGCCACTGGAACCTTCTGACGTGCCAAATTCTTCGCCAATGATCCCATCGTCAGGTCGTTCGGCAGCAAGGATGGCGCGAATGGCCTGCTCCGCTTCACGGTCGGCCACCGTCACGGGATCAAAATGCCCCTCGCCTTTGTCTTCGGTCTGTAGGTTGGTTTTGCGAAACGATTTCAGCGTTTCCAAACGTGCCGCGTCAGCCGCAAGGTGCGCAACACGTTTGATGTCTTCTTCGTCTTGGCGGTTCAGCACAGCGACGGGGCCCCATTTTCCAACACAAGGATGAGGGGACGCCGTTCAAAGCGCCCTCGCGTCCTTATGCGGCGCCGCTAAGCACCCGCGCAAGATCAAAGAGACGGCGACGCTGATTTTTAGGAATCGCGTAATAAGAGCGCAGAAGCTCTAGTGCTTCCTTATCTGTCAGGATGTCACCAGTTGCGCCCGCTTGTTCTTTCCGTTCGGACCCATCTTCGTCCAAACCTTCAAAGAAGTACGAAATATGAACGTCGAGCACGTTCGAGATGTCCCAAAGTCGGGAGGCGCTGACCCGGTTCATCCCGGTTTCATATTTCTGGATTTGCTGAAATTTAACTCCAACGGCTTCGGCGAGCTGCTGTTGCGTTGTGCCCGTCATCCAGCGATGGTGACGAATGCGCTTGCCCACATATACATCAACAGGGTGTTTCATGATGTCTTCTCCTTCGCTTGCTGACGTGAGTATAGCCAAACAAGCAAACCTTTCTTTCACGACGCAAAAAAATCGCCTGGTAAAATAATGATCAGGTCGCAGACTCAATCCACGCAAGGGTTGTATTATGGGTGTCTAACTAAAGGATAGGTTACATTCGGCCAAAAAGCCCGAATTGACTGAGATCATGGCTAATTTTGGGGATATTCATCGCCAGAAGAGCCGAGTAAACCGCCACCTGCAAGTTGAGTCGGTCGGAGATAGACACATGAAAGCCTTCCAAGTCAGCAGTTTTGAGGCTGCACCACAGTGCGTCGAAATTGATCTTCCGGCCCCCTCTGCCGGTCAGGTATTGATACGAATTGAAGCCTGCGGTTTGAACTTTGC
>NZ_CBFIEO010000017.1:44110-61573 GCF_965661665.1 Cognatiyoonia sp. | reverse complement strand
TGGAAGAAGGCCTACGCTTCGCGATCCGCGAAGGCGGCCGCACCGTCGGTGCCGGCGTCGTTTCTAAGATTACTGCTTAATCTTCGACACAAAACCAAACGAAAGGTCGCTCACCAGAGCGGCCTTTTGCTTTAGAGGGGGTTAGGTTTTCACCTACCCCAACACTTCTGGCCAATTGGCATCGCCTGTCGCAATCCGCCCTGGAATATCGCGCTCCAAACGTCGTTGAATGCCACGTGAGAAATTGATGTAGAGTTTCCCATCCATGATTCGCCAGGCCTCCGGCACGGTGGAGGCGGTGTAGCCTTCACTCACCGCAGAGGCGCAATAGCCACCGTATTGCGAGGCATGGGCTTCTGGGTTGGCGGCGAACGCATCGCGGTTCGCCGCACTGACAAACCGCTATGTCGCGCCGTTCCAATCATAGGTGATATCGGGATCGCCTACCGTTGGCGCGCTTTCGGTGAAATACGCTACAGGGTCACTGCCAACGATGGCAATCCCACTCTCTGCATAAACAGGCGGCGTGCCTTGCGCATGTGCGACTTGCGCGGTCATCGCAGCCATTGGGGCGGCGGCAAATAGGGTCAGAACAGCGCGGCGTGTCGGTGTCATCGGCGGGCTCCTTACGGGATCAACTCTTGCCCGCAATATGCCCTCCATCAGGGATCAGAACGACCCCACTCACCGAGAATTTATGTTGATGTCAAAGACCGCAGTTACGCAGGCGCGTAGGGCAGGGAGGAGTGATGCAGCACGATCCGCACATTGCCCGCGTCATCCAAGATGTAGCCGAAGGTGTATTCCACCTTGGTGTCGGACCCATCCGGTGCGGTGAAGAAATAGTTGCCCATCGCCATCGCCACATCGCCACCGACATGAATACCGGTGTTCTCCCAACGCACGTTGGTCCAGCCCTTGATTCCAAAACCGCTGTCTTCGCTGCCTTCTTTGCCGATGAAGTAATCCAGGGCCTCTTCAAACGTGCCGCGAAACTGCTTTTCCGCCGCCAGAGTCGGTTTGAACATCACATCCGCGATGTCATAGGCATAAAGCGTGTTGATATGCTGCGTCGCGCGCGCTTCGAAATCGCCCCCATCGCTGTGGGCCTTTGAGATTGCGACGATCCCGTCCCCCCACGTCTTTTGCGAGTCCAAAACGGCTTCTTTGCTCAACACAGCAGTCATCATCGCATCTCCTTCTGATTTCCCCGTTATCTAGGGGAGAAGAGGGGGGTCGTCCACGTTTGACGCAAATTTTTCTGCACCTGCATCATCGCTTGAACTAACTCCGCCTGGCGCTACCTGCATCCCATGGGCAAGACCACCGATCTGAGGCCTGAGCACGTGAGCGACATCATCCAGATGGCGCTTTCCGATCATGTGGCTTTTGCTGATATCGAACGGGAATACGGGCTGAAGGAGAAAGAGGTGAAGGCGCTGATGCGGTCAAACCTGAAATCCGGCAGCTACCGCGTTTGGCGCAAACGGGTTGCTACCTTCGGCGCGCGGCGGGAAACCTACAAATAGTCTAGTCGAGCTTGGCAAAGGCGGATTTCAGCAACGCCTCCGCATACTCATCCTTGCCCTCGCTGTCATGGACGATGCCGCCCCCGACATTGAGCCGCACCTTGCCCCCGCCAAAACAGGTAAGCGTCCTGATGGCGACATTGAACTCCATCGCGCCATCAGGGGCGATCCACCCGATGGAGCCGCAATAGACATCTCGCGCCCCGTGCTCCAAACGCCGGAGCACAGTCATCGCCATGATCTTTGGCGCACCAGTGACAGAGCCGCAGGGGAAGAGCGCCTCGAAAATCTGCGGGATTGTTGTGCCCTGCAACAGTTGCGACCGAATGGTGGACGTCATCTGATACACCGTCGCATAGCTCTCAACAGTATAAAGCTCTGGCACCTTCACGCTGCCAATCTTGGAAATCCGGCTCATGTCGTTGCGCAGCAAGTCCACGATCATCAGGTTCTCGGCACGGTTCTTCTCCGAGCGTCGCAGCCACGATGAATTGACCACATCCTCTTGGATCGACTTGCCTCGTGCGATGGTGCCTTTCATCGGCCGCGTGGTCAGTTCGCCCTCAGATGTGGAGCGGAAGAAAAGTTCGGGCGAGCGGGAGAGGATCACCGGACCACCAAGATCGACCATCGCACCATGGGGCACGGGCTGTTTCTCTCTTAGATCGCGGTAGAGCGCAGCAGGATCGCCGGTCAGCGTCGCTTTCAGTGGGAAAGTTAGGTTGGCCTGATAGAAATCTCCCGCCGCGATATGCTCTTTCACTTGGTCATAGGCGGTGCGGTAGGTCACCAGGTCCCAAACTGGCGTGGTGTCTGACAGCGTGGCCGCGTCTTTTGCTGTTTCATCGTCAGGGCGTGGACGCTCGAACACACCGAACAAAAGGAACGGCACCGTGCGATCTTCTGGGAGAATCTCGGCCAGCTGCGGGGTGAAGAGATAGCCCAACTCATAAGAAGCATAACCTGCAAGCCATTTGCCATCCTCTTTCGCCTTTTGCATGGCGTCCAAGGCGGCGGGAACCTCCTCTGGCGTATTGGCGCGAATGATGTCGATGGGGAATTCAAACAACGTCCCCATTTGCAAAGGGCCTTTGTCGAAAAGAACCGTCCCCGTCATAGGGTTTAGATATCCGCCGCGATGCGCAATTCGCGCAAAGGCCGCACAACGCGGATCGCTTCCTGATAGATCGGATGCGCTTTGTAAGCGTTGAGCGCGTCCTGATCCTTGAACTCACCGTAAACCACGACATCCATTTCATCCGACCACGTGTCTTGGTGCGAGTTCTGGCGGACTTCAAACACCTCCGAATGCGGAATTTTCGCAAGCTCCGACAGGCCATCCACAATGCGGCCCACGTCCGCTTTGTCCTTCGCGCTGAAGAACACGATGTGGCGAATGAATGTGCGGGAAGTCATGGGTCTTGTTCCGTCCAAGGCCGGGTGTTGTCCGGTCGTCTTTGATATGGAGCGGTGTTTAGGTCAAATCAACGGGTGCGACAATGTGTGAATCCAGATATGGAAGACGGGGAGTAGATCGACGCCCGTTGAGTTTCCAAGGAAAACAGTCATTCCAGCAAACCTTCTGTCCATCTGGTCGGCAGGAGATGAGCAAATGAGTTGGTCTGCAGAGAAGATCGCTGAAATTCCGCACCTAGCTGGCCACTTGAGCACAATTAAAGTTTATTCGGACACTGGTGAAGTAGTTCGCCAGAAGGCTAAAAAGTCTGCTCGCCATACTGCCATCGTTGGCTTATTGCTTCGAACTTTCGATGCGACACTTCACAGCGTCCGTACCGCTTGTTCGGGCAACTACTCAGTTTCGCAATGTATTCACGAGACTGCTTGGAGTCACCGTTTTTGTTAGATTACCTTTTGGAAGTTCCGGGAGGCCAAGAAAAATGGTTGAACGCCAATCAGGAGGAGATCAGAAAAGAATTTAAACCTGTGGACGTCAGAAAAGCATTAGATAAGCGAGACGGCTTCAAGAAAAGTGGACGTTTGGCGCAATATCGGATGCTCTCCACTTTGGGTGCTCACCCGACTCCGTTGGCATTAAACTTGAAGCGGGACGGTATGAAATTAATTCGATCGGGACCGTTTCATCACATCGAGCTTTTTGTAACAGTGCTTGCAGAAAATCACGAAGATAGTAGTTCTGCTTTCTGAGCTTTTGGTCCGGTTTGTGAATTCTGAATTTGATATTGGGGAGAAAGTTACAAGGGCTCTCTCGCTAAGGCTTCAACGCCTTCAGGAAACTTAACTTTCCTAAGTATGTTTTGATCGAAAAAACACTTGCACCAACCCCCGACTCCCCCTAAACGACGCACATCCAATGAGGGTGCGCCAGCCGTGCCCTTTTTATATTGGTCAAAGACGCGATGAGGGTTTGGAATGAGCCGGTATCCTCCTCTCCGATCTAAGCCCTAGCTTAAGGGGTGATGACATGGCTGCTAAAAGCCAAAACATCCGCATTCGCCTGAAGGCGTTTGATTACCGGGTGCTTGATGCAAGTACTCAGGAAATCGTCTCCACAGCAAAACGTACTGGTGCTTCCGTTCGCGGCCCAATCCCGCTTCCAAACAAGATCGAGAAGTTCACCGTTCTGCGTGGTCCACACATCGACAAGAAATCCCGTGATCAGTTCGAGATCCGCACGTACAAGCGTCTTCTCGACATCGTTGATCCAACACCACAAACCGTTGACGCGCTGATGAAGCTCGACCTTGCGGCAGGTGTTGACGTTCAGATTTCCGTTTAAGGAGGGTCCTTGATGCTCCGTTCCGGATTGATTGCAAAGAAAGTCGGCATGACCCGGCTTTTCATGGAAGACGGAAAGCAGGTTCCTGTCACCGTTCTTTCGCTCGAAAACCTCCAGGTTGTCGCACAGCGCACTGTTGAGAAGGACGGCTACTCCGCTGTTCAGCTTGGCGCCGGTGCTGCAAAAGCCAAGCGCACATCCAAAGCCATGCGTGGTCACTTCGCAGCTGCGAAGGTCGAACCAAAACGCAAGGTTGCTGAATTCCGCGTGGCACCTGAAAACCTCATCGAGGTTGGTGAAGAGTTCTCTGCAAACCATTACTTCGAAGGCCAATACGTTGACGTCTCCGGCACGTCGATCGGTAAAGGTTTCGCAGGTGCGATGAAGCGCCATAACTTCGGTGGTTTGCGCGCGACACACGGTGTGTCTATCTCCCACCGTTCGCACGGCTCCACGGGTCAGTGTCAGGATCCAGGCAAAGTCTTCAAAGGTAAGAAGATGGCGGGTCACATGGGTGCGGCAAAAGTTACAACGCAGAACTTGCAAGTCGTGCGCACAGACGCCGACCGTGGTCTGATCATGGTCAAAGGCGCTGTTCCAGGCTCCAAAGGTGGCTGGGTCACAATCAAAGACGCGGTCAAAAAGCCGTTGCCCGAAAACGTGATCTACCCGGCAGCCCTGAAGTCTGCCGAAGCAGAAGCAGAGAAAGCCGCTGAAGAAGCCGCTGCCGCCGCCGCTGCAGAGGAAGAAGCCGCTGCCGCCGCCGCTGCAGAGGAAGAAGCAGCAGCAAAGGCCGCAGTAGAAGCAGAGCAGGCCGCAATGGAAGTTGCTGAGGCTGACGCTGCAACCGAAGCTCCAGCAGAAGGAGGCGAAGCCGATGAAAGCTGATGCTATCAAACTCGACGGCAAGAAAGCAGGTTCCGTCGATCTCGACGACGCGATCTTCGGTCTTGAGCCACGCGCAGACATTCTGCACCGTGTGGTCCGTTGGCAGCGCAATAATGCGCAGGCTGGCACACACAAGGTGAAGACACGCTCTGAAACCAGCTACTCCACCAAGAAGATTTATCGTCAAAAAGGCACCGGCGGCGCACGCCACGGTGACCGCAACGCGCCGATTTTCCGCAAGGGTGGTATCTACAAAGGCCCAACACCGCGCAGTCACGGTCACAACCTGACAAAAAAGTTCCGCAAGCTGGGCCTGAAGCACGCGCTGTCTGCAAAAGTTGCAGCGGGGGAGCTGGTAATCCTCGACAATGCTGACATGAAAGACGCAAAGACAAGCGCACTGGCCAAGCAGGTGAAAGACCTCGGCTGGAAGCGGGTTTTGGTCATCGACGCAGCAGTGAACGAGAATTTCGCAGCGGCTGCAGCCAACCTCAATGGCGTCGACGTGCTCCCAACAGTGGGTGCAAACGTCTACGACATCCTGAAAAGCGACACCCTCGTTGTCACCAAGGCGGGCGTCGAAGCACTGGAGGCTCGCTTGAAATGAGTGCCAAGGCAGAACACTACGACGTGATCCGTAAGCCGATCATCACCGAGAAATCCACAATGGCGTCCGAGAACGGCGCAGTGGTTTTCGAAGTCGCGATCGACAGCAACAAGCCCATGATCAAAGAAGCTGTTGAAGCGCTCTTTGGTGTAAAGGTGAAAGCGGTCAACACGACAATCACCAAAGGCAAGGTCAAGCGTTTCCGTGGCCAGCTGGGCAACCGTAAGGACGTCAAAAAAGCTTATGTGACGCTCGAAGAGGGTAACACGATTGACGTAAGCACAGGTCTCTAAACCGACCTGAGACAGATTGACAAATGGCCCGTGGCGATGCTGCGGGCCCTTTTTCATTGCCGATTTGACAGACGCATTATTCCTGCTGCTACGTGCCACATTTCACCAATTCTTTCACAAAGCTAACTAAAGTAGCCATCATTTTGACGTATTCGTTCCCTGTTTTGTGAGTTTTCCCCCTTTTTCTATCCGCCCAAATGTGGCGTAGAGGGGGCGTAACTGTGCCAAGACACTGGGTGGGCGCAGCTGATTAACGATTGAAAGGGTTTTGCCGATGAAACGCCGACTAATCTTGTCTTTGGCGACATTGCTCGCGGCACCAGCAGCAAACGCAGGGACACTCGACCTTACATATGTTGGCTCCGTCTCCGGCTACCGCGTCGTCACGATCGACGCCGTGCCTGTGACCGTTGCTGGCAATGACCACACCGTCAACGCAGGCGGCTTCCAGATGGAAGATACTGGCCCAAGCGGTTTTGGCAGCTTTATCGCATGGTGCCTCGACCTTTGCGCTTACCTCGGCTCCTCCGGCACACATGAACACGAAGAGACCGACACCCCATTCCAGAACGGCCGTCAAAGCCCGCTGCCGGATAGCATGGCCCGCCTGTCCTCGATCTTTAACGCGAACTTCGGCGATGCGGTCACGGTTTCAGCCGAAGCCTCAGCCCCCTTCCAACTGGCGCTGTGGGGAGTGATCCATGACGTCGACATGAACATCGACACAGGCCCCTTTCAAGCATCCTCTAGCAATTCAGCAGTTGAGACCTTGGCGTCCGACTATCTTTCTGCCGCGTTGACCTATTCTGGGCCAAGCGTCTTTGACCTTATTTATCTGGAAAGCACAGCTGCGCACCGCCGCCAGAACCTTGTGAATGCGACACCTACGCCCGTGCCTGTACCTGCAGCGGGCGTTCTGCTCCTTGTCGGTTTGGGCGGTCTTGCAGGGCTGAAGCGCCGTAAGGTCTAACCCTTCTGACATACTTCAAAACGGTGGTCCTACTGGGCCGTCGTTTTGCGTTTTTTGACCCAAATCAAATTGACGGCCCGCTGAAATTATATCCTCCGCCCAACAGCGAAGGAGATTTCTCCATGTTCAAAGTCACCAAACCATCCGCAAACCGCCTCGACATATCGCTTGAAGGTGAGCTCGCCTCCGAGGCCATGCGCCATGCCAACATTGGGCGCGCTGGGCGTCGAGCTGGGCTATCTGCCAAAACTCTTCAGCTTGCTCGGCCGCTTCGACAAATGCGCGGTCTGCACTGATATCGCGTGGTTGCGCACCGCGTCAGAGCTCGATGGCGCCCTGATCCCTGGATTGGACATTGAAGCATTCCCCCTCGACCAAGTGGAGGAGGCGGAGGCACGGCTGGAAGGCACTTCCGTCGTTTGAGTTGCGCGGCATTACGGCCTATCCTGTGCGGGGGAGGGCCGCACCATGACGCACAAAATCTTCAAAATGAGCTTCGCCAGCGTCTACCCGCACTACGTCAACAAGGTCGAAAAGAAGGACCGGACCAAAGCCCAGCTTGATGAAATCATCCACTGGCTGACCGGCTATGATGCGGCTGGATTGACGGAGGCGCTGGAAGATCAGCGCGATTTCGAGACCTTCTTCGACCAAGCCCCTGCCAAGAATCCGAACCGCAAACTGATCAAAGGCGTCGTCTGCGGCCATAGGGTGGAAGAGATCGAAGACCCGCTCATGCAGGAAATTCGCTACCTCGATAAGCTTGTCGATGAATTGGCCCGCGGGTAGAAGTTCGAGAATATCTTCCGACACTAGACATAAAAAAGCCCCGGCGTGTGGGGGCTTCGTCACTTGGTGTAGGGCCGCTTAGATCAGGCTCCGCCCTTTCACGTTGCCATTCTCGCGGAAGGCAAAGAAGGCACCCAACGCGAAGAGCAAGCTCTGGAACTGCCAGCCGTTGAACGGCCCCCAGTAGATCACTTAGATCACGCCACCAACGACAACCCCCTTGCCACACACCCCCAACCTCCCTATACACCGCCCGACCACAGCACCCCGGATTCGTCCGGGGTGTCGTGGTTTAAAAAAATGGGCACCTACGGGGGCCTTCACCACATAGGGGTCCTCTGACCCCGCCAAGCAAACGGAAGAAGCTAACATGGCACTCAAGTCGTATAAACCGACGACGCCGGGCCAGCGTGGGCTGGTGCTGATCGACCGTTCGGAGCTTTGGAAAGGACGTCCAGTCAAGGCCCTCACACAGGGTTTGACCAAGTCGGGCGGTCGGAACAATACCGGACGGATCACCTCGCGTCGTATTGGCGGTGGCGCAAAGCGTCTTTACCGCATCGTCGATTTCAAACGCACCAAGCAGGATATGCCTGCTGTTGTGGCGCGGATTGAATATGACCCGAACCGCACAGCCTTCATCGCGCTCATTCAGTACGAAGACGGCACACAGAATTACATCCTTGCCCCACAGCGTTTGGCTGTTGGTGACAAGGTGGTTTCCGCTGCGAAAGCAGACATCAAGCCCGGTAACGCGATGCCATTCTCGGGCATGCCGATCGGGACAATCGTTCATAACATCGAGCTGAAGCCCGGCAAAGGTGGTCAGATCGCACGTGCTGCTGGTACATACGCCCAATTCGTTGGTCGTGACGGTGGCTACGCGCAGATCCGTCTCTCCTCTGGCGAGCTGCGCCTTGTTCGTCAGGAATGCATGGCGACGGTTGGTGCGGTTTCGAACCCAGACAACTCTAACCAGAACTACGGCAAAGCCGGTCGTATGCGCCACAAGGGCGTTCGCCCGTCTGTCCGTGGTGTTGCGATGAACCCGATCGACCACCCGCACGGTGGTGGTGAAGGCCGCACATCTGGTGGTCGTACGCCTGTGACACCTTGGGGCAAAGACACCAAGGGTAAGCGTACACGCAACAAGAACAAAGCGTCTCAGAAGCTGATCATCCGCTCCAGACACGCCAAGAAGAAGGGTCGCTAATTATGGCTCGTTCCGTATGGAAAGGTCCTTTCGTCGACGCCTATGTGTTGAAGAAAGCCGAAGCTGCCCGCGAAAGCGGCCGCAACGAAGTGATCAAGATTTGGTCACGCCGTTCGACAATCCTGCCTCAGTTCGTTGGCCTCACCTTTGGTGTGTACAACGGCAAGAAGCACATTCCTGTCAACGTATCCGAAGAAATGATCGGCCAGAAGTTTGGTGAATACTCACCAACGCGGACCTACTACGGTCACGCGGCTGACAAAAAAGCGAAGCGGAAATAGTCATGAGCAAGGGTAAGAATCCACGCCGCGTGGCTGACAACGAAGCAATGGCCAAGTTGCGCATGCTGAAAACGTCGCCGCAGAAACTGAACCTCGTCGCTGGCTTGATCCGTGGGAAGAAAGTTGAGCAGGCTCTGACTGACCTGACTTTCTCCAAAAAGCGGATCGCAGTGGATGTGAAGAAATGCCTTCAGTCCGCCATCGCCAACGCTGAGAACAATCACAACCTGGACGTTGATGAATTGGTTGTTGCCGAAGCCTATGTCGGCAAAAATCTGACCATGAAGCGCGGTCGCCCACGGGCCCGTGGCCGTTTTGGTAAGATCATTAAGCCGTTCGCGGAAATCACCATCAAGGTGCGTCAGGTCGAGGAGCAAGCATAATGGGTAACAAAGTAAATCCCGTCGGCATGCGTCTGCAGGTCAACCGCACCTGGGACAGCCGCTGGTACGCAGACACCAAAGACTACGGTGATCTTTTGTTGGAAGACTTGGCAATGAAGGATTTCATCAAGAAAGAATGCCGTCAGTCCGGCATCAGCCGTGTCATCATCGAACGCCCTCACAAGAAATGCCGCGTGACAATCCACGCAGCACGTCCGGGTGTGATCATTGGCAAGAAAGGCGCCGACATTGAAGGCCTGCGCAAGAAGCTGTCTGAACTGACAGATTCTGAGCTGCACCTGAACATCGTCGAAGTCCGCAAGCCAGAGTTGGACGCAGCCTTGGTTGCTGAAAATATTGGTCAGCAGCTTGAGCGTCGTGTGTCTTTCCGTCGTGCAATGAAGCGCGCGGTACAGAACTCCATGCGTATGGGCGCCCTGGGTATCCGGGTGAACGTCGCGGGTCGTCTGGGCGGTGCAGAGATTGCACGGACAGAATGGTACCGCGAAGGCCGCGTGCCACTTCACACGCTGCGTGCCGACATCGACTATGCGCACTATGAAGCGATGACACCTTACGGCATCATCGGGATCAAGGTCTGGATCTTCAAAGGCGAGATCATGGAGCACGATCCACAAGCGCGCGACCGTAAAAACGCTGAGCTGCAAGAGGGTGCTGTCCCTCGCGGCGGCCGTCGTTAAGGAGGGCTGATCAATGCTACAGCCAAAGCGTACAAAATTCCGCAAAATGCACAAAGGCCGCATCAAAGGTGAGGCCAAAGGTGGATCAGATCTGAACTTCGGAACATATGGTCTGAAGGCTCTTGAGCCTGAGCGTATCTCCGCCCGTCAGATCGAAGCCGCTCGTCGTGCCATGACGCGTCAGATGAAGCGTCAGGGCCGTGTATGGATCCGCATCTTCCCAGACGTGCCCGTTTCGGCCAAGCCGATCGAAGTGCGGATGGGTAAAGGTAAAGGTTCCGTGGATCGTTGGACAGCCAAGGTCAAACCCGGCCGCATCATGTTCGAGATCGACGGCGTGCCAGAGCCTATCGCCCGCGAAGCCCTGCGTCTTGCTGCGATGAAGCTGCCGATTAAGACACGCACAGTTGTTCGGGAAGATTGGTAAATCGTCAAACATAGTTTGATGGAGCAGGGGAAAGCGATTGGCAAAGCCAATTGCAGCCCGACCCGGTAGAATTTGAGATCCTCCGCTGAGAAATTGGTGGGGGTTTTCTTTTGTGTCTAATAGTAATGAATTACCCCGGCCGGCATCGCCGGGCAGCGGACGGGCCGAGGCCCCGCCCGTTCAGCCCTGAAATCGCCCACTGGACGATTTCCAAGACGGCCCTCACCCTCCCCCCGAGGGGAAGCTGCTTCGTACCCACCCCTGAGGTCCGCGTGCTGCCTGAAGCCAGGCCAACTCCCGCCCGTGGGATGGTGTCTCCACATCCATTCGACAGAACTTAATGGCAACCAAAAACATTCCGCAGAATTTCTGATACCGACAGCGCCCAAAACACCAGCCCGCCGGGACGTGCAGGTGTTGGTCCGGCGCCTTCGGCTCGATCCGGACGCAATCAGCGCGTTGCTCTCATGCGCAAAAGCAAGGTCACCCCCAGCTATAATTAAAGCTGATCGAAATGCGGTCGTCCTCTTCCGCCTCGTTCATCGGCACCTCATGCCTCAGCCAGCTTTCCCAGAGCAGCACATCCCCCACTACTGGTTTGACATAGATGAACTGGCGCAACTCTTCGGGCGCGTCTTTCAGGCGGGGTGGGGCGGCCATCATCATGGGGAGGCGCGGGTCTTCGTATTTGATCGCGGCGGAGCCTTCGGGCAGGGCCACATAAGTGGTGCCCGAGATCACCGAATGCGGGTGAATATGGCCGGTGTGAATACCACCGGGGGGCAGGATGTTGATCCAGATATCCTCCAGCATCAGCTCCTTGTCGCCCAGATCAAACGCGCAATCCTTGGCAAACGCCGCCACATGCGCGTCGAGCGCCTTGACCACATCTGCAAAAATCGGCGACCGCCACGGCAGGTCGGTGAGGGAGGCATAAGACGTATACCCCGGAAACCCCTCCCGCTCGCACCACTCATGCCCCGCCTCGTCATCCTCCGCAATGCCATAGCAGTTGGCGGTCAGCTCATCAGGATCGATGGCGCCGTGATCGTTGAGTTTGGCGTGATAAAGGCGGGTGGAGAAGAGGGATGTAGAGGTCATGTCTACATGCTTAATCTATGATCATTGGCAATGCGAGAAATTCGATCTTCAATGCTGTGCACCTATATAGTTCCGTCTAACTCAGTTGTTCGTAAGGCAATGCCGCATGAACAATTCCAAGCAATCCAATGGCAGCAACATTGCCACGACGCCGATAAGCAATAATGTCCAAAGGCAACGAATTGTTAGCGGCAAGCGGTTCAAAGATTTTCGCCCTTGGTCGCTAGCTTGTTGACTGGCATAGAATGGTGGGAAGTCGTCAGTCCGTCCTTGCTGCCTCCAAAAAGCGTTGATTTCATCGCGAGTCGCTTGTGAAGCTTTCAAACTATCCTCGACGGTAAAGGAGGAAACGATACCCGCAATTGGTCATAGTAGTAGCAAGAGCCAACTCAAAGGATCATTTTTATCGAGATCGCCAAACAAAGCGATAGCCGACAGGAGAATTCCATTGAAAAGGAAAAATCGCGATACTCTAGCTCGGGACGTCTCTAATTCCTTCACAATTCTCGCAACGTAATGTTGGTAAAGTTCCTCTATATCAATTGGGTTCGTATCAGGCTGTCTAGCGTAGTCATTATTTTTGGTCATTGGATGCGATTTTTCGTTCTGATGGTTTATGTATCGTAGGCTTATCGCCAAAAAGGTGTTTTCTTTTCGCAAAGGTAACAATCCCCTTGCCACATCCCCCAAACCCTCCTATACGGCGCACCTCGGTACCACTCCACTGGGAACCAGGTGACCTTCCGAAGGGCCTGCCAGTGATGTTGAAAGGAAAAGGGCGATGGACGCCAAGGAACTGCGGGAGAAAACTCCCGATCAGCTTCGTGATGAGCTGGCAAATCTGAAAAAAGAATCCTTCAACCTGCGCTTCCAGCAAGCGACAGGTCAGATGGAGAATACAGCCGGGATGCGCAACGCACGTCGCAATGCGGCGCGTGTGAAGACAATCTTGAACGAAAAGGCCGCAGCGGCCGCGAAGGAGGCTTAATAGTATGCCTAAGCGTATCCTGCAGGGTGTTGTGACATCCAACCAGAACCAACAAACTGTGACTGTTCTGGTCGAACGCCGCTTCAAGCACCCGCTGCTGGCGAAAACTGTTCGTAAGTCGAAGAAGTATCGCGCTCACGACGAGAATAACGCATTCAACGTTGGTGACAAAGTCCGCATTCAGGAATGTGCACCAAAGTCGAAAACCAAACGCTGGGAGGTTATCGCCTCCTAAGGCGCTGACTCCAGTTTAATCGAAACCCTGGGGCCCCGGACAGAAATCGGGACATACCCCATAGGTCGGAAGGAAACCAAATGATCCAGATGCAGACCAATCTGGATGTTGCTGATAACAGCGGCGCACGCCGTGTTCAGTGCATCAAGGTTCTGGGTGGTTCCCACCGTCGGTACGCGAGTGTCGGTGACATTATTGTCGTATCGGTGAAGGAAGCCATTCCACGCGGTCGCGTGAAAAAAGGGGACGTGCGTAAAGCCGTCGTCGTGCGCACTGCAAAAGAAGTTCGTCGCGAAGACGGCACGTCCATTCGTTTTGACAAAAACGCGGCGGTGATCCTCAACAACAACAACGAGCCGATTGGTACACGTATCTTTGGCCCAGTTGTGCGTGAATTGCGCGGTAAGAACTTCATGAAAATCATCTCACTCGCTCCGGAGGTGCTGTAACCATGGCTGCGAAACTCCGTAAAGGTGATGAAGTTGTCGTTCTGGCTGGTAAGGACAAAGGCAAGAAGGGCACGATCGCTTCTGTCAATCCAAAGGCTGGCAAGGCGATTGTGGATGGCGTGAACATCGCGATCCGTCACCAGAAGCAAACACAGAACTCTCAGGGTGGTCGCACGCCGCAGGCGATGCCGATTGACCTTAGCAACCTGGCGATTGTCGACAAGAACGGCAAACCTTCCCGCGTTGGCTTCCGCATGGATGGCGACAAGAAGGTCCGCTTCGCCAAGACAACAGGGGATGCGATCTAATGCTTGATTCAGCAAACTACACCCCCCGCTTGAAGAGCGAATACACGGACAAGATCCGCGCCGTTCTAAAGGAAGAGTTCTCTTACAAGAACGACATGCAGATCCCAAAGCTTGAAAAGATCGTTCTCAACATCGGTTGTGGCGCAGAAGCTGTCAAAGACAGCAAGAAAGCAAAATCCGCCGTTGAAGATCTGACAGCGATTGCAGGTCAAAAGGCGCTGACAACACGCGCATCCAAATCCATCGCGGGCTTCCGGGTGCGTGAAGGTATGCCACTGGGCGCGAAAGTGACCCTGCGCGGCGACCGGATGTACGAATTCTTGGAGCGTTTGATCACCATCGCCATGCCACGTATTCGTGACTTCCGCGGCGTGTCCGGCAAATCCTTCGATGGTCGCGGCAACTACGCCATGGGCATCAAAGAGCACCTCGTCTTCCCAGAGATCGACTTCGACAAGATCGATGAGAACTGGGGCATGGACATCGTGATCTGCACTAACGCATCAACCGACGCTGAAGCGAAGAGCCTGTTGAAGCATTTCAACATGCCGTTTAACAGCTAAGCGTTCGAGGAGAAACAGATATGGCTAAAAAATCCATGATCGAGCGCGAGAAAAAGCGCGAACGCCTCGTCGCTAAGTATGCTGAAAAGCGTGCCGCGTTGAAGGCAATCATCAACGACCAAGAGAAGCCTGTAGAACAGCGTTTCAAGGCCAGCCTTGAATTGGCAAAACTGCCTCGCAACTCTTCTGCAACGCGTCTTCACAACCGTTGTCAGCTCACCGGGCGTCCACACGCCTACTACCGTAAACTGAAGATCAGCCGGATCGCCCTGCGGGACCTTGGTTCCAACGGTGAGATTCCTGGCATGGTCAAGTCAAGCTGGTAAGGGAGAGTAAATTATGAACGATCCTATCGGTGATATGCTCACACGTATCCGCAATAGCCACTTGCGGGGCAAATCTGACGTGGAAACACCTGCGTCCAAACTGCGCGCACGTGTTCTCGACGTTCTGGCCGACGAAGGCTACATACGCGGCTACGAGCAAGTAGATGGCAAGGATGGTCACCCAGCCCTGCGCATCGAACTGAAGTACCATGAAGGTGTTCCAGTTATTCGCGAACTCAAGCGGGTCTCAAAGCCTGGCCGTCGCGTGTACCTTGGCGCCAATGACATCCCAGAAGTCCGTCAGGGCTTGGGCGTGTCGATTGTCTCCACCTCCAAAGGTGTGATGTCTGATGCAAAAGCACGTGCGGCCAACGTTGGCGGCGAAGTGCTCTGCACAATCTTCTAAGGGGGCTACCATGTCTCGTATTGGTAAAAAACCGGTCGACCTGCCCTCTGGTGTGACAGCATCAGTCTCCGGTCAGACGATCGAAGTGAAAGGTCCGAAAGGTACCCGCAGCTTCACAGCAACTGACGATGTGACAATCACAGTCGAAGAAAACGCGGTCAAAGTTGACCCACGCGGCAAATCCAAGCGCGCACGCCAGCAGTGGGGTATGTCCCGCACGCAGGTTCAGAACTTGGTTGTCGGTGTCACTGATGGTTTCAAGAAAGAGCTTGAGATCAACGGTGTTGGTTACCGTGCACAGATGCAGGGCAACACCCTGAAGCTGTCTCTAGGCTACTCACACGACGTGAACTTCGAGGTTCCAGCAGGCGTGACAGTGACAGCTGCCAAGCCAACTGAAATCACTGTGGAAGGTATCGACCAACAGCTTGTTGGCCAGGTTGCGGCAAACATCCGCGAATGGCGTAAGCCAGAGCCCTACAAAGGTAAAGGCATCAAGTACAAGGACGAATACATCTTCCGCAAAGAAGGCAAGAAGAAGTAAGGACCGTAAGATATGGCAAATTCTAAGCGAACACTGTTCCTTAAGCGCCGTCTGCGCGTTCGGAACAAACTCAAGAAAGTCACTGCAAACGTGGGTCGTCCGCGTTTGTCCGTGCACCGTTCTAACAAGAACATCAGCGTTCAGCTGATCGACGATACGAATGGTGTAACAATCGCCTCCGCGTCTTCTCAAGAGAAGGCACTAGGCGTTGTCGGCAAAAACAATATCGAAGCTGCTTCCAAAGTGGGCGCTGCCATTGCAGAGCGTGCGAAGAAAGCAGGCGTCGAAGTTGCGTATTTTGACCGCGGCGGCTTTCTCTTTCACGGTAAGGTCAAGGCTTTGGCTGACGCTGCCCGTGAAGGTGGTTTGAAACTCTAAACCGTTGAAGGGCGCGGACCAGTGGTTCGCGCCCTCGATGATCGGGGAGGGTGTGATCCCTCACTGCGATCGGAACAACAGGCCGCAAGGCCAATATAGAAAGGACGCCAGGAATGGCAGAACGTGAAAACCGCGGCCGGGGCCGCAATCGTGAAGAGCAAGCGCCTGAGTTTGCAGACCGCCTAGTCGCTATCAACCGGGTGTCCAAGACCACAAAGGGTGGTAAGAACTTCGGCTTCGCAGCCCTCGTCGTTGTCGGTGACCAGAAAGGTCGAGTCGGATTCGGCAAAGGTAAAGCGAAAGAGGTGCCTGAGGCGATCCGCAAGGCGACAGAACAAGCCAAGCGTCAGATGGTCCGCGTACCCCTGCGCGACGGCCGCACATTGCACCACGACATCGAAGGGCGTCACGGTGCGGGTAAAGTCATTATGCGCACAGCGCCAGTCGGTACAGGGATCATCGCGGGTGGTCCAATGCGTGCCGTTTTTGAGATGCTCGGCGTACAGGATGTTGTGTCCAAATCCGTCGGATCTGCCAACCCATACAACATGATCCGTGCAACCATCGACGGCCTGACCAAATCTCAGAGCCCACGCAACGTCGCACAGCGTCGTGGTAAAAAAGTGGCTGAGATCCTGAACAAAGAGGCAGCGCCTGCTGCCGAGGCCGAAGCGCCTGCTGCTGACGCCTAAGGAGATTTGAGCAATGGCAAAAACAATCGTCGTCAAACAGATCGGCTCCCCGATCCGCCGCCCAGCCAAACAGCGCGCAACGCTCGTTGGTCTCGGCCTGAACAAGATGAACCGTGAGCGCGAGCTGGAAGACACACCAAGTGTCCGCGGCATGGTCGACAGCATTCCGCACCTCGTCAAGATCATCGACGAGAAGGGGTGAGACGCGACTGAAAATAGGTCCAGTGGACCTATTTGAGCGTCGAACTTGCGGAGCCCCGGCTCATTCAAATTACTAGAGCCCCGCAGAAAACTGCGGGGCTTTTTGTATGTATCGATCTGCTAACAGGTCGCGGATGTGTATCTTGCTTGCCAAGCCAAATGGTGCATTCCATTCGAGGTGGCCGAGAAAAAGTTAAATGCCCTTGACTGAAACAATTCTGGCCATGGGTGGTTTCAAACCTTAACCTTTGAAGAAACCACGATATCGAAAGCGCCAGCATAAAAAAATCACTCCTCGTCCTCGCCTGAACCAGCTTAAAGGCTGCGAGCCGCGAATCGTTGACGTGTATCAGGTGGGGCTTGGCAACAACGGGCAGCTTTACCTTCATTGTTGGCAGTTGAAGGGGTGTACCAGCGGGCAGGACTACGAATC
>NZ_CBFIEO010000017.1:0-44100 GCF_965661665.1 Cognatiyoonia sp. | reverse complement strand
CAAAGCGGATCTTCCGGTTTGATAAGATCCAAGATGTTGTTGTGATTGACGCAGAGTTTGGCGAACGCTCGCAAGAGGTCAAGGCCGAAGGTTGGGGTTTTTGCATTGGGAACAACTGCTTTATCGCTGAAAATATCTGTGAATAGCTTGGGTTGTTCCCAAGCCACGCAAACCGGCTATGCAAAAAACGGTGGTGTACACCCCGCCAAGACAGGCGTAAAGCGCAGGCAACAACCGCTGAACGAATGGAGCCGCGTCATGTCTGCACTCCTCAAATCCCTCACTTCACGTCTCAAGACTTTCCTGAAGGTAGAGCCTGTCCCATGCTGGACAGAGTATCTGCGTGAGAAGCCCCACCGCTCTTAAATTGCGTTGATCCTCTGGCCCTAGACTCCCTCACGGACCCGCCATAGACTTTTGGCGACTAGGATAAAGAGGATCGACATCATGACAAAAGCTATTGTACTCGCACTGGCGACCACTGCTTTGGCCACATCGGCTTTCGCTGGCGGGCACTGCGCGGCTGGTAAGACGCTGACCGAAGGCACGCTCACCATCGCAACGGGCAATCCGGCTTACTATCCTTGGGTGATGGACGATGCGCCTGAAAGCGGGCAGGGGTTTGAGGCGGCTGTGGCCTATGCCGTGGCAGCCGAAATGGGCTTTGCTGCAGAAGACGTGGTTTGGGTGCGCTCATCCTTTGATGAGGCGATCCAACCGGGTGCCAAGAATTTCGATATGAACATGCAGCAGTATTCGATCACCGCTGAACGTGACGAAGTTGTTGACTTCTCAGCCCCTTATTACAGCGCGCCGATGGCCGTGCTGGTCAGCCCCGGTGCTGTTGAAACAATGCCAACCTTGGAGGCCTTGAAAGGCCTGAAGTGGGGCGCGGTTGGGTCAACCACTGCGGTGGCGAAGCTCAACGATGTGATTCAGCCAGATAGCGACCTGCTGCTTTATGGTGACAATGCGGACGTGAACGCTGCAATGACGGCAAACCAAATCGATGCGGCACTTTTTGACTTGCCGACAGCACTGTTCCTGAGTGCGGTGATGATCGAAGGGTCAAAGGTCATAGGCCAGTTCCCAGCGGATTCCGGCGACAACCCTGATCAGTTCGGCATGCTGATGGAAGAAGGCAACCCGTTGAAAGCATGCGTGGATGAGGCGCTGGCCGCTTTGACCGAAGGCGGTACCTTGGCTGCGATCGAGGCGGAATGGTTGCAAGACACCACCGGTGTGCCGCTGATCAAGTAGTATGGCTGACCCAAAAGCGGCGGGGCTGACTCGCCGCGAGCGCTATGAACACCACCAACTCCGTCGATCGCTGATCATTGCCAGCGTTAGTACGGTGTTGGTGGTTCTGGCGCTGATTATCTTTGTGCCGATGACGCCAGGGTGGGAGAAAGTTCAGAAAAGCTTTTTCAATTGGGATGTCTTGGCGAAGTCTTTTCCGAAGTTGCTTGAGGCTTTCAAGATCAACGTGATGATCTTTGCGTGGTCGGCCCCTGCGATTGCGATCCTTGGGTTGCTGATTGCCTTGGCACGCGACGTGAAATCGCCCGCCCTTTTTCCGCTGCGCATCTTTGGTGTGGTGTTTACGGATGTCTTCCGTGGCGTGCCGGTGATTTTGACCGTCTATCTGATCGGCTTCGGCATACCGGGACTGGGTTTGCCGCGCCCGTGGAACTCCCCCTATATCTGGGGATCGCTTGCGCTGATCCTGACCTATTCGGCCTATGTCGCTGAAATCTTCCGCTCCGGCATCGACAGCGTGCACTACAGCCAACGGTCCGCGGCATTGTCGCTGGGTCTGTCAGAACGTCAGATGATGCGTGATGTTGTATTGCCGCAGGCGATCCGCAACGTGGTGCCCAGCCAAATGAATATGCTGATCGCCTTGCAAAAAGATGTCTCGCTCCTCAGCTTCATTGGGCCGGTTGAGATTTTCAGGCAGGCGGGCGTGTTCAAATCGCTTTTGGCCAATTTCACGCCCTATGTTGGGGCAGCGATCATCTTTTTGGTCGTGACGATTCCTGCCACCCGTTACGCGGATTACCTGATGGCGCGCCAGTCGCAGGAGCGGCGCTGATGGCGAAGCTTGCATTGAGATCAGTCGTCAAACGCTTTGGCGAAAACACCGTATGCGACGGGATAAATCTTGATGTGGAACAGGGGCAGATGGTCTGCCTCATTGGCGCGTCAGGTGCGGGCAAATCGACACTTCTGCGCTGTATCAATCTTTTGGAACCTATCGAGGATGGGGAGATTTTCTTGGACGGCGAAGATATCGCCGTCCCCGGTTTAGATCCGCAGGTCGTGCGGTCGCGGATCGGCATGGTATTTCAAAGCTACAACCTTTTCCCGCATATGACGGCCCTTGAAAACGCTATGCTTGCCCCGCGACGCGTGCACGGGCAATACCGCGCTGATATTCGGCCTGATGTTGAAGCGCTTTTCGAAAAGTTCGGGCTGGCCGACCGGATGGAAAACTATCCCGATCAACTGTCTGGCGGTCAGCAACAAAGGGTGGCCATTGTCCGTGCGCTCGCCATGCAGCCAGAGGTGATGCTGTTTGATGAGATCACCTCTGCCCTTGATCCGCAATTGGTGGGAGAGGTGCTTGATGTTCTTTTGATGCTGAAGGCACAAGGAATGACGATGGTATTAGCCACACATGAGATGGGATTTGCGCGTCAGGCTGCGGATAAGGTGTGCTTCCTAAAGGACGGCAAGGTCATCGAAGAAGGACCGCCAAACGTGCTTTTTGACAGCCCGCAAAGGGACGAAACAAAAGCCTTCCTCAGCCGCGCGCTTAAGTAGCCGCCTCTGCCAGATAATCGACGCCTTGAGTTTTCCAGAAATGGAGTAGGTCGATAAAAATCCAATTTTCAGCCAGCTTGTCTCCTTCGCGCCGATAGAGATCGATCACGCGAAACTCCCCCCGTTTGCCGGTGGGTTCGTGCCCCATAAATCGGCCGGACAGGGTGGCGGTGAAGTTGGGCCAACCAGCGAAACCGCCAAACTCGCCTTCGGCCACACGGGCGATGTGATTGGTTTTAGACCGGTCCGAAAATGCCGCGCGGAACGGGCCGGAATGTTGCTTGGCATAGCGTTCGATGGTGTAGCTTGCGCCGATCCCTTCTGGCCCCCACCACAACATGTCGTCGTGCCAGCTCAGTGCCAGCTCTTCCTCCAAAGGCAAACCTAAATTCCACTGTCCAAGATCGGCAACCATTCGGTTGATCGCATCGCGGGTCGCTTGGCCCTCGGCCGGATCTTGCGCCTCAAAAAGCAAACCAGTGTGTGTCATCGGCCCAGGCTGAACCATATGTGCCGCTGTTTGGACGGGGAAGGGGGATTGTCCAGCCTGCGCCATCAAATGGGGCAGATCGAAATACATCATCTGTTCAGCAATCTTGCCACCTTCAACACGATGAAACGCGCAATAGCGCAGCATAGCCATCTTGCATGTCGGTTTGACGCCTAACCACGGTTGGTCAAAAAGCCCCATAAGATGACCCATTGATACGACCCAAGTGCTGGCATGGCCGTCCAGCTCATTCGTGCCTGCAAAGAAAATGTCCAAGCGGCGCTGAATGCGGGTCAAGCTGGTGCGCAGCGGGACCCAAAACATGTTGGCCACCTCGGCGGGATTTGTCAGCTCACCAAATGGGTGAAACCCGCGCCAGACATACGTGTCGGCGGCATAGGTTTGCTCAACGCCCGCAATTTGGTCCAAAGGTGCGGTATCCAGCGCGTTATAATATTCTTGGATAAGTGTTTTTTCGGATTTAAAATCAGTCACTTCGTCTTTTCCATGTCATGGTGATTGGGTCGTTTTCAAAAAAGAACTTGCCCAACGCCCAGTCACAAGTCTACCTTTTTTGCAAACGTATGCAAAATTACGTGATTCCATAAAGGGGGCCCATATGGCCGAGATTGAACTGCGTCATGTTTCCAAGCGCTGGGGATCATTCGTCGGTGTGGACGATTTCAATCTGACAATTGCAGATCGTGAGTTTTTGGTGCTGCTTGGTCCGTCAGGATGCGGCAAGACAACGACGATGCGTATGATTGCAGGTCTGGAAGACCCGACCGATGGCGAAATCCTTGTGGATGGCAAGGTTGTCAACAGTCTTGAACCGAAAGACCGCGACGTAGCGATGGTCTTCCAAAGCTATGCGCTCTACCCGAATATGAACGTTTATGAAAATATCCGCTTCCCGTTGCGGGTTCGTGACGGCGGCAAGAAAGCGGATCATGAGAAAAAGGTCATGCGCGCCAGCGGCATGGTGGAACTTGATGATTTCTTGCACCGCAAACCTGCAGAGCTGTCAGGCGGTCAGCGGCAGCGTGTAGCACTGGCCCGTGCCATCGTGCGTGAACCCAATGCCTTCTTGATGGACGAACCGCTGTCTAACCTTGATGCGAAACTGCGCGTGTCCACACGTGCGCAGATCAAGAACCTTAGTCATGAGCTGTCAGTGACCACAATCTATGTCACCCATGACCAGATCGAGGCCATGACACTCGCCGATCGTGTGGTCGTGATGGAAAAGGGTGTTGTGCAACAGGTAGGCAGCCCGACAGAGATTTATGACAAGCCTGCCAACCGCTTTGTGGCCAGCTTTATCGGATCGCCCGCGATGAACTTGATTAACGGTGAAATGAAAGGTGGGACGTTCCACGCCGCCGGGACCGAGATTTCGGGCCTCACCGCGCCAGACGGGCCTGTGACCCTTGGATTCCGCGCCGAAGATGCGATCGTCCCCTCTGCAAAGGGTCAGATCACAGCGCCAATTTACACGCTTGAGCTTTTAGGTGACGCGACAATGGTCAGCGTGCGCATTGGGGGGGCGTTGGTCAGCGCCAAGGCTGACAAAGCGTTCCGTGCCGATATCGGCGACACGGTCACGTTCGAAATACCAGCAAAAGAATGTCACCTGTTCCATGCAGACACAGGTGAACGAATTGGGGATTAACCCCCAAAAGGTCCTTCGCCAGATTAGTGGAGGGCAAGAAAGGGATGCACGATTGCAAGGTGCATTCCGCAAAATGGAAACAGGGAGAGAAGTATGTTTCTTAAATCACTAACCACAGCCAGCGCTCTGGCTATCTTGACAGCAACATCTGCCGCAGCTTGCGAAATCAACGCACGCGTCAGCATCGTTGGTAATGAATTCCCAGCGATTCAGACAGTTGGCGCCGGGGCACAAGAATGTTCTGGCGCAGAGGTATCTACAAACCTTACCGCTGATCACCAGAAAATTAACATTCCGGGCATGCAAGGTAACCCTGCGGAATTTACTGCAGTTATCAACAACAACTCCGTATTGACTGCAGTTATGAACGAAGACCTTGTTCGTCCTCTGGATGACCTTGTTGCAAAGCACGGTGGTGGTCTGAAGCCAAACCAATTGATAACAATCGATGGTGAGATCATGGCTGTCGCGTTCATGGCAAACGCTCAGCACCTTGTTTATCGTGCCGACGTGCTTGAGCAAATTGGTGTCGACGTGCCAGAAACCTACGAAGACATGTTGGCAGCAGCCAAGATGATCCGTGACCAAGGCATTATGGAATATCCAGTCGGTGGTGCATATGCATCCGGTTGGAACCTCGCGACAGAGTTCATTAACATGTACTTCGGCCATGGTGGTGAGATTTATGAGCCAGGCACAGCTGAGTTGGCAATCGAAAACGATCAGGCCGTTGCTGCCTTGAACATGATGAAGGCTCTGTCTGAGTACATGAACCCAGACTTCCTAACACACGATTCAAACGCGACAAATGCGGAATACCGCGCTGGTAACGTGGCCCTAATGAACATGTGGGGCAGCCGTGCTGCCACAATGACAGCAGCTGAAGGCGTCCCACAGGAAGTGATCGACGGTTTTGCTATTGCCGGCCCAATGACGGCCGGTGGATCTGACAGCAATGCGACGACTTTGTGGTGGGACGGTTTTTCAATCGCAAAGAACATTTCTGATGAGGAAGCAGAAGCGAGCTTCATCGCTCTTGTCCACGCAATCCGCCCGGCAGTCATTCAAGACGAAGAAACAGCGACACAAGCTGTTTGGTTGATCGATGGTTACGAGCCAACAGAAGCAGCGATTGGTGTGTTCGCAGCGGCTAGTGGTAATTCTAATCCTTATCCATCTCTTCCACAGCAGCCATTGTTCCACACCGCTCTTGGTGCTGAGCTATCTGACTTTATGCAAGGCAACGAGTCTGCAGAGCAAGCTCTGGCAGACATCACATCTGCATATACCGCTGCGGCAAAAGAAAAAGGCTTTCTCCAGTAAGTAGCCCATGACGATGGGGGAGGGCGCCCGCGCCCTTCCCACCTTTTCTTTTCACGCAACGAACGGCACGACCTATGAAACATCGTACCTTCTTTTGGTTTTTCCTGCCCACTGGGCTGGCCATGCTGCTGTTTATTGCTTTGCCGATTGCGTCGATCCTGACGCAGTCTGTGTTCGCGCCCCATGAAGCGGTGCTGATCACCGTTGAAAACTGCGACCCGTTTGGGTGCAAAGAATCCACAATAATTGACCAAGATGCGACCGCCGCGATCCGCGATGCCAAACCCTTGGGCCGATTTGTCGGATTGGATATTTACAAAGACCGCGGCCACCTCGCCTTTGCCGAAGTGGGCGAGGCATGGCGCACGTCCGAGACCTACGGGGAATTCCTCTCCGATCTTAACAACTTGCCATTCTACCGCGCGATGGCGTTCACGCTTACCTACACCTTCGTGGTCACACCTTTCGTTATCCTGCTGGGCCTGCTCATCGCTCTGGCCGTCAACACACTGACGCAGAGGCTCAAGGGCCTCGTGATCTTCTTCTCACTGCTGCCTTTTACGGTGCCTGCGCTGATCGGCTCCCTCGTGCTTTTCTGGATGATCGACGCGCGGGGCATTATCGGCAACTCGATCTCGTGGCTTGCCCAAGACCCCGACCTGTCGATCAAAGCCTCTACACCGTTGATGTGGATCGCGATCATCGTCTGGGGCATCTGGCACTCCGCGCCCTTCGCCTTTGTCGTTTTCTATGCGGGCCTGCAAACTCTGCCGAAAGACCAATTGGAAGCCGCACAGATCGACGGCGCCTCGCGGTTCCAACAAGTGCGTTTTGTGATCGTGCCACACCTGATGCCGCTCGTCACCTTTGTCGCGCTCATCAACATCATGGACAACTTCCGCGTCCTTGAGCCGATCATCGGCTTCTCAGCCTCTGCTCATGCCACAACGCTCAGTTACATCATTCTGAACGATCTTGGGGGCGAAACGCGACAGCTTTCAGCTGCGGCGGCCACATCGGTCCTGATCATCATCTGCGTCGCCATCCTTCTGACGCCAGTCCTGACGCGTACATGGCGCGACTTTAAGGGGAAAGCGTAATGGCCAGCAAAGCTCAATCAACGCCCCTTGGCTTGAAGATCGCGACCTATGCGTTCCTCGTCCTCTGGCTCCTCGCAGCGGCCTTTCCGTTCCTCTGGACGGCATGGGGCAGCTTCAAGGTGGAGCTTGATTTCTTTTCTATCACGAATTGGTCGGATGCGCTAACTGGCCCGAGGACGGAGGCGACCTATGGGTCACCCTTCACGCTCGCCGGTTACGAAGGCGCATGGATTCAAGAGGAGTTCTGGCGCTCTGTACTCAACACCTTCATCGTGTGTTTCTTCGTGGTCTGCACATCGCTTACTATCGGCACACTGGGGGGCTATGCACTATCCCGTTCCGGCTTCCACTACACATTCTGGCTGCTCATCATTGCGCTCATTTTCCGTGCTTTGCCACAGGTGACATTGGTTGCGGGCTATCTGTTGCCAGCGTTTGAATGGAACGTCTGGGGCATCCTGCCCACAGCCATCATTGCGCTGGTTGCAATGAACCAGCCCTTCACCCTCTGGATGCTTCATTCCTTCTTCCAAAACATCCCGAAAGAGCTGGACGAAAGCGCCAAGGTTGACGGGTGTACGCAGTTTCAAGCTTTTCGCTTTGTCATCGTACCCGTTATGTGGCCGGGCGTGATCACCACCGGCCTCTTCAGCTTCTTGCTGGCTTACAACGACTTTATCGTGACCTCGATGTTGCTGTCGGAAAGCAACCGCACGATGGTGCCTGCCATTGCGGCCTTCTTGGGTTCAACCTACACCGAAGGTCAGGTGATGTTTGCAGTGGCGGCTGTGGTTTCGGCCTCCGTCCCGATCTTCATTCTGGTTATGCTGTTCCAGCGCCAGATTGTTAGCGGCCTCACGGCGGGGGCTGTCAAAGGATGAAGGGATCACGTCCAGAACAAGCTGTCCTCAGCCGCGACACCGATATGTCAAAAACTGAAGCCACCCGCGCGGTTATCGAGGGCATGGTCGACGGCCTGAACGATCACCGGATCGCCGATATTGGGGAATTCTTTTCCGAGACATTCTCTTGGATGGGCAACACTGGTTGCGGCACCAAAGAAGGCCTGCGCGAGTTTCAGGACAATTGGCAAAAGCCGTTCCAAGCGGCATTTTCTGACAAGGTTTGCGTGGACGAATCCCGCCTTTACATGGGCGAATGGGCCGCGGCCTTTGGCCGGCAAGAGGCGACGCATTCCGGCACCTTTATGGGCGTCGCCCCCACCGGAAAGCGGATCAACATCCGCTACATGGATTTCTGGAAAGTCGAAGACGGCAAAATTACCGACAATTGGGTGATGGTCGATTTTCCCCACGTACTCGCCCAACTCGGCGTTGATGTGTTCAACGGCGAAGGCTGGGAAGCTTATGACCGCGGTGAAAAGACGCCGCCAACACCCGAAACCCGAGGATGATCCGATGGCGATTGAGCATCTGAAGCAAAGCAAACCCGAAGCTGAAAAGAAAGAAGAGGACGCGAAAGTTCGCTCCGTCGTAGAGGCGACGTTGGCCGACATTGAAGCACGCGGTGATGCGGCCGTTCGTGACCTGTCCAAAAAGTTCGACGGGTACGAGCCTGAGCGGTTCCGCCTAAACGCTTCTGAAATTGAAGCGGCGATGCAAAAGGTATCAACCCGCGATATGGAAGACATCAAGTTCGCCCAAACCCAAATCCGAAACTTTGCGGAGGCGCAGCGTGCTTCGATGACGGATGTTGAGGTTGAAACGATGCCGGGTGTTATCTTGGGTCACAAGAATATCCCGATGCAATCGGTGGGCTGCTATGTGCCGGGCGGGAAATTCCCGATGGTGGCGTCTGCGCATATGTCGGTTCTGACGGCGAACGTTGCTGGCGTTCCGCGCATCATCGCTTCCGCCCCGCCAGTTAACGGCGAACCACATCCCGCCATCGTCGCCGCGATGCAGATGGGCGGCGCGCATGAGATTTACGTCATGGGTGGCATTCAGGCTGTGGGCGCTATGGCCATCGGGACCGAAACGATTGATCCTGTGCATATGCTCGTGGGCCCCGGTAACGCGTTTGTCGCTGAAGCGAAGCGACAGCTTTTCGGACGGGTCGGTATCGACCTCTTCGCTGGTCCGACCGAAACTCAAGTGATCGCAGATGAAACCGTCGATGCCGAAATGTGTGCTACCGATCTGCTGGGTCAGGCGGAGCATGGCTATAACTCCCCCGCGATGCTGATCACCAACTCACGCAAACTGGCCAATGAAACATTGGTTGAGATTGATCGCATCCTAAAGATCATCCCGACGGCAGAAACGGCGTTGGCGTCTTGGGACAACTACGGCGATATCTTTGTCTGCGACACGTATGAAGAGATGTTGCAGGTCGCCAATGATACGGCTTACGAGCACGTTCAAATCATGACCGACCGCG
Source organism: Cognatiyoonia sp. (assembly GCF_965661665.1). Classification (NCBI taxonomy): domain Bacteria; kingdom Pseudomonadati; phylum Pseudomonadota; class Alphaproteobacteria; order Rhodobacterales; family Paracoccaceae; genus Cognatiyoonia; species Cognatiyoonia sp. The sequence goes on along the minus strand of NZ_CBFIEO010000017.1, from coordinate 34,289 downwards.
ATGATTGGTTCCTTGAGAACATGCACTCTTACGGCGCGCTGTTCCTCGGCCCGCGCACCAATGTGGCCAACGGCGACAAGGTAATCGGCACCAACCACACGCTGCCAACGAAGAAGGCGGGGCGCTATACTGGTGGTCTATGGGTCGGCAAGTTCCTCAAAACCCATTCATATCAGCGCGTCACGACGGATGAAGCTGCAGCTTTGGTTGGTGAATATGGCTCCCGCCTATGTATGCTGGAAGGCTTCGTGGGGCATGCGGAACAATGTAACCTGCGCGTCCGTCGTTACGGCGGCAAGAATGTGCCTTACGGCCACGCCGCTGGATGACCTGCGCCCACCGGCATAACCAGGCGCTGCTCGATCCCTATCGCGCCGCCCTTTATGCCGGTGATGCTGACGCGGTTCAGGCTGCACTGCACGCTGTAATGGCGCCTGATTGCACGATCCATATGTGCCATCCGTTTGGCGATTTGACAGGGCCCACGGCTTTTGGGCAGACGGTGCTATCCCCACTCACGGAAGCCTTCCCAGATGTCGAACGTCGCGATTGGATCGTCATCGGGGGTGAAGATGAACAGGGCAACGCTTGGGTCGGTTGCGGTGGGCATTATGTTGGCACCTTCGTCGCACCGCTTCTTGATATCCCACCGACTGGCCATCTGGCGCATATGCGATTCCATGAATTCTACCGCTTCGAGGACGATAAAATCGTCGAGGTTCAGGCGATCTGGGATATTCCCGAACTGATGATGCAAGCAGGGGCATGGCCTATGGCGCCGAGCCTCGGCCGAGAGATGTTCGTCCCTGGACCAGCTACCGCCGATGGCACGTCCCGTGCGCCGCGTGACGCGGATCAAAGTGCTGCCAGCCAGCAACTGATCATCGACATGCTCACCCATATGATCCGCCACCCCAACCAGGGCGGACCAGAGGTGATGGAATTGCCGAAGTTCTGGCACGAAAAGATGAACTGGTACGGCCCCGCTGGCATTGGGACGGGGAGGGGCACAGCGGGCTTCCGCAATTGGCATCAAATCCCATTCCTTGCGGCTATGCCCGACCGTGGTCGTCATGAGGACGAGATTACCCATCACTTCTTCGGCGATAACGCCTATTGTGCCGTCACCGGCTGGCCCAATATGACGCAAACGATAACCTGTGATGGCTGGATGGGCATCGCGCCCAGCGGGCAGAAGGTCACGCTCTGCTCGCTTGATTTTTGGCGGGTCGAAAACGGCAAAATCCGTGAAAACTGGGTCTTGGTTGATCTGTTGGATCTCTACCGGAAAATTGGGGTCGACGTTCTGGCCCGCATGCGCGAATTTAACAAAGCCCGCGTGCTGGGCACCGTCCCATTCCCTGTAGGAGCCCCCTGATGTCTTTGCCCAAAACCCCTTCATTTCGCCTTGATGGTAAACGCGCGCTGGTCGCTGGCTGTTCTTCTGGCATTGGCTTGGCCTGCGCTGTTGCATTGGCAGAAGCAGGCGCCCATGTGACCCTATCCGCCCGTCGCGCGGATAAGCTGGAGGCGCTGCACGACGACATCCAAGCCAAAGGCTGGTCGTCCGATGTGATGCCACTGGATGTCTCTGACGTGGATGCCGTGCAAAAGGCCGTCGCGGATGCGGAACCTTACGACATCCTTCTCAACGCGGCGGGCCTCGCCCGCCACGGTCCGTCACTTGAAACCAACGCGCCTGATTTCGACGCAGTAACGGGTATCAACCTCAAAGGCGCGTATTTCCTGAACCAAGCGATTGCCAAGAAACTGATCGCTGCGGACAAGCCTGGAAGCCTGATCACGATTTCGTCCCAGATGGGATACGTCGGCGGACAAGAACGTGCTGTCTACTGCGCTACCAAGCACGGCGTTGAAGGCATGACAAAAGCCCAAGCGATTGAGTGGGGTAAATACGGCATCCGCGTTAACACAATCTGCCCCACGTTCATCGTGACCGACCTGACACGCCCCACCTTTGAGGACCCTGAAAAGAAGGCGTGGATCATGGATAAGATCAAACTTGGTCGCGTGGGCGAGGTGGAAGATATCATGGGCGCGTCCGTCTTCTTGGCGTCAGATGCCTCTGCACTGATGACCGGCACGCACATGATGCTGGATGCGGGGTGGACCGCAGACTAATGGCACAGGCAAAGGTCACATCGGCAGAAGTTGCAGCCCGCGCTGGCGTCAGCCAGTCGGCGGTCAGCCGCGTCTTTACACCCGGTGCCTCCGCCTCTGCCAAAACGGTTGAAAAGGTGAAAGCTGCGGCAGAGGAACTGGGCTATCGGCCCAACGTCCTTGCCCGCGCAATGGTGTCTGGCAAAAGCCGGATCATCGGGTTGGTGGTGGCTTACCTGAACAACCACTTTTATCCCGTGGCGCTCGAACTGTTGTCGAATGAGCTTCAGAAACAGGGCTACCACGTCCTTATCTTCACCGCGCCAAACTCCATCGATGGGGTCGATAATCTAGTGCAAGAGTTGATGGACTATCAAGTCGATGGCATCATTGCGGCGTCCGTCTCGATGAGCTCAACCCTTGCTGATCGTGCCCGTCTTGCAGGGATTCCGGTGGTGCTGTTCAACCGTGGCCTTGATGGCAGCGGGCTGTCTGCTGTGACGTCGGCCAATACCGAGGGGGGCCGCAAGGTGGCGGAGTTCCTTGTGGCAGGGGGTCACAAACGGATCGCGCATATCAGTGGTTGGGCCGGATCCTCCACCGGACGGGACCGTGCGATTGGGTTCAGGGCTGGACTTGAGGCTGCGGGCCAAAAGGTACATGCGGAAATCGACGGGCTCTATTCCCGCGAAGCGGCGTCCGAAGCGGCCCGCGATCTGATGACCGACCCGACACCGCCCGATGCGATATTTGTCGGCAACGATCACATGGCCTTCGCCGTCATGGATACACTGCGGTTTGAGATGGGGCTGCGTATTCCGGACGATATCTCGATCGTTGGATACGATGATGTGCCTATGGCGGCTTGGGCCTCCTACAACCTGACCACCGTTCGCCAATCCGTCAATAAGATGGTGACAACCACCATTGAAACGCTTTTGGATCAAATCAACGATCCAACCCGCACACCGCAAAAGACCGAAATTCAAGGGCCGCTGATCGCACGCGGTTCTGCAAGACGCCCAGAAGGATGGACACCATGAAAGGTTTTTCAAACCGGTTCACCGATTTTCCGGACTACATCATCGGGATCACGAAAGAGATTTGGGAAGATCGCGGGATTGGCACGCTGCATGACTATTACGCGCCTGAAATTCCCGTACGGTCGCCAGGCAGTGTGGTCAAAGGCAATCAAGGCGTTATCGCTGCGACAATGGCTACATTGGCGGAGTTTCCCGATCGCACGCTTTTTGGCGAAGATGTCATCTGGTCTGGAACACCGGAAGAGGGGATGCTCAGTTCCCACCGTCTCCACACAACGGCTACCCATGCCCATGATGGTGTCTACGGTAAGGCAACGGGTAAAAAGCTCGACTACCGGATCATCGCCGACTGTCATGCAATCAACAATCAGATCAACGATGAATGGCTGATCCGCGACCAAGGCGCGATTGTGCGTCAGTTGGGATGGGACCCGAAAGAGTACGCCGCTGATCTGATTGAGCGGGAAGGCGGCGCGGACAAATGTGTGAAGCCGTTCACGCCAAAGATTGACATCGACGGCCCTTACAAAGGGCGAGGCAATGATAATGAGTGGGGTCAGAAATATGCTTACGTTCTGACCCGCATCATGAACGCTGAATTCAATGTGATCCCGCAGGAATATGACCGCGCAGCGAACCTTGAATATCCAGGTGGTGTGACCACGCTGTCCCATGATGGGGCTGACAAATTCTGGATGGGCCTCCGTGCATCCTTCCCCAATGCGGAATTCAAGATTGAACACCAGATTGGGCGTGAAGATCCTATGATGCCGCCACGTGCTGCAATCCGCTGGGGGCTTTGGGGCAAGCACGACGGATGGGGCACGTTTGGCGCACCCAGCGGCGCTCAGGTCTATGTCATGGGCTCAACCCATGTGGAGTTTGGCCCATGGGGCATCCGCCGCGAATACACGTTGTTCGATGAAACAGCGATCTGGAAGCAGATCGTTCTGGCGACAGGATAAGGAAGACAGCGATGACACCAACAGAAATGGAAGCCCGCATAGTCCGCTATGGCGATTTGCGCCCTTGCAAAACGGCGTTCATCGACGCGCACACGCCCGGTTCCAACCAAAAAGAAAACTTCACCATCATTGGGGGCGGCGTGTCTGAATCTGCCGATCAGCACGTCCATATCCAAGACACGCCTGGCTTCAACATCGGTGCTGCTGGTCAACCGCCGAAATGCCGCAACTCGCTGCATTCGCACCGCACGGCAGAGGTGTTCTTTGTCCTCAAAGGCCGCTGGCGGTTCTTCTGGGGCCGTTGGGGGGATGCGGGCGAAGTCGTTCTGGAAGAAGGCGATATATTCAACATCCCTACGGGTATCTTCCGCGGGTTTGAGAACATCGGCATCGACTACGGGATGATCATGGCGATCCTTGGCGGCGACGATGCAGGCGGCGGTGTCATCTGGGCCCCGCAGGTGATCGAGGACGCCACCGACCACGGCTTAGTGCTTGGGGAGAACGGCAAGCTATACGACAGCAAGAAAGGCGTTTCCCTCCCCGACGGGATAAAGCCGATGCCGCTTTTGACTGATGAGGAACTCAAAGCCTTCCCCGAACCCTCAACCCTCGACGTGGTGCCGCATTACGTTGCCCGCTATTGGGACTTGATGGCGCTATCCGACAAGCAGCCCGCGAAGGTGATTGGGGAAAACGGCATCTTGCGCGACAAACCGGGGTTTGAAGTTGAGCTGCTGAGCAGGGGGTCCATCTCACCCAACGAACATACCCACAACCACCACACCATCTTGATGCCGATGCGGGGACATTGGCGGCTCGATTGGATGAGCGGTTCTACTACGCTCAATCCGGGTGACACCTGCGCCGTGCCACCGGGCACCGCGCACGCGCTCTATCCGGCCATGACTGGCGAAGCCTCGCTTTACCGCGTTTTTTCCAATGACGATCCAGCAGGCGATACGTGGCTCGGCTAGTGTGCAACGTACATTCGCCCTGTGTACTCTGTGTATACGCTAGGTGTACGTTATTTTACTGACTTTTTGGGGGAGGAACCCATGACCAAAATTCTAACTTCACACGTGGGTTCACTTCCCCGCACGCAAGAGGTTGTGGATTGCATTTTTGCCCGTGAACACGGCAAAGAGTATGACCAAAACGCTTTTGACGCTTGTATGACAACAGCAGTGTCAGAGACGGTCCGCAAACAGGTCGATGCGGGTGTTGATATCGTTAGCGACGGTGAGACCTCCAAGATCAGCTATGCCACTTATGTCAAAGACCGCTACACTGGTTTCGACGGCGACAGCCCCCGTAATGCCCCCGCCGATTTGAAGAAATTCCCCACGTTTCTCAAACGCTTGGCCGACGATGGCGGCACCCCACAATACGCCCGCCCGATGTGCGTGGCGGAGGTGAAGTCCAAAGGCCAAGGCGAGTTGGAAAAAGACATCTCAAACCTCAAAACCGCGATGGCCGAACACGGTGTCGAACACGGCTTTATGAACGCCGCCTCACCCGGTGTGATTTCGCTCTTCTTGCAGAACGACTATTACAGCAGCCGCGACGAATACCTCGCCGCCCTTGCGGACGCGATGAAGGTGGAATACGAAACCATTGTCGCCAGTGGCCTTGATCTGCAACTCGATTGCCCCGACCTCGCGCTCTCAAGACATATGCTTTTCAATGACTTAAGCGATGAGGAGTTCTTGAAAATCGCAGGCTCCCATGTTGAGGCGTTGAACCACGCGCTGTCAGATGTCCCGGCTGAAAAGGTGCGCATCCACATCTGCTGGGGCAACTACGAAGGCCCGCATGTCTGCGACATTCCAATGGCCAAGATGTTCGACACGCTGATGTCTGCCAAAGCCCGCTATGTGCTGTTTGAAACCTCAAATCCGCGCCATGGTCACGAGTGGACTGTCTTCCGCGACCGCAAGGCCGACATTCCTGCGGACAAGGTTCTAGTGCCGGGCGTCGTCGACACCACCACCAATTTTGTGGAGCATCCCGAACTCGTCGCCCAGCGCACCCAACGCTTCGTAGATATCGTCGGTGCAGACCGCGTGATCGCAGGGTCTGACTGCGGCTTTGGCACTTTCGCCGGCTTTGGTGCGGTTGATCCTGAGATTGCCTATGCCAAACTCTGCGCGTTGTCCGAAGGGGCCGCGCTCGTCACATGACGCCGCTCGTACTTCTGCCGGGTATGATGTGCGACGCCCGCCTTTTTGCGCTGCAAATCAACGCCTTGAGCAAGGGCAGGGCAGTGACAACCCTCTCCATCCATGCGCATGACACGGTGAAAGCACTGGCTGCTGACGTTCTGACCAACGCCCCTGACCGTTTCGCACTGGTAGGGCTGTCGATGGGCGGTATCGTCGCGATGGAGGTGATCCGCCAAGCGCCCGGCCGCGTCGCTGGCGTCGCTCTTATGGATACGAACCCCAAGGCGGAGCACCCGAAAATCGCAGGGGACCGCACGCCCCAGATTGCCCGCGTGAAAGCAGGCAAACTGGTTTCTGTGATGCGGGATGAGATGAAGCCCAACTATCTGGCCGACACACCGCAGCGGGGCGACATTCTCGACCTCTGCATGGATATGGCCTTGGGCTTGGGCGCACATGCTTTTGAAAAACAATCCCGCGCCCTCGCCACCCGCCCAGATCAGCAAGAGACGCTCAAAGGTTACAAAGGCCCAACCTTGATTCTTTGCGGTGAGGACGATGCGCTTTGTCCCGTGCATCGCCACACGCTGATGTACGACCTGATGCCCCACGCGACCCTGACCATCCTCAAGGGCGCAGGACATCTGCCCACCCTCGAACAACCCGAAGCCACAACCGCCGCGCTCCAAGCGTGGCTGAAGGAGATCCCAAATGGATGATGCCCTCCTGACGCTCTTGCGCGCTATCGACACACCGACCGTTTGCAACGCCATCGAAGTGGCGCAAGGCAAGCGTGGGTTCAATGATTTTACGCGCGGGACGATGCTTTGCTCGGCACCTGAAGACCCCGCGATTGTGGGGTATGCCTCAACCGCCAAGATCGCGGCGGTCACACCACCGACTGAGCCACCCGAGGTGATCCGCGAACGCCGCATGGCCTATTACAAACAAATGGCCGAAGCGCCAAAACCGTCGATCTGCGTGATCGAGGATGAGGATTATCCAAACGCCATTGGGGCCTATTGGGGCGAGGTGAACACCACCATCCACAAAGGGTTCGGCATGTCGGGCACTCTGACCAACGGTGTGATGCGCGATCTCGGCGATATGGCAAAGGGGTATCCTGTCGTTGCAGGCTCCATCGGGCCGAGCCACGGCTTTGTCCACGTCACGGCCCTGCAATGTCCCGTTAACGTTTTTGGCTTAACCATCCATCCCGGTGATCTTGTGCATGCCGATCTCCATGGCGCTGTGGTCGTCCCGCCGGATGTGATCCCGCTCCTGGGGGCCGCGATCAAAAAGATGCAGGATACGGAACACCTGATCCTCGGCCCCGCGCGGGAGCCTGGATTTGACTTTGAAGCATTTGAGGCGGCATGGGCCGCATTCGAAAAGGCGCGCGTGTAGGGTGGGTTAGTATTTCAGGTCACGGCCTTTTGGCAGCGCCTCACGCCCATTCTGTTCGTGAAAGGCGCTTACTGCCGCCTTAGCGCCAGTCGCCATGAACCGCACATCGCCCCCAACGGTGGTCAAGTTGTAGCCCCAGCCAACAGCACGGGTTGCGTATTCTGGGGTCATGCAATGCAAACAGGCCAGAATGTTGTTCTGCTTGCAGACTCCCGCGATGCGCTGGATACGTTCGATCATCTCTGGCTCTTCGCGGTCCAGTCCTTCGGGCAGGCGCCCTTGTTCTATCCCAAGTGTCAGATCACTGGGACCCACGTAGATGCCGTCGATCCCAGGGGTTGAGGCGATCTCTTCCAAGTTCTGATAGCCTTCAGCTGTCTCAACCATCGCAATCGCCAGCACCTCGTCATTTACGCTCAGGCGATAGTCGGCGTAGGCGAAAAGCGCTCGTGTCGGGCCATAGCTGCGCTGTCCGCGCGGCGGATACCGCATGTAGGACGCAAACTCCTCCGCCTCCGCGCGGTTGTTGATCATCGGGCAAATGATCCCCATCGCACCCGCATCGAGCGATTTCATAATCGGTGCCGGATCAAGCCATGGCACCCGCGCCATCAAGACCGAGGGGGACGCCTTCATCGCTTGGAACATTGGCAACAGATCGGTGTAGTCGAGCGCCCCGTGTTGCACATCAATTGTCAAGCTATCAAAGCCCTGAGCGCTCATAATCTCAGCCGAAAACGGGCTCGCGATGGACAGCCAGCCATTCAAGATCGGAACACCGTCGTTGAACATCTGGCGAAGTTTGTTCTGCTGCATGTCCGGCCTCCCGCCTGCGCTTCTGTTGACCGAAGTTGTCCGCCGAAAACCATTCGGAGACAACCCATAGCTCGGATCAATTTGATGGCCTTCGGGAAACTTATTCTTGCAACCGGTTGCAAAATATCTATTCTGATCCTCAGCGACCGTGAGAATCGCAACCTGTATTGTGGTGATTTGATGTTTCAAACACCGCAGCTTTCGGTGCCACTTGGAGGGAATTCAGAGGCATTATTTTAAATTTGTCGGCTCCGCTGCGCCTTTGGCATGTCGGGGTCTCCGGTTCAAAAAAGGTGTGCCGGACACCAAAACATGGGAGGAAAACATGAAAAAGTATCTACTCGCGACAGGCCTGACGGTTCTGACAGCGACATCCGCGATGTCACAGGAAATCGGCGCAACATTTTCGCGCTTCGACGATAACTGGCTGACAGTTCTGCGCACCGGCATGCTGGAATACGCAGGCACAATCGACGGCCTGTCCTACCAGCAAGAAGACGCGACAGACGACTTGGCCAAGCAGATTGACCAGGTGAAGAACTTCGTCGCGCAAGGCGTGGATGCGATCATCGTGAACATCGTTGATACATCTGCTGGTGCGGCTGTGTCTGCGGCTGCTGGCGATACACCGTTGGTCTACGTCAACCGTGAGCCAGACAACGTGAACGATTTGCCGGCAACGCAAGCCTTCGTTGCATCGAACGAAATCGAGTCCGGTACATTGTCCGCATTTGAAATCTGCAAAAACCTGCGTGCAGAAGGCAAAGGCAACGGCGCGCGCGGCTACCTGATGAACGGTCAGCTGTCCAACCAAGCGGCTGTTCAGCGGTCCAAGGACGTCTATGACGTGATCGGCATGGACATGTGCAACTTCATGGAAATCATCGATGAAGCACCTGCCAACTGGTCCCGCGACGAAGCACAAGACTTGATGACAAACTGGATGTCTTCTGGTGAGCCATTTGACTTCGTTCTGGCCAACAACGACGAAATGGCCATCGGCGCGATCCAAGCGATGAAAGCGGCTGGCATGGACATGGCTGACGTTCAGGTCGGTGGTGTTGACGCCTCTCAGGACGCTCTGCTCGCAATGGCGGCTGGCGACTATGACGTCACCGTGTTCCAAGACTCCGTTGGTCAGGGCACAGGCTCCATCGACGCAGCGCTCAAGCTGATCGCTGGTGAAGACGTGGACAGTAAAGTCTACATCCCGTTTGTTCTGGTGACACCAGCGAACATGGGCGAGTTTATGTCTCGTAACTAAGGTCACCTGACCTTTTATTTTGGGCGGCGCGGTGTCGTGCCGCCCAATCTTTTCTAGCCAACAAAACTGGGGAGGCGAGCATGGCTGACACAAGCCAAGGCGTTGGTGGTCTAACCTTTGATAAATCAAAAAGATCGTGGCCGAATGAGCTGAACATCCTTCTTGCGCTGTTTATCATAATCGCGGTGTTTGAAGCGATTGGTCAGTTGGCCCCTTATATGAACGGGCAAAGCTTCCTGTTCGATACAAAAGACCGCTTTGACAGCATCTTCAACGAAGCGCGTCTAAAAATTATCATTCTTCAAGTCGCCATCATCGGCATCATTGCGCTGGGCGTGACCCAAGTCATCATTACGGCAGGGATCGATCTATCCTCCGGCCCCCTTGTGGCGGCGACGGCGATGATCGCGATGAGTTTTGCGCAAGTAGCCGAAGTGAATGGGTTTGCGAATCCGAAGGCCGTTTTCGGGCCCTGGGCGATGGACCTGCCGGTGGTCGTGCCGGTGGTGATTGGTCTGGCCTTTGGGGCAATGATCGGCCTGATAAACGGCACCTTCATTGCCTATTTCCGCATTCCGCCCTTTATCGCGACACTTGGCATGTTTCTCTTTTGCCGTGGCATCGCGCTTTGGTGGTCAGGCGGTAATCCAGTCTCCTTCCCAACAGATGCCTACGCTTGGATCGGCTCCGGCATGATGCCTGTGGTTTGGTTCGTGGCGCTGGCTATCATCTTCCAATTCATCATGAGCTACACCGTCTATGGCAAGCACACCTATGCCATCGGCTCCAACGAAGAAGCCGCGCGGATGTCTGGCATCAATGTGAAGCGCCACAAGGTGATGGTTTATATGATCGCCTCTATGCTGGCTGCGTTTGCGGGCATCGTCCTGAGCTCCAAAGCTGTGACAGCGCAGGCCGGCATGGGTGAATTCTACGAACTCTTCGCCATCGCGATGGCGGTCATCGGTGGCATCAGCTTGCAGGGTGGCCGTGGCTCTATCATCGGCACCGTCCTTGGTGCGATGGTTCTGGGCGTCATCCGCTCTGGCTTCACCTACATCAAACTCGACGGGTCCTATCAGTTGATGGCCATGGGCGCGATCATTGTCGCGGCTGTGATCCTTGACCAATACCGACAGAGAAATCGAGCTTAGGGAAGGCATTGAGATGAGCAACGAAATCGTTCTGGAGACTAGGGGCCTCACGAAGCACTACGGCGGTGTGCAGGCTTTGAACGACGCCAACTTCGTCCTCCGCAAAGGGGAGCATGTGGCGATCATGGGCGACAACGGGGCGGGGAAATCCACCTTCGTGCGACAGATCACTGGCGTGGAACAACGCACTAGTGGTGATGTTATATTTGATGGTAAACCTGTTCATTTCAACGGCCCCATCGACGCGCGTGAAGCAGGGATTGAGACAGTGTTCCAAACACTGGCTTTGGCCGATCACCTTGATGTGCCGGACAACCTCTTTCTGGGTCGGGAGAAGACCAAGTTTGACTGGCTGGGCCCATTCCGCCTGCTCGATTACAAAGCGATGCGGCAGGACACCTTAGACGCGCTGGAACGCACAGGCGTTAAGATCCCCAACATCAAGAACACAATTGAACGGATGTCGGGCGGTCAACGTCAGTGCGTGGCCATTGCACGCACGGCGAGCTTTGCCTCAAAACTGACGATCATGGACGAACCGACAGCGGCCTTGGGTGTTCAGGAAACGGCACAGGTTGAAAACATTATCCGCACGCTGAAAGAGCAGGGCGAGCCCTTGATCCTTGTCAGCCACAACATGCGGCAGGTGATGGATCTTGTGGACCGGATCATCGTCTTCCGTCGTGGTCGCATCGTCGCCAACCTTCGTAAAGAGGAGACGGACGGTCAGGACATCGTGGCCTACATCACGGGTGCCAAGACAGGTGCTGAGTTTGAAGGCGCCGCCTGATCGTTATTGACGACAAGGCAGGAATTAGGGCAGGTCGCGGGACGTAACCATCGGTGAGGTAAGGATATGGCAGTAACGCTGAAAGACGTGGCCGAACAGGCTGGTGTCTCGCGTTCTGCGGTGTCGCGCACCTTTACCGAGGGGGCCTCCGTCTCCGCCCGCACTCGCGAGAAGGTCGAGAAAGCGGCGGCGCAACTGGGCTATAGCCCCAATGCACTCGCCTCATCCCTCACCACCGGTCGCACCAAGATGATCGGGGTGGTGTCCAACAACTTTCAAAACCCGATTTTTCTGGAGGTTTTCGATCTTGTGACCAAAGGTCTGCAAGACACCGGCTTGCGGCCATTGCTTGTGAACCTGTCGGATGAAACTGATCCTGCCAATTCTGTGCGGATGTTGAAGCAATACTCCGTCGATGGGGTCATTGTGGCGTCATCGACGCTGCCGGTGACTTTTGCCGAGGCGTTTCAAGACGCTGGCGTGCCCGTGGTGCACCCGTTCGGTCGGCAAGTCGCCGACCCGAAAGTCACGACCATCGGGATCGATAACCACGCGGCGGGCCGGATGGCGGCGGAAACGTTGATCGCACGAGGCTATCGCAAGATCGCGTTTTTGGGCGGCCCGAAGGATGCGACCTCCACCCAAGATCGCTGTGCCGGATTTTTGGGGGAGGCGTCCAAGCATTCTGGGGTTGAGACCTCCGTCAGCTACGCCTCAAGCTACAGCTTTGATGGTGGTCGGGACGAGATGACCCGCCTGATCCAAGAGGATTTGGCGGAGGCGTATTTCTGCGGTGATGATGTTGTCTCAATCGGTGCTTTGTCTGCATTGCAGACGGCAGGGATCGGTGTGCCGGACAGGGTGGGCTTAATTGGCCTTAACGACATGGAGATGGCTGGGTGGGCCAACATCAACCTCACCACCATTCACAATCCGATCAAAGACATCATTCGCGAGTCGATTGAGCTGATGAAAGACATGCTGTCATCCGAACGCAAACGGCCCGAGGCAAGGTTGCACTCAGGCTGGATCGTTGAGCGCGGGACGCTGCGGCTGCTGGTTTGAGGCCCAGAACAAGCCGAAGCTGCTGGGCCAACACCTGCCCGTCATGGCGGGCTGGTGTTTTGGTATATGTTGCGTCGTGAATTTCTGAGGAATGTGTTTGGCAGCCATAAAGCGCTGCCAAACCCCAGTCGGAACACCAACCCACGGGCAGGTGTTTGCCCGGTTTACATCCGCAACATCGGCGGCCTCGCATCGACCCAAGCGCCATCCGCTCTTGCCGACGCCACAGCCTGATGCACCGCCGCCATTGACCGCAATCCGTCGATCGCTTTCGGGTAGTCGCCATGCGGCTCCCCCCGTATTGCGGCGGCGAGGTCGACATAGATGTTGGCCACAGCCATCGGGAAGCCTTCGGGATGTGCAATGGCGACGCGGCTGAGACGGGCGGCCTCATCCGACAAGCCAGCTTCACCCTTCTCCATGATCTGCGTGCGACCACCGACAGGCGTGTACATCACTTGGTTTGGTTGTTCGGAGAACCATTTCATCCCACCTGTTTCGCCAAACACCTGAATGTCAAACCCGTGTTGACGCCCAATCGCCACCGATGACGTCCAGAGCCGCCCAACGGTGCCGCCTTCCATGCGGAAGTTGACCATCGCGTCGTCCTCAAGCTCACGGCTAGGGATGGTGGAGGCGAAATCAGCCGACAGCGCGCGGACTTCATCACCAGCAACAAAGCTCGCCATATGCATCGCGTGGATACCGCAATCGGCGAACTGGCCAGAGACGCCCGCCATCGCTGGGTCATAGCGCCAGCGGACGCGCGGGTTATCGGCGTCGGTCGCATCCCCGTGGTGGCCGTGGCTGAAGCTGGTGATAATCAGGCGCACCTTTCCGATGTCACCTTTGGCGACCATATTCCGCATCTCTCGCACCATTGGGTAAGCCGAGTAGCAGTAGTTCACGGCGCAAATCTTGCCTGTCGCCTCCGCGATTTTAACAATCTCTTCGCCCTCTTCGACGGTCATGGTCATCGGCTTTTCGCACAGCACGTTAAAGCCCGCTTCGAGGAACAATTTCGTAATCTCAAAATGGGTGGAATTTGGTGTGGCGACCGTCACCAGATCAACGCGGTCGTCGCGGTCTTTCTCGCCCGCCAGCATGTCCTGCCAATTGCCATATGAACGGTCGGCAGCGACGCCCAAGCGCTGGGCATAGTCTTTGCCACGCTCTGCGTCGTGGTCTAAAGCACCAGCGGCCAGAATGAAGTTGCCGTCAGCCTGCGCGCCCATACGGTGTGCTGGCCCGATTTGACTGCCTTCACCGCCGCCGATCATGCCCCAATTCAGTCGTTTCATGGGTGTCTCCTCAAAACCCGATGGATTGCAGATAGGTGCGGTTCAGCTTCGCGTCATCCACGGGGGAGGTGTCGCCGTCTGGATCGCAGTCTTGCTCCACTGTGCACCAACCTTCGAACCCTGCATCCAACAGCGTTTGCCGTACCGTTGGGAAATCCACGTCCCCATTGCCCAAATTGCAGAAGATGCCTTGGCCGCAGGCGGTGTAGAAATCGGTGCGGTTGGCGACAACCTCCGCTTTCACCTTCGGATCGATGTCCTTGAAGTGCATATAGCTAATGCGGTCGATGTGCTTTTTCATAAATGCGACGGGATCAAAGCCAGCATAGGAATGGTGGCCTGTGTCAAAGCAGATCTTCAAGATGTTTTCGTCGACCTCATCTAGCAACCGCTCCAACTCTGGCTCAAAATCCATGAAGCCAGCAGCGTGTGCGTGAATGCCGACGGTGAGGCCGTATTCTTCTGCGCCCATCTTGGCCACCGTTGCGATCCTGTCGCGGAACGCGGTCCATTCGGCTTTGTCCATCTGCTCCGCCTCATCGGCGCGACCCGCGGTCGGCGCGCGACGGGGGGAGATGCTGTCGATCAACACAAGATGTTCCGCCCCATGGGCTTTTAGGGCTTTGCATGTGCGCACGGCCCCATCCATCAGATCATCCCAAGCAACAGGATCGTGGAAGGGGCGGAAAACAACGCCACCGACAAGCTCTTGATTGAATTCCTCCAGCGCCTCGGCCAGCACAGCAGGGTCTTCAGGCATAAAGCCCACTGGGCCCAATTCGATACCCTTATATCCAGCCTCAGCGTTTTCCTGCAAAACCTTGCGCCATGCGGGGTTGCGGGGGTCGTCTGCGAATTCAACACCCCATGAGCAGGGCGCATTCCCAATCTTGATCATATCTTTGTACCTTTAGTCAGTAGTCAGCGACGTTCACCCAAGCCTGTTTGGCACTGGAATCCAGAACCGCGGCAACAATCCGGTTTACTTCAAGACCTTCCCGAAAGGTTGGCCAGATGTCTCTCTTTTCGGCGATGGCGGTGAGAAAATCTCTCGCCTCAATGATGATTTGATCCTGATAACCTGTGCCATGCCCTGGGCCTTGGCAGAAGGGCAGGTAGTCTGGGTGTTCAGGTCCAGTCAGTATTTTGCGAAAGCCACGCTCCGCCTCTGGTCCCTCAATTGTGTAAAGCCAAAGCGCGTTCTGATCTTCCTGATCAAAGCGGATGTGACCGTGCGTGCCGTGGATTTCGTAGGCATAGCCCATCTTCCGGCCCGTCGCGACGCGGGAGAAGAACATGTGCCCCTGAACGCCGCTTTCGAACCGGCACATCATCTGCGCTTGATCGTCGTTGGTGACGGTCTCACCCGCGCGTGTGGCGTGCACGGTTTCTGCGACCGCGTTGAGCGAGACAATCGGCCCCATCAAAGCCCGCGCGCAGTTGATCATATGCGGGGCAAGGTCGCCCATGCAGCCGTTGGCAGCCCCTTGACCGCGCCAGCCGCCAATCTCTGGATCGGCGAAAAAGTCTTCGGTCATTTCGCCACGGAAGTAGGTGACTTTCCCGATCCGGCCGTCGTTGATCAGCTTGCGAACGTATTGCGTTGCAGGGGTGCGGACGTAGTTAAAGCCGACCATGTTCGTGACGCCCGCCTTCTCAGCGGCGTCGACCATCTCTTGGCTTTCCTCCACTGAGACACCCAGCGGCTTTTCACAAAGCACGGGCTTGCCCTTGGCAAAGGCGGCTTCCGCAATGGCGCGGTGGGTTTTCTGGGGGGAGGCGATGACGACCGCCTCGACCCTTGGATCGTCAACCAGCTCTTGCCAGTCAGAGGTGCAGGTTTCAAAACCATACATCGCGCGATACCGCTCCGCACTATCATCGGATGATGCACAGATTCGCACGAGGCGCGGGCGCAACGCGGTATCAAATACAGAGGCGACACTGGCAAAGGCAACGGAGTGCGCTTTACCCATATAACCCCCGCCAACGATGCCAATTCCGATCTCTTTCATCGCGCCCTCAATTTTGTGTTTGCAACCGGTTGCAAAATGCGTATCTTCATTTGGGTAGTGGGGTCAATAGGTATATTGTTCCCGACCCTGTGGACCG
Organism: Cognatiyoonia sp.; assembly: GCF_965661665.1. Lineage (NCBI taxonomy): Bacteria > Pseudomonadati > Pseudomonadota > Alphaproteobacteria > Rhodobacterales > Paracoccaceae > Cognatiyoonia > Cognatiyoonia sp. The sequence continues at coordinate 18,086 of NZ_CBFIEO010000017.1, read as the reverse complement.
CACGCCTGGGAGGATATCGTGGCCAGCAAACCAACGACCGTCACTCTGACGACGGCACAAGCGATTGTGCGGTATTTGGCAGCACAATACATCGAAATCGATGGTGTGAAGACCCGTGTTTGTGGCGGCGGATTTGGAATCTTCGGGCACGGCAATGTGACCTGTCTGGGAGAGGCGCTTTATGATCATAAGGACGTGCTGCCAACCTATCGCGGACAGAACGAGCAAGGCATGGGATTCGCCGCGGCGGCCTACGCCAAGGCTTACCTGCGTCGTCGGTTCATGTTCTGCACTGCATCAGCGGGGCCCGGCACGGCGAACCTTTTAACATCCGCCGCTTTGGCCCACGCCAACCGCTTGCCGATGTTGCTTCTTTGCGGCGATGCGTTTTTGACGCGCTTGCCTGATCCTGTGCTTCAACAGCTTGAGCATTTCGGCAATCCAACGTTTGGCTTAAACGACGCCTTCAAAGCGGTCAGCCGCTATTGGGATAGGATCACGCATCCGGCGCAGATCATCCAGTCGCTGCCAGCCGCACTCAACACCATGCTCGACCCCGCCGATTGTGGCCCAGCCTTCATCGGCTTGCCGCAAGACGTGCAAGGGTGGACCTACGATTATCCCGTTTCGTTCTTTGAGGAACGGGTGCACCGCATCCGTCGTCAGATGCCCGACGCCGCCGAAATTGCGGACGCGATTGCTTTGCTAAAGACCGCGAAACGGCCGATGATCATTGCTGGGGGAGGGGTGCAATACTCCGGCGCGGTGGCGGAGTTGACCGAATTCGCGGAAAGTACCGGCATTCCAGTTGTTGAAACCATCGCTGGCCGCGCGAACTTGCTCGCGGATCACCCGCTCAATATCGGGCCAATTGGGGTGACAGGGTCCGACTCTGCCAATGCGATTGCCGAAAAGGCGGATGTAATCTTTGCCATTGGCACGCGCCTCCAAGACTTCACTACAGGCAGTTGGACGGCCTTCAGTCACGACGCGAAATTCATCGGGGTCAACGTGGGCCGCCACGATGCGGCCAAACACATGTCAATGACAGTTGTGGGTGACGCCAAGCTTGCGCTGGATCAGCTCAGCATGGGGACAACGTACAAAGCGCCAGCTACATGGACGAAAGATGCGCAAGCCGAACGCGCCAACTGGGATGACTACGTGGCGGAGAATGTGCGCATCGGCAACCGACCCGCATCCTATGCGCAAGCCATCGGCGCGGTGAACGCGGCCTGTCACAAACGCGACCGTGTGGTTGCCGCGGCAGGTGGATTACCAGCAGAGGTCACAGCGAATTGGCGCACGCTGGACATCGGCACTGTCGATGTCGAGTTTGGCTTCTCTTGCATGGGATATGAAATCGCTGGTGGCTGGGGTGCACGCATCGCGCAGTCGGAAATGGAGCCGGACAAAGACACCATCGTTTTCACCGGCGACGGGTCTTATTTGCTGATGAACTCCGACATCTATTCATCAGTTCTGTCGCAGAAGAAGATAATTGTGCTGGTGCTCGACAATGGTGGTTTTGCCGTCATTAACAAGCTTCAGAACAACACCGGCAATGAAAGCTTCAACAACCTGATCGCCGATACGCCTACAGCGACGGAGCAGGTGAGCGTTGATTTCGAAGCGCATGCGCGGTCAATGGGCGCTTTGGCCGAAATGGTCGAAAACCCTGCTGATCTGGCAGAGGCGTTCGCACGCGCGAAAGCTGCGGATCGGACCTATGTCATCTGCATGAAAGTGGACGCCTATGAGGGCTGGACGACTGAGGGCCATACTTGGTGGGAGGTTGGTACACCGCACATCTCTGACAGCAAGCGGGTGACCGATGCCCACGTCGATTGGGAAACTACCCGTGACCGCCAACGGAAAGGCGTGTGATGGCGGATTACGAGGGGCTCATCGAGGGGATCAAGGCGAACAATTTCATTATTGTTGGCCGCGTCGGGATGGATTTTTTTACGCACCCGAGCGAGGCGACCGAGGAAGCGGAAGAGATGATGGTTGGCATGGGTGGAAGCTCTGCCAACATCGGGGCTGGGATATGCAAGCTTGGCGGCAAAGCGGCCTTGGTCACGCGGGTCTCCGACGACAGCGTGGGCCGCTATTGCTTGGGGCAATTGGCTAGATACGGCGTGGACACCACCCATGTGACGCCCATTGGCGGTGAATACCGCACGTCTTTGGCGGTTTATGAGAGCCGGTTGGACGATCATCAAACGGTCATCTACCGCAATGGTGCCGCTGACTTTCAAATGGATGACAGCGATGTCGCCGCGGTCGATTATGCGCAATACGGCGCGTTGATCACGGCGGGCACTGTATTCGCGGCGGAGCCATCCCGCACGGCAACTTTCAAAGCCTTTGTACTGGCGAAAGACGCAGGTCTTCCGATCATCTTTGACGTCGATTACCGCCCTTATTCATGGCCCAGCCCGCAGGTGGCCGAAGAGGTGCTGACCCGCGCGTCAGAACAAAGTGATATGATCGTCGGCAATGACGAAGAATTCGGGTTTATGGCGGGCGGGATTGACAAAGGCTTCGCCAAGGCGCGGGCGCTCTCTTACACCTCCGCCGCGATGGTGGTTTATAAGATGGGTCACAAAGGTGCGATCACCTTTGCCAATGGCGAAGAAATCCGCACTGGCATCTATCCAGTGGACGCGATGAAGCCCACTGGCGCAGGCGACAGCTTTATGGCGGGCCTTGTGACATCGATTGCCGCTGGGCATGATTTGAAGACATCGATTTTGCGCGGCTCTGCCTGCGCGTCTGTCACTGTGTCCCGCCCGGGCTGCGCGCCGGCGATGGCGGACACTGAGACTCTAGAAAATTTTCTGGCCGAACATTCTGGCCCGACAGCCGCTTGAGGGGACACCATGCATATTCCACCGTTTGACAATCAGAACAAACCCATCGTCGATGTGGATGATGCCACCGTTCCCCTGAATTACTTCAACATCGTGAAGCTGAAGAAGGGGGAGGCGTTCACCTACGAAGTGCCGCGCTATGAAACCTGCATCGTGCCCGCGACGGGCACGGTCGATGTGAATGTCGAAGGGTTCAAAGCTGACGGGCTAGGTGGTCGCGTCGAAGACGTTTGGGATGGGGAGCCTGAGGGCGTCTATGTCCCAACGGCTGCGAAGGCGGAAATGGTCTGTACCTCTGACGAGGCGGAGGTTTTTGTTGCTGGCGCGCTTTATGACAAAGTGCTCGATGCATTTGCGGTGCGAAATGACGAGTTGGATGTGGTGCAATACGGCTCCGACGACACCAAAACCCATCGCAAGATCAAACACATCATTGGCACCAAGTATCATGACAATGTTGGGCGTCTGCTTGTCTCTGAGCTGTTCACCGTGGGTGAGGGGGGGTGGTCCGGCTTTCCAAGCCACAAGCACGACACGGATCGTCTGCCAGATGAGACGCGGCATGATGAGACCTACAACTTCCGCTTCAAACCGAACTACGGTTCCGGGGTTCAGATGTTGCAGCGCGAAGACGGCAAGGCGGGCGACGCCTATCATATCGTCGATGGCTCAACGATCTGCCTCGACAGCGGGTACCATCCTTGCGCAGTACTGCCGGGCTATCAGATGTATTATTTCACCATCCTCGGTGGTCTGAGCCAGCGGTCTTTGGTGCAGTATTTCCAGCCGTCTCATGCGGCGCAGTTGGATACCATTCCCGGCATCAAAGACATGATCGCCAAGTTCAAATAACCAGCGCTCGCGGATCCAGAAATGCCCCTCGTTACCCTCGCTGATGTTTTGAAACCTGCGTTGAAAAGTGGCTATGCCGTCGGCGGCTTAGTGACTCTCGGCTGGGAAGATATGCGTGCCTATGTGGCGGCCGCTGAAGCGGAAAACTGCCCTGTCATTCTGCAGGCGGGCCCGGGATGTCGCGAACACACTCCGCTGCCTATCTTGGGCAAGATGTTCTGCCATTTGGCTGAAGTGGTGAGCGTGCCCGTCGTCGCCCACCTCGACCACGGCTACACGTTCGAAGACTGTCAAATCGCGCTCGACAGCGGTTTCACTTCACTCATGTTCGATGGGTCGCGTAAGCCGCTGGCGCAAAACATTGAAGAGACTGCGCGCATTGCAGAGATGGCGCACAACGCGGGCATCTCTTGCGAAGGTGAGATTGGGTTTGTGGGCTACGACAACGGCGAAGCCTCAGCCGGTACCGATCCGTCTGAAGCTGCGACATTTGCCAAGGAAACCGGCGTAGATGCGATGGCGATTTCCGTTGGCAACGTGCATTTGCAACAAGATCAATCTGGCAGACTGGATGAGGATCGCATTTCCGCGATTCAAGCTGTCACAGACTTGCCGCTTGTGATTCACGGCGGCTCTGGCGTGCCGGCAGACCAACGCCGTCGCCTTGCCCAGACGACCAACATATGTAAATTCAACATCGGTACAGAATTGCGCATGGCCTTTGGCGCCGCGATGCGGGCGGCGGTCAACAAAGACCCCGACAGGTTTGATCGTGTCAGCATTCTGAAGGAAACACACGATCCCGTCTTCAAAGCGGCCCGTACTGTTCTGTCGAACCTGAAAGGATAGCCCATGGTCAATATTGGATTGCTCGGCGCAGGCCGGATTGGTCAGGTCCATGCCCGTATTTTGATGTCGTTGGAGGGGGCAACGGCGGCGGCAGTGTCGGATTTCTTGCCCGAAGCAGCAGGGGCTTTGGCAACCAAAACCGGCGCCAAGGTGATGACGTCTGACGACATCATCGCTGACCCCAACATCGACGCGGTAGTCATCGGCACGCCGACTACAACCCATTATGACATCATCCATCAGGCCGCCGAACACGGCAAAGCGATTTTCTGCGAAAAGCCGATTGATTTGTCGGTAGCGCGGATCCACGACTGCATCAAAGCTGTGAGTGCAGCAGGTGTCCCGTTCATGACCGCCTTCAACCGACGGTTCGACCCCAATTTCATGAAGGTCGAGGCGCAGTTGCGCCGTGGGGCCATCGGTGACGTTGAAATGATCACGATCCAATCGCGCGATCCGTCCCCGCCACCCATTGGCTATATCAAGACTTCCGGGGGGTTGTTCCGGGATATGATGATCCATGACCTCGACATGGCGCGGTTCTTGTTGGGGGAGGAACCCGTGGAACTGTTTGCCCATGCCTCCTGCCTCGTTGATCCTAAGATCGGCAAAGCTGGAGACATCGATACCGCGATGGTCAGCCTGAAAACAGCCAGCGGCAAGCTCTGCCAGATCTCAAACTCCCGACGTGCGACCTATGGTTACGACCAACGGATCGAAGTGCATGGCTCTGGCGGCATGCTCCGCGCGGACAACGTGCTGACTGATACGGTGGAGATTGCGACAGGCGACGGCTACCGCAAATCTGCGACCGAACCTTTTTTCTTGGAACGCTACGCCGCCGCCTACACCAATGAGATGGCGCATTTTGTGGAGTGTCTGAACGCCGGCAAACCGATGACCCCTTCGATCGAAGATGGCCTCAAAGCGCAGATGATGGCGGACGCGGCGGATGAAAGCCACAAGACTGGAAAGCCAGTTACGCTCTAACCTTGCTTGAAATCCCTGTCTCATATGGTAGCAGATCGCAAACCACATAAGGCAGAGACGATGGACGATCTCAAAGCGAAATACCTTGATTTGATTGGTAATGCTTCTGATGAGGCAGGCCTTGAGGATTTGCGCGTGCAAGCGCTGGGCAAGAAGGGTGAGATCAGCCTGAAAATGCGCGAGCTGGGCAAGATGACGCCGGAAGAGCGTCAGGTCTTTGGCCCCGCGCTCAATGCCTTGAAGAATGAGATCAACTCAGCCCTCGTCGCCAAGAAATCGGCGCTCGAAGATGCCGCACTCGATGCGCGTCTGAAGGAGGAATGGCTGGATGTGACGCTGCCGGGTCGAGGCCGCCGTCAGGGGACGATCCACCCGATCAGTCAGGTGACGGAAGAGGTGACAGCGATTTTCGCTAACATGGGATTCTCCGTCGCGGAAGGGCCGCAAATCGAAAATGACTGGTACAACTTCGATGCGCTAAATATTCCGGGGCATCACCCTGCGCGGGCGGAGATGGACACGTTCTACACCCACCGCAAAGAGGGCGATAACCGCCCGCCACATGTGTTGCGCACACACACATCACCAGTTCAAATCCGCTCAATGGAAGCCAATGGCGCGCCGACCCGCATCATCTGTCCGGGCCGCGTCTACCGCGCCGACTATGACCAGACTCACACGCCAATGTTCCATCAGGTCGAAGGTCTGGCGATCGACAAAGGCATCTCAATGGCCAACCTGAAATGGGCGCTGGAGGAGTTCGTCAAAAGCTATTTCGAGGTGGATAACGTCGATATCCGCTTCCGTGCCTCACACTTCCCGTTCACGGAACCCTCGGCAGAGGTTGATATCCGATGCTCGTGGGAAGGCGGCACGCTGAAAGTGGGTGAGGGTGATGATTGGCTCGAAATCCTCGGCTCCGGCATGGTGCATCCGAAGGTGCTGCAAGCAGGTGGGATTGATCCGAACGAATATCAAGGTTTCGCGTTTGGTGTTGGCATCGACCGGATCGCGATGCTGAAATACGGCATCCCTGATCTGCGGGCGTTCTTTGATTCAGACCTTCGCTGGCTGCGGCACTATGGATTTGCCGCATTGGACCAGCCCACGCTCAGCGGTGGCTTGTCGCGCTGAGTTATCGGTCAGTTACGAGTCGTTGAAACGAACTTTACGCCGCCACTGCCGGCGTGCCCAAGCGATACGCGGTCCGGCGTATGCCTCCGAACGCGACTGTCCTTATTCCCGTAATGACACCCAACGCGGAAATCGCCAAAATCGAGCGAATTTCTGTCACATTCTGCATAAGCTGCGGCTTAGGTAACGACTATCGTCGGATCCGCTGATTCTTCGGTCAGTTGATCGTAGTGGTTTACTGCGCCAGCCAACATAACAAGGGTTACAGCGAAAAAGATATACGTCCTGCCAATTAAATTCATATTATCACCAATTACCAAACTGCCGCAGTTATATCGGTAAAAATTGCTTAAAATGCGACTGAAACGTGCTGATTTGCCTTGGCGCTTCCCCCTCATCAGGCTTTCGTTTAAGAAGCAGAAAATCGCGCGATACGGACGAAAAACTCATGAAATTCACGCTTTCTTGGTTGAAATCACATTTGGAGACGGACGCCTCCATCGATGATATCCTCTACGCCCTCACGGACCTCGGTCTTGAGGTGGAAGGCGTTGAAAATCCGGCAGAAAAGCTGCGCGATTTTACCATCGGCTTCGTGGCCTCGGCTGAAAAGCATCCTGATGCTGACAAGTTGCGGGTGTGTCAGGTTGAGACAATGGACGGCCCGACGCAGATCATTTGCGGCGCACCGAATGCGCGTGAAGGGATCACTGTCGTTGTAGCCTCCCCCGGCACCTATGTGCCAGGCATCGACACAACCATTGGCGTTGGCAAAATCCGCGGCGTCGAAAGCTTTGGCATGATGTGCTCCGAACGGGAGATGGAGCTGTCGGAAGAGCATGACGGCATCATTGAGCTGCCTTCTGGCGAGGTGGGGCAATCCTTCACTGATTGGCTGGCCGAAAATGATCCCGCGAAGGTCGATCCTGTCATCGAAATCGCAATTACGCCAAACCGTCCTGATGCGCTTGGCGTGCGTGGCATCGCACGTGATCTGGCCGCGCGCGGCCTTGGCAAGATGAAAGACCGGACGGTCGATCCCGTGCCTGCCGCGTTCAAGGCTGATATTGGCGTCACAATCGATACCGACACACTCGACGGGTGCCCTGTTTTCTGTGGCCGCGTGATCCGCGGCGTGAAGAACGGCCCATCCCCGCAATGGTTGCAGGATCAGTTGCGCGTCATTGGACTGCGCCCGATCAGCTTCCTCGTCGATGTGACGAATTTCTTCACCTACGACCTGAACCGCCCGCTGCACGTCTTTGATCTTGGCAAAGTCATGGGTGATCTTCGCGTTCACCGCGCAAAAGGGGGCGAGACGCTCGTTGCCTTGGACGACAAAGAATACACGTTGCAAACGGGCCAGATGGTGATTTCTGATGACAACGGGCCAGAAAGCATCGCAGGTGTCATGGGTGGTCTGGAAACGGGCTGCACCGAGGAAACTACCGATGTGTTCATTGAAAGCGCTTATTGGGATCCGGTGCAGATCGCCTACACAGGCCGCGCGCTAAAAATCAATTCAGACGCCCGCTATCGGTTTGAACGGGGCGTCGATCCTGCGTTCACGCCAGAAGGATTGGAGCACGCCGTTCGAATGATCGTCGATCATGCGGGTGGTGAGGCGTCTGAGCTTGTCCAAGCAGGCGACGTGCCGGACACCTCCCGCGTGTACAAACTGGATGCAAAGCGGGTGATCAGCCTTGTCGGGATGGACATTCCAGAGGCGGAGCAGCGCCAGACACTAACGGCCCTTGGGTTTACCTTGGACGGCGATATAGCGCACGTCCCGTCTTGGCGCCCTGATGTGATGGGAGAAGCCGATTTGGTCGAGGAAGTCGCGCGTGTGGCGTCCCTGACGAAGTTGGCAGGTAAGCCTTTGCCAAAGGCAGAGGATGGCGTGCCAAAGCCAATCCTGACGAGCAGCCAACGCCGTGCGAGCATTGCGCGTCGGTCCGTGGCCGCGCTGGGTTACAATGAATGCGTGACCTACAGCTTCATCGACAAAGCGGCGGCAACGCTTTTCGGCGGTGGGGATGATGCGACCATGCTGGAAAACCCGATTAGTTCGGAGATGTCGCATATGCGGCCTGCCTTGCTGCCCGGCCTTTTGCAAGCCGCCGCTCGCAACCAAGCGCGGGGCTTCATGGATGTCGCGCTCTTCGAAGTGGGCGATGCGTTCCACGGGGGTGAGCCGGGTGAACAGCATCAAATGGTGACCGGACTTCTGGTCGGGCGCACAGGTCCAAAAGACGTGCAAGGTGAAAGCCGCGCCGTTGATGTCTATGACGCCAAAGCGGATGCTGAGGCGGTCCTCTCCGCCCTCGGTGCGCCTGCGAAGGTCCAGATCATGCGCGGCGCCGATGACTGGTGGCACCCTGGCCGCAGTGGCAAGATTTGCCTCGGACCGAAAAAGGTGTTGGGTGTCTTCGGTGAAATTCACCCGAAAATCCTGCGGGAGTTGGATGTAAAAGGCCCTGCTGTTGGCTTCACCCTTTGGCCCGCCGAAATCCCACTGCCCAAGAACAAATCTGCCAACAAAGGCGCGATGCAGGTTACGGACTTGCAAGCCGTTGAGCGCGATTTTTCTTTTGTCGTCGACGCCAATGTTGAGGCTTTGACGCTGGTGAACGCGGCCGCAGGTGCAGACAAAGCATTGATCGAAAACGTCCGTGTGTTCGATGAATTCATCGGCGGCAGTTTGGGCGACGGGAAAAAGTCCTTAGCGATCACTGTCCGGCTTCAGCCAGCCGATAAGACATTGAAAGAAGACGATATTGCAGCCGTAGGCGCGAAGATTGTCGAGAAAGTTGTAAAGGCAACGGGCGGTGAATTGCGCGGATGAATGGGCCCAAACGCATTGCTTTGACTGCCCATGATAGGAAGAAAGAGCTTCTTTGCGACTGGGTGGAGCAGCATCAGACGGTGCTGCAGGATCATACCATCCTCTGCACAGCAACGACTGGTGGGAAGATTTACGATTGGGTGCCGTCGCTTAACCAAACTTGACCAAAAGCGGCCCACTTGGTGGAGATCAGCAGATCGGTGGAATGATTGCAGATGGCAAGATCGACTTGCTCATCTTTTTCACTGATCCGCTGTCACCGCACCCGCATGATGTCAACGTCAAAGCCTTGACCCGTCTCGCAACGGTCTATGATATCCCTATGGCCTGTAGCCCGCGACGGTAAATTTGATTGTCGTGTCTGGCTTCTTGGGCTGAAGTATAAGGGAATGTCCAATGCTCAAAATCTATCTTTCAGGCGAAATTCATACCGATTGGCGCGACCAGATCATTGCGGGCGCTTCGGGCCTCAATGTGTCGTTTAGCGCGCCTGTGACGGATCACGATGCTTCCGACGATTGCGGTGTCGCGATCATGGGTGCGGAAGATCAGAATTTCTGGCACGACCACAAGGGCGCAAAACTCAATGCCATCCGAACGCGCAAGGGCATTGAAGAGGCGGATATCGTCGTTGTCCGGTTTGGTGAGGAGTACAAACAATGGAATGCCGCTTTTGACGCTGGATACGCGGCGGCTTTGGGCAAATCCTTGATCGTGATGCACCAAGATGAGCATCAACATGCTTTGAAAGAGGTCGACGCAGCCGCCCTCGCCGTGGTTCAGACACCGCAGCAGGTCATTGATATTCTGAGTTACGTGGAGACCGGACAATTACCGTAAATTCCTTACGGGGAAACGTTGTTAATGAAAATCATTGGATTGTTTAACTTTTCGGATCATGTCCCGCCAGTTGTGACGCAGGTAAATGATCTGAGCGCCGGCCAACAAAGAACTAGGGGATACAAATGATCGAAGAATTCAAAGACTTTATCGCCAAGGGCAATGTTATGGACATGGCCGTTGGTATCATCATCGGAGCAGCATTCACTGCAATCGTCGGTAGCTTTGTTGCTAACCTGATCAACCCGATTATCAGCCTTTTCATGGGCGGCGTCGACTTTAGCGGCATGTTTGCCGTATTGGGTGACGGCGAATATGCAAACATCACCGCGGCATGAGAAGCCGGCGCAGCTGTCTTTGCTTACGGCCGTTTCATCATGGCCATCATCAAATTCCTGATCATCGCCTTTGTTGTGTTCCTTCTTGTGAAGGCCGTCAACAAAACGAAGAAGAAGGAAGAGCCTGCACCTGAGGCGCCTAAGGGTCCAACTCAGGAAGAGCTGCTTGCAGATATCTTGGCCGCGCTGAAGAGGTAATCTTTGACAATCTTTTGAAGGGCTCACCACCGATGAGCCCTTTTTAGTTGCAGATTTTGTTGCTCCTTCTCTCACCAGTCTGTAATTTCATCGCGTGAAAAACAAGTTAGGTGGGACAATCGTGCGTGAAGTAGACCTAGACCAAATAGATCGTCGCATTTTGACGGTACTTCAAAAATCCGGCCGCACATCCAGCGCGGAGCTTTCCGACCTCGTGAACCTTTCGCCCTCTGCTTGTCATAGGCGTGTTCAGCGTCTTGAAGCGGATGGATTCATCAAGGGTTATGTCGCGCTGCTCGATCCCAAAAAGGTCAGTCGCCCCACAACGGTGTTCGTCGAAATAACTCTGTCAGGTCAGGCGGACGAAGTGCTCGACGCTTTTGAGAAGGCGGTTGCGCGTGTGCCAGATGTTTTGGAGTGTCATTTGATGGCAGGCACAGCGGACTACCTGCTTAAAGTTGTGGCGGGCGACACAGAAGATTTCGCCAGAATACACCGCAAATATTTGGCGACGCTGCCCGGGGTCGCTCAGATGCAATCCTCGTTTGCCCTTCGCACGGTTCGCGACACGACAGCTTTGCCAGTTTAACATTTTGTTTACGAAAATTGGACAATCAAAGGTCCTCGGGAGGGATTGGCGCCCGACGGTGAGCGTTTCCAAGAACTTCCCTCCAAAGCGTCCGAATATGGGCCGTAAACGAGCACAATTACGTCAAGATTGACTCATACCTTGCGCGTTGTCGGGGTTTCCTCGGCCATTGTTGAGGTATAACAATGCAATTCTCGAAAGTACTCGCAGTTGCGTTGGTCGCTTGCCTCAGTGCAAGTGCTGCATCCGCTGTTACGATCTTGTATGGTATAGAGTCTTAATTTCATCATGAACTTCGTGGGAACCAGTTTTTCCCGCAGACCTTCATTGCCGGTGAGGGAGAAGAAGTTAATCTTCAAATCTGCAACAGAACTGTTTACACGATCGATATTCGGCGCAACGAGACCACTAACCAAGACGAGTTGGTGTTCCAGATGGGGAACTTCAACTTTTATCAGGGCAACGGGTTCAACGGTATCGTTTTGTGCGACACAATAGATAACCTGCCTGACTTTCGGTCTTTAACTCAGATCACTGGTACGAACCTTGGGCCAATTACATCTATTGTAAACGAAAACGTAATCTGGATTGATTTCTCTAATGTCGGTCGGATTGCGGGACAAGAGGTGATCTTTCAGATCGAAGTTGCACCCGTACCGCTCCCAGCCTCTTGCGCGATGCGTGCCCTTACCATTGCAGGTGGCGCTTTGCTGCGCCGCCGTACACGCAAAGTTTAGCGCACAAACTTAGCCTTTGCTTGACGCTTCCTTGCAGGAGTGGGATTCTTGGTTCTAGCTCCAGGAGGATGCTATGAAATTTCTTTATACGATTATTTTTGGCCTTATGGCGCTGCCTGCATCGGCAGAATGGCAGCAGATTTTTGACCAAAGCATATTTGATGCGCAGGTGGTCGAAACGCCATTTGAAGACAGTGCCGGTAATTGGTTTCTCTTTAACAGCGACGGTAGCCTAAGCCGCGGTAGCGGGGGCAAGGACCTTACTGGCACAGGGTGGTTCGACAAGGGCTTTGCCTGTTTCGACCGTAAACTTGGTAAGGAACGGCTTCCGTTGGACTGCGTTGTGGTGCTGACTGATGGTGACAAGCTCGTCACCGTGCGCAACCAAGGCAAGGGCCGCCAAACGCAGTACATGCGCCAGTAACGAAAAACCCCGGCCTTGTGCACAAGACCGGGGCATTCTCATTCGTAAACGTCTGGGGGTGTCTTACAACAAACCCTCACGTTGCGCTTTCTTGCGCGCCAGCTTGCGCTGACGGCGAATAGCTTCAGCTTTCTCACGCGCTTTGCGCACGGATGGTTTTTCGAAATGCTGCTTGAGCTTCATCTCGCGGAAAACACCCTCACGCTGAAGTTTCTTCTTCAGAGCACGCAACGCCTGATCGACGTTGTTATCACGAACACTAACCTGCATGTGGTTTACACCACCTTTCTAATCTAGATTTGCAAAAAAGCAGGAGGTCGGCGTGTAGCATCGCACTATAGTTTTGTCTAGTATCCACCGGAACCGCGAGGAAACGACGATGAAACCGCCAGTAGACCCCGTAAAAGTCCAACTTATTGATGCCATTCTTGACTACGTCGCCTTTGACGGATGGTCACAGCCTGCCTTTGAGGCTGCCATTGCCGATGTCGGCATTGATAAAGCACACGCGCAAACCTTGTTCCCCCGTGGGGCCGTTGACCTTGCGATCCTGTATCATCAGCGCGGTGATGATGAGATGGCTGCTGCGATGGCGCAGGCCGACCTGTCAGAGATGCGCTATAGCGAAAAGGTGGCCCATGCGATTTGGCTGCGGTTGGAAGCCATCACGGATAAAGAGACGGTGCGCCATGGCACTGTGCTGTTCGCCTTGCCACATATGGCGCCGGATGGGGCAAAGCTTATCTGGGGCACCGCGGATCGTATTTGGACCGTGCTTGGCGACACCTCTGACGACATCAACTGGTATTCAAAGCGCGCGACGCTCTCGGCGGTCTATAGCTCCGTCGTCTTGTTCTGGCTCGGCGATATGAGCGAAGATCACAGCGCCACCCGCGCCTTCATCGGCCGCCGGATCGACAATGTGATGAACTTTGAGAAATTCAAAGCTCGCGTGAACAACAACCCAGCCCTGAAGCCGATCACCGATCCGCTGTCGCGGATGCTGGGTATGATCAAAGCCCCAAACCGCATTCCGGATGTTGATCTGCCGGGGATGTGGCGCGGCGACACTTAAGGAAGACAAATGAGCGGCGAAATGATCTGCGTGGTGGAAATCACTGCGCACGGTGGTCCTGAAGTTCTTAAACCTGCGACACGGGAAATCGCCGCGCCGGAGCACGGTGAAGTGCAAATAGCGCTGTCTTACGCGGGCGTGAACCGGCCTGACGCGCTTCAACGGGCAGGGCTCTACAATCCACCCAAGGGCACAAGTGACCTGCCGGGGCTTGAGGGCGCTGGCACCGTCTGTGCGGTAGGCGATGGTGTGTCGGGCATCGATGTGGGCGACAAAGTTTGCGCCTTGCTGCCCGGCGGCGGCTATGCTGAGCGGGTGAACACACCTGCGGCCCACTGCCTGCCCATTCCAGATGGCATGTCTGAAAAGCAAGCCGCGTGCCTGCCCGAGACTTTCTTCACCGTTTGGTCGAACGTTTTCATGCGTGGCGGCCTGAAAGCGGGGGAGCGGTTCTTGGTTCATGGCGGCAGCTCTGGGATTGGCACAACGGCGATCCAACTCGCCAACGCCTTCGGCGCGCTGGCCTTTGCCACTGCGGGCAGCGATGAGAAATGCGCAGCTTGTGTAGAATTGGGTGCCGAGAAAGCGATCAACTATCGGGAAGAGGATTTTGTGGAAGTGCTCCGCGCCGAAGGGGGTGCCGATGTGATCCTCGACATGGTGGGTGGTCCTTATATCCAGCGCAACCTCAAAGCCTTGGCCGATGATGGGCGGTTGGTACAGATTGCGTTCCTACAAGGCATGAAGGCTGAGCTGAACCTCGTACACCTCATGACGCGCCGCCTGACGATGACAGGCTCTACCCTGCGCCCGCAGTCTGATTTGGCGAAGGCGCGAATTGCTGATGATCTGTGCCGAGAGGTTTGGCCGCTGCTTGCAGCCGGTCGCGTCGCGCCGGTGATGGATCAGGAGTTTGCTTTGGAAGACGCCAGCGCCGCCCACGCCCGCATGGAAAGCAGCGCGCACATCGGCAAGATCGTTTTGAAAATCTAGCTGTCGTCTTTCGACGGCTTGAACGGTTCCATCCCCTGACGCGCCAACTCATCCGCGCGCTCATTTTCGGGATGGCCTGCGTGGCCTTTAACCCATTCCCATGTTATGTTATGGGTCTGGGTCGCTGCATCCAATCGCGTCCAAAGCTCCTCGTTCTTCACGGGCTTCTTGGCGGCGGTTTTCCAGCCCCTTGCTTTCCACCCAAAGATCCACTTTGTGATCCCGTCTTTGACGTAAACACTGTCCGTCACGATCGTAATCTTGGACGGGGTCTTGAGCGTTTCAAGCGCAGTGATGGCGGCCAAAAGCTCCATCCGGTTGTTTGTGGTTTCGGGCTCGCCACCGTTCAACTCCCGCTTTTTGATAACCTCGTCGCCCTCGCGCGCGATCAGCAAAGCGCCCCAACCACCCGGACCCGGATTGCCGGAGCACGCCCCGTCTGTGTAAGCAAAAAGCTCAGCCATCCTTGCGCGCCCTATACATGATCCAAGGGGAGACCTTGCCGTCGAGCCCTGCCTCTTCCCCAGCATCCTGATCCACAATCGTCAGGCCCACGTTTTCCAACAAATACCGCAGCTCCTCTTCGGTCACGAAGGTATAGCGACGATCCAAGGCGTCGCGTCGCGTACCTTCGCCGACCTTCATTGCGATGTGAAAAACGCCGTTTGGTTTCAGCGTCGTGGTGAGGGCCGCGATATGAAGGGGCAGCTCATCCTCCGCCGCGTGAAGCAAACTGAAATTCGCCCAGATGCCGTCATAGACCTCGACGCCATCAATCTCATCAAACCGACCAACGCGCGCACCGATGTTGAAAGTTTCATTCGCTAGCTTGACCATGCTGTCAGAGGCATCGACAGGATCCGGCACCAGACCCGCTTCTTTCATGAATGACGACGCTTTCGCAGGCCCGCATCCGAGATCAAGCACATGCGCCCCCTTTGGCAAATCACCGATAAACGCCCGCAAATGTTCGTCTGGCTTTGATTTTTGAACCAGCCGCGCGTAATCCTCCGCCTTGGCGTCATAGACAGCGATGGTTCTGTCGTCGATCAAAGCATGGCTCCCGGCATCAGGCACAGCACAACGAGCGCGGTGACACCGGCGCGCATCTTGAACCACCAATGCGGCGTTTGGCCGAGCGACGAAAAATGCCAATCAAGTGCCAACACGGCGACAAACCCGATGATCAGGTTGATCGATGCAGTAGTTGGTCCGCCCCCCGTCATGAAAAACGCCCAAAGCGCAGGAATGACGGAAAGGACATAGCCAAAGGAGTAGTCGCTCCGTGCCACGAAGCCCCAGAGCACACCGGACATGAACGACAGGATGACCGTGCCGTAGAATAACTGAACATAAGGCCCGACGAAGCGGCTGCCCAAATGCTCGATCCCCCATGCAGAGAGGGCAGGGTTCAAGGTGGTCAAAGCCCCCCAAACGAAAGGGAGGACCCCTGCAAGTGTCAGCGCAAGCGGCACGCGCGGAATGTCAAAAATCATGCTCAAAGGTCCGAGATCAGTTTCGCTATCCTCTTGGAACGTGTATCCGCTCGTTTGGCGCTGGTCACAAGATGCAAATGACCCCGTTGCTTGCCAGGGGTGCTGGCGGTGATGCAAGCGTCGCGTTTCGAAGGTCTTCTGTTTGATCCTTTCTCGTTGCTTCGGAATGGCCTTGTCCCGTCCGAAGTAGACGTCAGTAGGTGTGACGTTGTTGAGGCTCCCG
The DNA here is from genome assembly GCF_965661665.1 of Cognatiyoonia sp. Classification (NCBI taxonomy): domain Bacteria; kingdom Pseudomonadati; phylum Pseudomonadota; class Alphaproteobacteria; order Rhodobacterales; family Paracoccaceae; genus Cognatiyoonia; species Cognatiyoonia sp. The sequence goes on along the minus strand of NZ_CBFIEO010000017.1, from coordinate 1,627 downwards.
TGGTAGCGCTGATGGTTGTAGTGATCGACGAAGGCTTCAATCTGGGCTTTGAGATCGCCCGGTAGGAAGTAGTTCTTCAGCAAGATTCGGATCTTCTCTTCAGCCGAATACTGTTTGCGCGTAGCCCATTTGATGTCTTTGACGATCTTCTCGTCAGGGCTCTTTATTGTTTTTCTCGTCGTCCACTCTTTGGTGGTTACGATGAGCCAAGAAAACTGTCTTATCAAATTGCCCTATTTGGACCCATAAGCGCTGACGTCAGACAGCCAACATTGGGCTGGATGTGTAGCAAACTGACGCTTGTTTGGCTGAACCTGATGGAGCAAGAGGGGTTGGCCGCACATTTTGGAACAACTGTGCCAGAGCATCCTGATGATATCTTGTTCCTGCCATATCGGTTGGACGAGATTCGTCATCCTGCGCGCAGCGCGCATGGGGTACTGGTCTGTTTTACGCAGTTGCGCCCAGCTTGGTATGATTGACGGTCGGGGCATCCCTTACGAGGCGCAAAACAAAGGAACACATCATGCAACGTAAACTGGCTTGGTTGCTTTTGGCCTTTGTCACTTAGGTACTGACGGTATTTCGGTGCAGAATGCAGCACTCGTCGACTATCGGTGTTTGACTTGGCAGGTTCAGGTCCGACGGTCTGCTGTCGTGGCGATCTGCACAATGATTGGCTTCACTGTGGGGTGGCTTATGGGGGCCAGTCGGCGGCGCAGGGCATAGCGCCGCCGAGGTTTGCTTATTGGTTTAGCCAGCTGAGATTTGCTTTGCCTTTTCAACCAGCACTTCCGCTTGACGGATGGAGGCGTAGTCGATCAGGCGGCCATCAAGGCTGACGGCTCCTTTGCCTGCGGCTTCGGCTTCGGCCATCGCTGCGAGGATGCGCTGTGCTTTGTCGATTTCGGCGTCAGACGGGCTCATCACCTCGTTGGCGAGCGCGATTTGGCTTGGGTGGATCGCCCATTTGCCCTCACAACCCAGAACGGCGGCGCGATAGGCTGCGGCTTTGTACCCGTCTGGGTCGGAGAAATCACCGAAGGGTCCGTCGATTGGGCGCAAGCCGTTGGCACGGGCAGCAACCACCATATTCGCAATGGCGGAGTGCCACATATCCCCCCAGTGCACCTGACGGGAGCCGTCGTCGGCAGGGTCGGTTAGGACCGCGTAGTTTTCGTTGACACCGCCGATGACCGTGGTGCGGGCCCGCATGGATGCGGCGTAGTCTGCGACGCCGAAATGAAGGCTCTCATTCCGCTCTGATGCAGCGGCGATTTCGTTTACATTTTGCATGCCTAATGCGGTTTCAATAATGTGCTCAAAACCGATGCGTTTTTTATAGCCTTTTGCGTCCTCAATTTGGGTCACCATCATGTCCACGGCATAGACGTCAGCGGCGGTGCCAACCTTCGGAATCATGATGAGGTCGAGCCGCTCCCCAGCCTGCTCAACCACGTCCACCACATCGCGATACATATAGTGTGTGTCGAGGCCGTTGATCCGAACCGACATGGATTTGTTGCCCCAGTCGATTTCGTTCAGGGCTTTGATGATGTTCTTGCGCGCCTGTACTTTTTCATCTGGCGCAACCGCATCTTCGAGATCAAGAAAGATGACATCAACA
>NZ_CBFIEO010000016.1:33071-73756 GCF_965661665.1 Cognatiyoonia sp. | reverse complement strand
CAATCGTGCCGATGTTCACGTGCGGCTTCGTGCGTTCAAACTTTTCCTTAGCCATTTCTGGGCCCTTTAATTGTGTAAGGGGGCCGAATGCCCCGGTTATTACCGCGCGCATTTATTGGTGTTTGGGCGATAAATCAAGCGTTGGGTTGTATCGGATTGGTAGGGCCTCCGGCGAAGGTATTTTTGAGCGAAACGGTTTTGGTTTTAGGATGGAGATATTTGATGGGAGAATTGAAATGAAACTGGGTGCATTTTCGACTAGCTTGAATTTCAAAGACGTGGAAAAGAGCCGCAATTTTTACAAGAAACTGGGATTTGATGATTTTGGTGGGTACGCCAGCCAAGGCTGGTTAATCCCGAAGAACGGCGAAACGGTTTGGGGGTTGTTCAAAGGGATGATCGAGCAGAACGCGCTCACCTTCAATCCCGGTTGGGGTCAGGACGCCCAGAGCGTCGATGATTTTTATGACGTGCGCGATATTCAAAAGCGCCTGAAAGCGGCGGGCGTGGAGTTGACGACCGAATGCGATGAAAGCAGCTCAGGTCCTGCATATATCGCAATGCTCGATCCCGACGGGAACCCGATTTTGATTGATCAACATCGGTAACTTTCATTTACCAAAAATTTGAGTTTCACCATTGTAATGGAACAGATTCGACTGGTAATTTCTTTGGAATTTCACACGGCATTCTTTTAGTTAAATCTCTGCTTTTCAATTAAAATATTAATCAGGAATTGAGCTGTGAAAACAGTGCAGATTTCAGTGCATTGCAATATCGGAAATGCATCGTTGAAAGTGTTCCCAACTCAACGAGAGGAACGCAAAATGAACAGAAAACAGCAATCAAAAGGTGAAAAATCACTCTCGGGCAATTTGAGAATTGAAATATCTCTCTCAAGATTCAAAGCGAGTACAGACAACAGGTTCGGAATCTTGGCAATAGGCATCCTTACTGGCCTACTAGTCATAGTTTTTTGGTCAGTGTTCGGAGGAAGTTTAGAACCGATTGTTCTTCGGGAATCCATAGGGCGGTCTCTTACCGACTCCTGCCCGTGCACCTTTCCAGTCGGTCATGTCAGGCTCTGTGCGGGTTTTGCCGCCGCCCATTTCCCAGCTGAGGCCATCGGCCCAATTGAACGTTGTGATGTCGGAGAGGCCGCCATCGAGTTCTAGGGTGCCCTGACGCCCTGACGCCTTCTTATACTTCTGAATGCGCACGCCCTTGCCACGGCCCATTTCCGGGAGGTCTTCAAGGGGGAAAACGAGCAGTTTAGCGTTTTCTGACACCACGGCGACTTGATCGCCCGCGACGCGCGTGCAGACCTTGGCGACAGTGTCTTTGACGTTCAGAACCTGTTTACCGGTGCGGGTTTGGGCGACGACGTCTTCTTCCGGCACAACAAAACCGTTTCCTTCTGCCGAGGCGACTAGCAGCTTTCCACCGGGTTTGTGGGCGAAAATGTTGATAATCTCTGCCTCGTGCGGCAAATCAACCATCAAGCGCAGCGGTTCACCCATGCCGCGCCCGCCGGGCAGATTGCTGCCGGAGACGGTGTAAAACCGACCGTTGGAGGCAAAGACCAGCAGACGATTCGTGGTTTCGGCGTGGAAGATAAAGCGCGGGCCGTCGCCGTCTTTGAACTTCAGCTCCCGCGACAGATCAATGTGACCGGTCATCGCGCGGATCCACCCCATCTGGCTAAGGACCACAGTAATCGGCTCCCGCTCAATCATTGCTTCCATTGGAATGTCGGCAATTTCTTCCGCTTCGGCGAATTGGGTGCGGCGTACGCCGCCGTCGCTGTCGCGGCCAAACTCCTTGCGGGTTTCGCGCAACTGCTCAGCGATCTTGCCCCATTGCAGGCTTTCGTCTTCGAGCAGGTCTTCAAGATCGGCGCGTTCCTTCATCAGGTCGTCACGCTCTTTGGAAAGCTCGATTTCCTCGAGGCGACGTAAGCTGCGCAGACGCATGTTGAGGATGGCTTCGGCCTGCGCTTCGGTCAGCGATACCTCTGGGTCAGCGTCCTCCATGATCGGGGAGACATAATCCGCCTCTGATGTGGCGCGTGGGTGGTCCAGCGCCCAGTCTTCGATCATCAATGCCTGCTTGGGGTCGTCATCATAGCGGATGATGTCAATCACGCGGTCGAGGTTGAGGAAGGCGACGATGAAGCCTTCGAGCACTTCCAACCGCACATCAATCTTTTCCATGCGGTGCTGGCTGCGGCGGATAAGGACATCGCGGCGGTGGTCGAGAAAGGCGCGCAGCACTTCTTTCAGCGAACACACCTTGGGCGTCAGCCCGTCGATGAGCACGTTCATGTTGAGGCTGAAGCGCGTCTCAAGCTCCGAATGCTTGAACAACATCCCCATCATCACTTCGGGGTCGACCGTTTTAGCACGGGGTTCGAGCACGATACGGATGTCGTCGGCGGATTCGTCACGGACGTCGGTGAGGAGCGGCACCTTCTTGTTCTGGATAACCTCTGCCAGCTTTTCGATGAGTTTCGACTTTTGCACCTGATACGGGATTTCAGTGACGACGACCTGCCATTGGCCGCGGCCCAGATCCTCAATCTCCCACTTGGCGCGCAGGCGGATGGAGCCGCGTCCGGTACAGTATGCGTCCGCGATGTTGTCGCGGGCTTCGACGATCACGCCGCCGGTTGGGAAATCCGGCCCCGGCACGTATTCCATCAACGTCTCATCCCGCGCGTTTGGTGCTTTGATGAGATGGAGACAGGCGTCAATCAGCTCATGCAGGTTATGGGGCGGGATGTTGGTCGCCATTCCCACGGCAATGCCCGCCGCGCCATTGGCGAGCAAGTTAGGGTAGGTCGCGGGTAGGACAGAGGGTTCTTCAAGCCGGCCATCGTAGTTTGGGCGAAAGTCGACGGCGTTTTCATTGAGGCCGACAAGAAGCGCCTCTGCCACAGCGGTCATGCGCGCTTCGGTGTAGCGGGCAGCAGCGGGGTTATCGCCGTCGATGTTGCCAAAGTTCCCTTGGCCATCGACGAGCGGGTAGCGCACGTTAAAATCCTGCGCGAGACGGGCCATCGCGTCATAGATCGCGGCGTCGCCATGTGGGTGGAAATCGCCCATCGTGTCGCCACTGATTTTGGCGGACTTCAAGAAGCCGCCGGTAGAGGACAGCTTCAGCCGTGACATGGCATAAAGGATGCGGCGGTGAACAGGCTTCAGCCCGTCGCGCGCATCCGGCAGCGCACGGTTCATAATGGTAGAGAGCGCATAGGTCAGATACCGCTCACCAATGGCGCGACAGAGAGGCTCTGTCACATCAGCGTTCTCTTCTTGGAACTCGTCACTGCTATCGCTCATGCGATTGGTGTAGCGGAGCGTCGAAATGGCGTAAAGGCAACAACGTGGAGCGCAGGCTCTTTTCCCCCTGACTCGCCTTACGGTGGTTCTGATACATACGATTCGTTGCCAAAAACTGCTGTCCGGGGAGACATCATGTCAAAATTCATTCTTGCGACCTTTTTGATCTTGGGCTGGTCTTTCTATGAGCTGTCCGGCGGCGTCGATTTTGTGCCGGAAGAGCGGGTGGCGGAGGTTGAGCCGGTCGTTGACGCTCCAGTTGAGTTGGCCGAGGTAGAGCCAATTGATTTGGTCGAAGATGCGCCTGTGGCAGAGGTTGTTGTGAGCCGCGCAGACCAAGCCAACATTTTGAACCTGTCAACAGGTGCCCTTTTGCAGCCTGCGGTCAGCATTGCAGAAGAGGTTGCGCCGCAGCCAGAGGCCGCCGTTGTGTTGGCAGCGGTGACAGATGAGATTGAGGGCGAAGTTGTGGTTGAAGAGGCGCAAGAGTTGGACATCCGCTATGTCTCAGGCGCCCGTGTGAACATGCGCACAGGTCCAGGCACGAATTTTGCCGTGCTCGATACGCTGGACGGTGGGACTGAGGCGGAAGTGCTTGAAGTGGATGACACCGGTTGGGCGCGTATCCACATTGCCGAGACCGGCGCAATCGGCTGGATGGCGGAGCGTTTGCTGTCCAAAAGCTAACTGCTTGCTCTTTCTCGCGCTGACATGCAGGGAAGGGTCATGACACAGAAATCAGTTCTTATCACAGGAAGTTCCAGCGGCATTGGCTATGATGCGGCGCATGGATTGCGCGACGCTGGATGGCGCGTTTTTGCAAGTTGTCGCAAGCAGGAAGACTGCGAGAGGCTGAAAGCCGAAGGGTTTGAAAGCCCGCTGCTGGACTATGCAGACTCCACCTCCCTCGCCAATGGGTTGGCTGAGGTTTTGGAGGCGACAGGCGGCACCTTGGATGCACTTTACAATAACGGCGCATACGCCTGCCCCGGTGCGGTCGAAGACCTGCCGCGTGGGGCGCTACGAGAGAATTTTGAGACAAATTTCTTCGGTGTACATGAGCTGACCACGATGGTGATCCCCGTGATGCGCAAGCAAGGGCACGGTCGGATCGTCAATTGTTCGTCTGTTCTGGGCCTTGTTGGGATGAAGTGGCGGGGTTCCTACGTTTCAACGAAGTTCGCGATGGAAGGGCTCACTGACGTCTTGCGGATCGAGATGCAAGGCACGCCCATTCAGATCATTCTAATTGAGCCAGGCCCCATCACGTCGAAAATCCGCGAAAATTCCATCCAGCATTTCGAACGCTGGATTGATTGGGAAAACTCGGCGCGTGCACGTCTCTATAAGAAGCTGCGCGATCGTCTTTATACCGACACGGGGCCTGACCCGTTTGAACTCCCCGCCTCTGCTGTCACAAAGAAGCTGCGCCATGCGCTGGAAAGCCCGCGGCCCAAGCACCGCTATTTCGTGACGACCCCTACCTATTTGATGAACTTTTTCCGACGTGTTTTGCCCACAAGCATGCTCGATCGTATAACTTCGAAGGGGTGACCTTTTCTTTGGGTGGTGCGCCGCTACATCGTGGGCGGCGAAATATAAGGATCAAATCTGATGCGTGACGACCCGCTTTTCATCTTGGTGGTGGTGGCAGTACTGATTGTGGCTGGTATCCTGTTGCTTGGGATCGGCTCTTTCGGAAAGGGCGGTGATTTCAACAAGAAATACGCCAACAAGATCATGCGCTGGCGCATTGGCGCCCAGTTTGTCGCTGTGCTTTTGATCCTGTTGTTTGTCTATCTGCGTGGGGGGAGCTGACGTGGTTGTACTGAATAAGATCTACACGAAAACCGGTGACAAAGGTCAGACGGCTTTAGGCAATGGGGACCGTGTCGCCAAACATTCGCTGCGGGTGAATTCCTATGGCACGGTTGATGAGTTGAACGCGACAGTTGGCCTTGCCCGTCTGCATGCGCCTGGCGACATGGATACGCAACTGTCGATGATCCAAAACGATCTTTTCGATCTGGGGGCAGACCTCTGCCGGCCAGATATGGAAAAGGACGCCGAAGCAGAATACCCCGTTTTGCGCATGACGGAGGCACAGGTTGAGCGATTGGAAGCCGACTTGGACGCGATGACGCAGGCGGTCGAACCCCTACGGAGTTTTATCCTGCCAGGTGGGTCTGCCCTAGCGGCGCATTTGCACCTTTGCCGAACAGTGGCCCGTCGCGCCGAGCGGCTCGCCGTTGAATTAGCGAGTGCCGAGGCGGTGAACCCTTCGGCGGTGACATACCTGAACCGTCTGTCAGACTGGTTTTTCCAAGCCAGCCGCATCGCGAATGACGACGGTAAGAATGATGTCTTGTGGGTGCCAGGCGCCAACCGCTAGATTTACGCGCACGTAATGCAGCGTCTTTCGTGAAAAATCGGCTTTTTTTTTCATACTGGCGTCGGTTTTTGATTGTCGTCGCCTTTGCGACTCGACTAAACCAACGGCTGAAACCGTTCCAACCGTTGTTGGAACTTTGCGAGGAGTGATTCCACATGAAGGTACTTGTGCCTGTCAAACGGGTGATCGACTACAACGTGAAAGTGCGCGTGAAAGCGGACGGGAGCGGTGTCGATCTTGCCAACGTCAAGATGTCCATGAACCCATTCGACGAAATCGCCGTCGAAGAGGCGATCCGCCTGAAAGAAGCTGGCAAAGCAAACGAAGTTATCACTGTTTCTGTTGGCGTGAAGCAAGCGCAGGAAACACTTCGGACGGCGTTGGCAATGGGCGCAGACCGCGCGATCCTCGTGGTTGCTGCGGATGATGTGCACACCGATATCGAGCCTCTGGCCGTTGCTAAGGTGCTGAAAGGCATCGTAGATGAAGAGCAGCCGGGCATCGTTCTGTGCGGCAAGCAGGCGATCGACAACGATATGAACGCGACAGGTCAGATGCTAGCCGCGCTTATGGGTTGGTCGCAGGCAACCTTCGCGTCCGAAGTTGACGTCGATGGTGACAAAGCGGTTGTCACACGCGAAGTCGACGGCGGTTTGCAGACGATCAACGTGAAGACACCTGCTGTCATCACCGTTGACCTGCGCCTGAACGAGCCACGTTATGCGTCGCTGCCAAACATCATGAAGGCGAAGAAGAAGCCTTTAGATGAGAAGACACCAGCCGACTACGGCGTTGACGTGTCCCCGCGTTTGACAGTCGTGTCCACGAAAGAGCCTGAAGCACGTGCTGCAGGCATCATGGTTGGATCCGTTGACGAGCTGGTCGAGAGACTCAAAGAAGCAGGAGCTGTATAATGGCCGTACTTCTGATTGCTGATATTAACGCAGGCGAATTGTCTGTAGACGCAACTGCAAAAGCAGCGACAGCTGCAACCGCATTGGGTGATGTCACCGTGCTTTGCATGGGTGCCAATGCTTCTGGTCCTGCGGCGGAAGCTGCTAAGATCGACGGTGTTGCAAAGGTTCTGTGTGCGGAGGATGCATCCTTGGGTCACCAGATGGCAGAGATTTCTGCTGATCTGATCGTGTCCTTGGCTGGGGATTACTCTCACATCGCAGCGCCAAGCACATCTGACGCCAAGAACATCCTGCCCCGTGTTGCAGCGCTGTTGGACGCGCAGATCATCTCCGAAGTGACGGGCATCGTGGATGCGGACACATTTGAGCGTCCGATCTATGCCGGTAACGCAATCCAGACTGTGAAGTCTGGCGATGCGCACAAGGTGATGACGATCCGGACCGCTGGTTTTGATGCGGCGGGCATGGGCGGATCTGCCTCTGTCGAAGCAGCTGCTGCGCCTGCTGATGCGGGCCTCGCGTTTTGGGTCGAAGACAAGGTTGCCGAAAGCGACCGTCCAGAGCTGACATCTGCGGGTGTCGTCGTCTCCGGTGGTCGTGGTGTTGGGTCTGAAGAAGACTTCACCCTGATCGAAGGTCTTGCTGACAAGCTGAACGCAGCTGTTGGTGCGTCCCGCGCGGCGGTCGATTCTGGCTACGCGCCGAACGACTGGCAGGTTGGTCAAACCGGTAAGGTTGTTGCGCCTGATCTTTATGTCGCTGTTGGTATCTCCGGTGCGATCCAGCACTTGGCCGGTATGAAGGACTCCAAGATCATCGTTGCGATCAACAAGGACGAAGAAGCGCCAATCTTCCAGGTTGCGGATTACGGTCTTGTGGCTGACTTGTTTGATGCGGTGCCAGAGCTGACATCAAAACTGGGCTAATCGCCATATCAAAATTTTGAAAGGGCCCGCCAATGGCGGGCCTTTTTCCGTTAGACGTGGGAGGCCGTCGCGGTGGCCTGCAGGATCGGCAGCGCACGATCGCAGGCTTCCTTGTGTCATGCGACGCCCAAAAGCTCTTACGCGGTTTTGGCTTGCATAGCGGAAAAGAACATCCCGTTGGTGCCTTGGGCTTTTGCAATGTCAGACGGTGTTGCGTCGATCACATCCATCACCATCAGTCGAAGTTCATCAATCATGGACGCATTGATGAACAACGGGTCCGACATCATGGGTTGCGGGCGCTTGTTCCACGGCTCATCATCCAGCCGGTCCTTTGAAAACCAGAGCAGAACCGCCCGAGGGCCAATATGTCCCAACATCGTTTTCATCCGCGCGACCCACCCTTCCCGCAGTTGTTGTACCACGATATCAAACCGTTCTGGTGATTTTTCATAGAGGCCGTTCAGCATGTGCCGCGTGAAGGTAAAGTTGGAGAAATCGACATCGTTAAAGATCGCCTCCATCACCGTGCACGCCCTGAGAAACCTGTCGTTGCGGCGGGGATGGACCGAGTAGAACCGGTTCGACAGATAATTCGCCCCCATCATTTGAACGACGGTGACTTCGGCGTCATGGCACGCCGCCATGATGGTTGGATCGTTGACGAAAGTATCAACGCCTGCGTTGACGCATCCGAAGTTGACGTAGGTCTTTTTCAGCTTTTCTTCGACCAAGGCTGCAAACGGTTGATCGATGAATTTGCCATAGGTTTCCGTCCCACCAAGGAACACAACATAAGGTTGGTCGAGCCACCGCCACGGACCGCGAAAGAAGATGCGCGACATGCCATATCGGCACGGCGCATAGGACAAACCATCACTATCGACAAATTCGTGTTTCATACCTGAGAATTCCCGCCACGCGCTGTTGCCCCCAAGGTCGAGATCCGCCGAAACCCCTTGCCATTTCGCTAATGGCGCAGTTTGACAAAATTTTTAGCCGTCGCTGTGCCTTGCGCCCTGCTTTGACCACGGCCTATTGTGATTGAAAATCACGGGGTTCGATGATGGCAATTCAGCAAATCGGTATCGTTGGTGCGGGACAAATGGGCAATGGCATTGCCCATGTGTGCGCTGTGGCAGGATACGATGTGGTGTTGAATGATATTCACGAGGATGCGCTGCGCAGCGCGGTTGCGCTGATCGACAAGAATTTGGAACGGCAAGTCAGCAAAGACGCCATCACAACTGCCGATAAAGCGGAGGCGATGTCGCGGATCAAAACGACGACACAACTCCCTGAATTGGGCCCAAGCGATCTGATCATCGAAGCCGCGACAGAGCGGGAGACGATCAAGACAGCGATCTTTGAAGACCTGCTGCCGCATCTGAAGCCCGAAACCATCCTGACCTCAAACACGTCGTCAATTTCAATCACTCGGCTGGCGTCACGTACCGATCGCCCAGAGAAGTTCCTTGGGTTCCACTTCATGAATCCAGTGCCGATCATGCAGCTGGTCGAATTGATCCGAGGGATCGCAACCGATGAGGTAACGTTCAGCGCCTGCAAAGGCGTGGTGGCCAAGCTAGGGAAAACCTCCGCCACGGCCGAAGATTTCCCAGCCTTCATCGTAAACCGCATTCTGATGCCAATGATCAATGAGGCAATATATACGCTTTACGAAGGGGTCGGATCGGTGGAATCCATCGACACGTCGCTTAAGCTTGGGGCGAACCACCCGATGGGCCCTTTGGAGTTGGCAGACTTCATCGGCCTTGATACCTGCCTTGCGATCATGAACGTATTGCATGACGGTCTGGCCGATACGAAATACCGTCCCTGCCCGTTGTTGACCAAATATGTCGAAGCTGGATGGCTGGGCCGCAAGACCAAGCGCGGGTTTTACGACTATAGCAGCGATACGCCGATCCCGACGCGCTAGCGACGATTGCCAAGAGACAGGGTTTGATCGCGCAACCACGCCATAAAGTCACGTGGGTTTCCAATGCGTTTTGCGATTTCCGCATCATCAAGAACGGCACCGATCACCGGGGATTGTGGCTTGCCACAGGATTTGACGATCTCGTGCAGCAGCAAACCCTGCCGGAGCGTGGCAGAGATTTGGTTAGCGATCTGATAGACGCGTGAGTTGGCTCCTTTGAAATAGAAGGGAACCACCTTTGCGCCCGACATGCGGATCATTTTGGCGGTGAAAACGTTCCATTCTGCTTCAACGGAAGGTCCGAACATTGTGTCGCTCACCGCGACTGAGCCTGACGGGAACAGCGCCACCACGCCACCGGCGCTCAATTGCTTCATTGCGCTTTTGCGCATTGTCAGGAATTTCTTCTGTGCATCTTCCTCATGTAGGAAGGGCACTGGGATCAGATAATTCGCTGCTTCCAAATCGATACCTGTGAGCAACGAGCGCGTGAGGATTTTGTAGTCTTGCCGCCGCCGGCCGATCAATTCGGCAAGGACCATACCGTCGACCATGCCATGCGGATGGTTAGCCACGATTACGACCGGCCCTTCGGCGGGGATGTTTTCCAACAGCGTTTGCGGCGTATGAATATCGATCCGCATGACATCGAGACAAGCCGCCCAAAATTGCTCAATCGGGACGGCGGGACGGCGTTCAAACTCTCGGATCATACGCAAGATCGAGATTTTGCCAGTTACCCACTCGATCGCCTTGATGGTTTTGCGCTTGGCGACACTGTCAAACGTCTCTGAATAGGTGAGCGCGTAGCGGTTATAGATCTTACCACGAGGCGCACTGCCGGAAGACTGCTCCATCGAATCTATGCTTGCCTCGCTCAAGCCGGATCCCGCAAACAACTTGTTGCCGCGATTTTAGTCACCTTCACCAAACTTGTCATTCACAAGGTTGGTAATGGCGGCGGACAGCGCCTCTGCGTCAGTGCCAGTCGTGATTACATCGATGTGGCTGCCCTTGGTGGCGGCCAACATCAAAAGCCCCATGATACTGTCACCATCCGCAGACATACCATCTTTGCTAACTGTCGCCGAAGCGTCGAATTGCTCGACCAAGTCGACCAGTTTGGCCGACGCGCGTGCGTGCAAGCCTTTGATGTTTTGAATTTCGAGCTGGGTCTCTGGCATCGTCTGTCAGGCTTCGATCTTTTGCACGTCGATGTATTTATGCGCGGCCGCAATCGATGCCTCAACCGCGGTATCGATGGGTTTTTTTCTGCATTTTGCCAGTTTGATGAGCATGGGCAGATTTGCGCCGTACATGATCCGGCGCTTGGCCTGACTACAGGCCATCAGTGATAGATTGGAGGGCGAGCCGCCAAACATATCCGTCACCACCACGACACCATCTCCCTGATCGACCCAATCCGCTGCTTTGCAGATTTCAGCCTGTTTCAATGCGCGGTCATCTTCCGCACCAATCGTAATCGCTTGGATGCCGTTTTGGGGCCCCACGACATGTTCAATCGCGGCGAGATACTCCGTCGCCAATCGACCATGTGCAACAATGACTATCCCAATCAAGCTCCCGCTCCTTGCTGGCGCGCTACGACTCATGACTTCTGCGTTCTAGCTCTCGGTGTCTTTTTGATACCTGCCAGCCTTCTTTCGCAAGTGCAGAAACGACCTTTTCCGTTAAAACGACGGACCTGTGTTGCCCGCCGGTACACCCAAACCCGACGGAAAAGTGGGCGCGACCCTCTTTTGCATGGGCAGGGAGGACCAACTTAAGCAGTTCAGTGGTCTTTTTGAAGAAGTCTTCGAGTCCTTCGTCGGTCGCTACATAGGCCGCGACATTCGCGTCCTGCCCTGTTAGATGCCGTAGGTCTGCATCCCAATGGGGGTTTTTCAGAAACCGGCAGTCGAGCACCATGTCGAGCCCGCGGGGAAGGCCCCGCTTATATGAAAAGGATTGGACGGAGACGCTGAGCATCTGTCCGTCTGGGCGTCCAAAGAGACGCTCCATCTCAGCCTTCAGATCATGGGGCGACAGGCCCGTGGTATCGATCAGCACCTCGGCCTTGTCCCGAATGGGTTGGAGCAAATCCTTTTCCGCCGCGATCCCGTCCAGCGGCCGACCGGTCGGGGCCAATGGGTGACGACGGCGGGTTTCGGAATATCGGCGCAGCAAAACGTCATCGTTGGCATCCAGATAGACAAGTTGGACAGCGTCGCCGACGCTTGCCTCCATCCCTTCGATCGCTTCCAACAACGCACCGATGCTGAAGTCGCGGTTGCGCACGTCTAAGCCCAGAGCAAGCGGCTGACGGTGTGGGCCATCCAGAACACGCGGCAACAAGGACAGCGGCAGGTTGTCGATGACTTCGAACCCTTGATCTTCCAGCGCGTTGATCGCCGTGGACCGCCCAGCGCCCGATGGCCCCGTGATCAGGAGAACCGGCAAGGTCAGGAGCGCATCAGATGTCATGGGTCGTCGTGTCTTCCAAAGTGCATGTAGTGCCAGAGCACCGAGGCAAAAGGTATGCCATCCGAACGGTAAAGCAATGGTAGCTCACAGCCGAGTAAAGTGATCGTGCGCCGTGGTGGAATGCGATCCTGCTCCACTGAGTCGAGGTCAACGACAGTTGTGATCTTCGTTGGGCCGGCTTCTGGAGCGTTCAGAATGCCTATGCCGCGTGCCTCTATCTGTCCTGCGATTGTCGTTGGGACGGATGCGACAACTGCACCCTGTTCCAGACGCAAACAGGTCTGGTCATCCGAAATCAACGTTGCGCCAAGCGCCAGCAATTCAAAAGCCAATGACGTCTTGCCGGAGCCGGAGGCGCCTGTGATTAGCAGCCCTTTACCGTCGATGGAAACACTGTTTGCGTGGTAGATATCAGCCATCCCCGATGCCTTAGACTGGCAGGCCTACGACAAACCGCGCGCCAAGGGGTTCGGAGGTCATGTCAGCCTCTGTCGGGCGAATGTTTTCCGCCCAGATCACGCCTCCATGCGCCTCGATAATCTGTTTGGAAATCGCCCAACCAAGGCCGGAGTTATTGCCAAACTCACCTTCGGGCCGTTCGGAATAGAACCGCTGGAACACTTTGGCGAGCGCTTCGTTGGGAATGCCTGGTCTGGTGTCTTCGACGACAACCAGCACACAGTTTTTGTGACGGCGGGCCCAAACACAGATCGCATCATCCTCCTCACAGAAGGAGATCACGTTGGTGATCAGGTTGCCGAATACCTGTGCCAAGCGACCTTCGAGCCCCATAACCATGATCGGCTCGTCCGGCAAATCAGCGATAAAATCGATGCCTTTGTCGCGGGCTTCCTTGCCAAGGAACTGGTTGAGGTTGTCGAGCATCTTCAGCAAGTCGAACGTCTGTTCCTGTTCGCGCACCAATTCACTGTCTAGGCGAGTGGCGTTTGAAATGTCGCTGACCAAACGGTCCAAGCGGCGGACGTCATGTTCGAGCACTTCGAGCAATTTTGCACGCGGATCATCGCGGGTGGCGACGCGCATAGTGCCAACTGTGGAACGCATGGAGGCGAGCGGTTTCTTAATCTTATGCGCAACGTCGGCGACAAACTGTTCGTTGCCTTCGAAGCGATCATACAGCGCTTCAACCATCCCACACAGGGCACCCGACAACCGGCCAATTTCATCTGGTCGGGCGGTCAGGTCTGGGATACGCACTTGGGTTTGACCCTTACTGTATATTATTTTTTTGACCTGTATTGCCTGACCTTTCGTCATTTTCGCAGCGCGAATCAATCCCAAAACACGAATCAGCCCTGTTAGGGTAATGAATTTGCGCCACAATTCGCTAAGTAATGGCTAAAATGCCTCACCCCAGAAACAGTGCTCCGCTTGGTTGCGCTAACACGCAGATGGTTGCGCTAACGAATGAAATAAGGGGGTTTGCGTTAAGTTTTGCAGTGTTAATACGACCGTATACCGAAGTTTTTCGCACTGCAGCATAAGGAACGCGACAATGGACCATGGAACGGTCAGCCCGCAGATTAAACTTGAGGATCAAGGCATCAAGGGGCTTGGCTACGTCTATTATAACCTGTCCGAAGCGGAGCTGCAGAAAACCGCCGTTGAAAACGGTGAAGGCGTCGACGGAAACGGCGGCACATTCCTTGTGACAACCGGCAAAAACACCGGCCGCTCCCCCAAGGACAAGTTTGTTGTTCGGACGCCAAGTGTAGAAGACACGATTTGGTGGGAAAACAACCCGCCGATGGAGCCGTCGAAGTTCGATCAGCTTTATGATGACATGATCGCGCATATGGGTGGCGGCACATATTATGTGCATGACCTTTTTGGGGGTGCAGACCCTGCCCATCGTTTGGATGTGCGCGTCGTGACAGAGCTTGCATGGCACGGTCTTTTCATCCGTCACCTTCTGCGCCGCCCAGAACAAAGCGAGCTTGCAGATTTCGCGCCCGATTTCACGATCATCAACTGCCCAAGCTTCAAAGCGGACCCAGAGCTCCACGGCTGCCGGTCGGAAACAGTCATCACCTTGAACTTTGAGCGCAAGCTGGTCCTGATCGCTGGCACAGAATACGCAGGTGAGAACAAGAAGTCCGTTTTCACCCTGCTCAACTACTTGCTGCCGGAAAAAGATATTATGCCGATGCACTGTTCGGCCAACCACGCGCCGGGCAACCCTGTTGATACGGCCATCTTCTTTGGTCTGTCTGGCACGGGCAAGACAACCCTGTCCGCTGATCCGTCGCGCGTCTTAATCGGCGACGATGAACATGGCTGGTCAGATCGTGGCACCTTTAACTTCGAGGGCGGCTGCTACGCCAAGACGATCGGTCTGGATCCGAAGGCGGAGCCAGAGATTTACGCCACATGTTCCATGCCGCATACGGTGATCGAGAATATGGTGTACGATCCAGACACCAAAGAGCTTGATTTCAATGACGACAGCCTGACCGCTAACATGCGCTGCGCCTATCCGTTGCACTACATTTTCAACGCTTCTGAAACTGCGCTGGGTGGACATCCGAAGAACATCATCATGCTGACATGTGATGCGTTCGGTGTTCTGCCTCCAATCAGCCGTTTGACGCCTGCGCAGGCGATGTACCACTTCTTGTCTGGCTTCACATCCAAAGTTGCGGGGACAGAGCGGGGTGTGACGGAGCCCGAGCCGACATTCTCAACCTGTTTTGGTGCACCGTTTATGCCACGACGCCCAGAAGCCTATGGCGATCTGCTGCGCAAAAAGATTGCGTCGCACGGTGCGACATGCTGGCTGGTGAACACAGGCTGGACTGGCGGCGCCTATGGCACGGGCAGCCGGATGCCCATCAAAGCAACCCGCGCCTTGCTGGCCGCTGCATTGGATCAGACGCTGGTCGAAAACCAGTTCCGCAAGGATCCAAACTTCGGCTTTGAAGTGCCGGTGACTTGCGACAGCGTTGACGACAAGCTGCTGAACCCGCGGGAGACTTGGGCAGACAAAGATGCCTATGATGCTCAAGCGGCCAGGCTTGTTGAGATGTTTAGCGACAACTTTGAAAAGTACGTCCCTTACATCGATGATGATGTGCGCGCGGCTGCGATTGACTGATCGAACTGGATATTGAATGAAGGCCGTGCGATTGTGCGGCCTTTTTCGTTAGCCCATCAATCCACGGCGGATCAGGTTGAAACCACTGACCAGCAGCACGATCAGGGTCATCTTGCGAAAGCTGGCTTGGTCCACGCGGTCAGACACTTTGTAGCCCAACGTGATCCCCAACAGCGCGGGCAAAATTAGCGCGACGGACAAAGGGACCGTTTGCATCGTTACGAGGCCGGAGCCGATGTGCCCCACCAGCAAAGCCACTGACCCCAAACCGTAGATCACGCCTTGGACATGCATCTGCTTCACTTTAGGCGTGTTGATCGCCGTGAGATACGCCACCGTCGGCGGCCCCCAGATACCGGATAGACCCCCGACTGACCCAGCCACGAAGCCAAACAGCGATTGGCTCATCTTTGATGGGCCAGAGAGCTTGAATTGCCAGCCGGAGAGTTGGAAGGCCGCAAAGCAGACGACAAACACGCCGATCACAAGGATCATCGTGTCGGTGGGCAGTGCGGTGACGAGGTGCGCAGTCGCGATAAGGCAGAGCCCCCCAACAACCATGAACGGGGCAAATTCCTTCACGGCATCGCGAGCTGGCGCGTACCCTTGCCGCAGGGACTGGCTTAGGTTGCTCGCCATTGTGGGAAAGATCAGCAGGGCCAGCGCGATTTTGGGATCGAAGAGGATCGCAAGCGCCGACATCATCACCATTGGCATCGCGAATCCAACGGCACCTTTGATGGCACCGGCCAGAAATGCGGCTGCGGAAACAACAGCTATCGACATGAGCGTCAAATCATCCATTCTGGCACCGTCTACCGGAACAAACGCAGGGTCCAGTCTATTTTCGCTGCGACATTTTAGTACGAATTGGGGTAATTTGATGAATTATTGTTGCGCTGCAACTGCGAGAAGGGTATCTCTGCGCCTGCAAAATAGGAGTTGCTCATGCCGCATGATGGTCAAGATATGTCGATGCAATCAAACCCTGTCCTGATGGATGTGCTTGATCGCACGGCCGCCACGATCCCAGTGGTTGATGGAATCTTGGAAGCAGGCATTGAGACTGTTCGTGCCTTGGTGAGCGATGGCGACCACGTCAGCGGTGCGCTAGTCGAAGCCAATCAGACCGCCACTCACGGCTTGGCTTGGCTCGCAACCTATGTGGAATCGCTGCGCCAGATGCAAAAATGGGCGGAGCAGCTGAAGGAAGCGGGTCAGTTTGGAGAGATTGAGCAACTCATCCAGCAGATCGCATTCGGCGAATACCTTGCGCAGTTGCAAGGCGGCTTGCAGATGAACCAAAGCGAGATGGTGCGCCTGCACGACATCGGTATTCCGGAACAACTGTCAAAGCTCGACACACCGGAAATCCAAACGCTGATTGCTCAGGGCAACACCCAAGCCGCGCGGAGCCGTTTGTGTGAGTTGATGGATGAAACCTCCGCCAATCTGACAGTTGGTGCGTCCGGTCTGGACGAAGAGCTAGAAATGATCCGCGAGCAGTTCCGTCGGTTCAGCGTGGACCGCGTGGAGCCTTACGCCCACGAATGGCACCTCAAGGACGAATTGATCCCGATGGAAATCATCGAAGAGATGGCCGAACTTGGCGTCTTTGGTCTAACGATCCCAGAGGCATACGGCGGCTTCGGTCTTTCGAAAGCTTCCATGTGCGTCGTGTCCGAAGAACTGTCGCGTGGCTATATCGGTGTCGGCTCCCTCGGCACGCGGTCAGAGATTGCGGCAGAGCTGATTATTTGCGGTGGCACAGACGCGCAGAAAGAAAAATGGCTCCCTGGGCTCGCATCCGGTGAAATCCTGCCAACAGCAGTATTTACAGAGCCAAACACAGGCTCCGACCTTGGCAGCTTGCGCACCCGCGCCCGCAAGCACGGCGATGACTGGATCATCAGCGGCAACAAGACATGGATCACCCATGCAGCCCGCACCCATGTGATGACCGTTCTGGCGCGCACCATCCCAGACACCGACAACTACAAAGGCTTGTCGATGTTCTTGGCTGAGAAAACACCGGGTACGGATGAAGAGCCATGGCAGGATCCTGGCATCTCCGGCGGTGAGATTGAGGTCTTGGGCTATCGCGGAATGAAGGAATACACGCTGAACTTTGATGATTTTAAAGTGAGCGGTGAAAACCTGTTGGGTCAGGAAGAAGGGCAAGGCTTCAAGCAATTGATGCAAACCTTCGAGAGCGCCCGTATTCAGACAGCCGCCCGTTCGGTGGGTGTCGCGCAATCGGCGCTGGATGAAGGGATGCAATATGCCCGTGACCGCAAGCAGTTCGGTCAGGCGTTGATCAACTTCCCACGGGTGTCCGGCAAACTAGCGATGATGGCTGTTGAAATCATGATTGCCCGTCAACTGACGTACTTCTCTGCCCATGAGAAAGACAATGATCGCCGCTGCGATTTGGAAGCTGGCATGGCAAAGCTTTTGGGTGCCCGCGTGGCGTGGGCTTGTGCGGACAACGCGCTGCAAATCCACGGCGGCAACGGCTTTGCGCTTGAGTATAAGATCAGCCGGATCCTCTGTGACGCGCGTATCCTGAACATCTTCGAAGGTGCAGCAGAAATTCAGGCACAAGTCATCGCACGCCGCCTTTTGGGGTAAGTTACCTCAGATAAGCCGTATCATCCGCGTCAAATTGATGTTTATTTGATGGCCCCAACCTTATAGGTCGGGTCCATCACCTCATGTCTTATTGGGGCATTTGAGGCCAGCATTATGAAGACCGTTCTTTAAACAGGTATCACCGGCTACATCGCGAAACACAGCGCAGCGCAGCTTTTGGATGCGGGGTACGCCGTGCGCGGCTCCATGCGGTCGATGAACCGCGTACAGGAGGTGAACGCCGCCGTTGCTAATGGCGTGAAAGACCCCAGTGCGCTCCGCCGCCTAAGCTTTTGCCAGCTTGATTTGACGAAAGACACTGGATGGACCGACGCGGCGAAGGGCGTTGATGCGATCATCCACACCGCCTTCCCCTTTCCGATGACGCCGCCAAAGACGGAGGATGAACTAATTAGCCCCGCTGTGGATGGCATGCTGCGGGCGTTGCGCGCGGCAAAATCTGCGGGTGTGGGGCGGGTGATTATCACATCCTCCACCGTCGCGATCACCGGTAGTGTTTTGGCAGCGGGCAAGACAGCATATGATGAGGACAGTTGGACCGATGTAGACGCACTAAGCAAATCGGCCTATGGCAAATCGAAAACGATGATGGAAAATGCAGCGTGGGATTTCGTGAAGACCGAAGCGCCGGAGATCAAGCTGACGTCAATCAACCCCGGCTTCGTGGTGGGTACACCGCTTGATTGTGATTTTGGCACCTCTGTCGCTGTCATCGAGCGGGTGATACGTGCGAAATATCCTTTAGTGCCACAGATCAGCTTTGCAACCGTCGATGTGAAAGACGTCGCGCGGTTGCATGTGCAGGCGTTGGAAGATGATAACACGGCAGGTCAACGCTTTATGGCTGTCGGCCGCTTTTTATAGTTCGTCAACATCGCCAAAGCGATCGAAGCGGCGTGTCGTCACGCGCGTCACACCGAATTTTATGGTGAAGGCCCTTGGCCTTTTCGACCCCGCCATTCGTGGCATTATCCCCGATTTGGGATGCCACTCTCCAACCGATAACAGCCGCGCAAGGGCGCTTCTGGGGGAAGAGTTCTTGGACGTGCGCGAAAGCGTGGTGTCGACGGCCAACTATCTGATCGACAACGATCTGATTTGATGCGGTTGGCGGTTATATCTCTGATGCTATCATTCTTGGCCGCCTGTCAGCCGGATGAAACGGTGACGAAATACTTGCAAGGGAGCGAGACGTTCGTCATGCAATCAATCTACGGCAATTCTTTTGAAGCTGCTGCAAGGATCGATCTAGGTGAGGCGGGAAGAGTGTCAGGGCAAGCGCCCTGCAACAGCTATTTTGCCGAACAGTCAGCGCCCTACCCTTGGTTTGAGCTTGGCCCGATCGCCGCCACGAAACGCGCTTGTCCCGATCTGGATGCGGAGCAGACCGTCTTTGACGCACTTGCCACGGCGAGTTTGGTGGAAGTGTCCGACCCCATTCTAATCCTGACCAATGATCAAGACCTCGAAATGGTATTTCAGGCGGAGCCCTGACGCCACAGCGTTTGCAGCAACCGCAGGCGGGCGGCTGGCATTTCTGCGCCGCTGAGGGGGGCGATGACTTTGCTTTCGATGAAATAGCCGGTCACGTCTAAGGCTTCCAAAATGTCGGCTGTCTCCGCCTCGCCTTCGCCAGCCAGCACGTTTGGCAAGGGTAGCAGGCGATCCGCCCATTCACCCGCTGCGGACCCGCTGACCGCGCGGCCGGTTTTGGGGGAGATGAAGCATAAATCCTTCGTTGATCCGTTGACCGCGCAGGTGGTGAGGTCGAGGGCAAAGCCGAGTTCGGCCAGCAGCGCCTCCTCCCACTGCAAATAGGCTAGGGGCCAGACATCAGATGAGCCAAGCAGGTCCAAAAGCTGTTCCGTCCGCTTGTAGAGTTTCGGATGCGCCTCCCGCTCTGGCATCACGACAGCTAGCAAAGCGCAAACTGCATTGAGGCCGGACAGAGCCAATCGATCCGCCATCGCGTTGGCGGATCGGCTGCGCATCAGTTCGACGGTGTAGCTGCCCAAGTGTTCGGACAGCCGTGCTTTCCAATCGGCTTGCAACTGCGCGCCAGGTTGCAGGAACGGAGCCATTTTGCGGGATGCACCGCCGCGAATGACGCCGGCACAGCGCCCGTGATCTTCGGTAAAAATCTCAGCAATCACCGACCCCTCGCCAAAGCGACGGACCGAAAGAAGAATACCATGATCGCGCCAATCAATCATGATCGCAGCTTAGACCAAACTTGGGTCATCCAACAGATGCCGCCCTTCGGCATCCTCAACCTCGATCACCCAAAGGTCGCAGTCAAAGCTGCGCTGTTTTTCGATGGAGGCATCAACATCCGTCTCATCGCCTTCTGACAACACGACCCACTGTCGTTCGCCTGTAATCAGGTCAAAACTGCGTTGGTAACAGCAGGCTTTGCCATCGAGCGTGTTGAGCTTCACCAGCACTGCGCCTGCGGTCAGATCACCCTTTGCCACGACAAAGGCGGGGATCGTCAATAGGCTCAACCGCTTGAGATAGGCAGAGACCCAAACCTCAGCGGTGAGCCTCATTTATTGCCATCCTTGAAGTCGAGGCCCATCTCGGAATACCGATCCGCCTCTTCGAGCCAGTTGGGCCGGACTTTGACTTGCAAAAACAGATGCACGCGACGGCCGAGGAATTCTTCCAATTCTTCCCGGGCGGCTTTGCTGACGGCTTTGATCGTCTCACCTTTGTTGCCCAAGACAATGCCTTTGTGCCCGTCGCGCATAACATAGATGATTTGGTCGATCTTGGCGGAACCGTCTTTGCGCTCTTCCCAATTCTCCGTTTCGACAGTCATTTGGTAGGGTAGCTCTTGATGCAGGCGCAGGATCAGCTTTTCGCGCGTCATCTCTGCTGCGATCATCCGCATGGGGAGGTCGGCAATTTGGTCTTCGGGGTAGAGCCACGGGCCCTCCGGCAATTCCTTGGCCAGCCACTTCTTCAAGTCGTCGCAGCCGTGGCCCTTTTCCGCAGAGATCATGAAGGTCTCAACGAATGGGAAGGCGTCGTTCATTTCCTTGGTCAGCTTCAAAAGCGCCTCGGTCGGCACCTTGTCGATCTTGTTGATCGCGAGCGCATAGGTGGCGTTGGTTGAGCGTTCCTCCAAGGCGGCAAGGATTGCTTTGACGCCTTCGGTCATGCCGCGGTGCGCCTCCACCAACAGAACCACAACATCTGCATCAGCGGCCCCGCCCCATGCGGCGGCGACCATTGCACGGTCAAGACGGCGGCGCGGTTTAAACAGGCCGGGGGTATCAACAAAAACAAGCTGCGCGTCGCCTTCGATGGCCACACCTCGGATGCGCGCGCGGGTGGTTTGAACCTTGTGTGTCACGATCGACACTTTGGCCCCGACCATACGGTTCAAAAGGGTGGATTTGCCAGCGTTTGGCTCCCCTATAAGCGCCACAAAGCCTGAACGAGTTGTCATCCTGATACTTCCTTCAACAGCGCTTTTGCGGCGGCTTGTTCGGCCTGACGTTTGGAGCCTGCGGTTGCTTGTGCGCTAGGCCCAGAGGTGAGCCTCGCCTCAATCGTGAATACTGGTTGGTGATCGGGGCCCTCACGGGCCACTTCGACATAGGCGGGCGGCGGTTCGCCCCTGCCCTGCGCCCATTCTTGTAACGCGGTCTTGGCATCCCGCGCGTCATCTTCGACGTTGTTTATCCGGTCACCCCAAAGCTGGATGATCAAATCCCGTGCAGCTGCAAAACCAGCATCTTGATAAACGGCGGCGATCACCGCCTCCATCGCGTCAGCCAAAAGCGCGTCTTTGCGGCGACCACCTGATTTCATCTCTGACCGGCCAAGCTTCAGCACGGCGCCCAGATCAATCTGACGCGCGACATCCGCGCACGTTTCTTTCCGCACCAATGCGTTGAACCGTGGCGCAAGTTGCCCTTCGTTCGCGTTGGGATCAGCGGCAAGCAAAGCGTCGGCCATCACCAAGCCCAACACACGGTCGCCCAAGAATTCGAGCCGCTGGTTGTCGTCGCGGTGCGGCGACACCATGGAGGAGTGCGTCAAGGACCGGACCAGCAAGGCTGGCGACGTAAAGTGATAGCCCAATCGGGTCTCAAACTTGGACAGATCAGCCGAGAGCTTCACTCAATCGCCTTGAAGTAGCGGTCGCTGCGCCAGGTCCAGAACGCGAACATAGAGCGGCCCGCGCTGGAGAACATCACACGGTCAGCACGACCGACAAGTGCAGAGCGCGGTACAAAGCCCACGCCGCGCGCGGTTTGCGCAACGCGGCTGTCGGTGGAGTTATCGCGGTTGTCACCAACGAAGAAGAAGTGATCCTCTGGCACCGTGAACACGCCGGTGTTGTCGGAGCGTTGATCGCCAATATTCAGGATCGCGTGCTGTTTGCCGTTTAGCAGCGTCTCAATGAAACGCTCTTTCTGGCAAATCGCGCCTTCACCAACAACACCGTTTGAGCAGCGCGGTGTCAGACCCTGTGGGCCTTGGCGGGCCCAAACCTCTTCAAAAACACCGTCAGGGACAACTTCAACCGGCACATCATTGATGATCAGCAGACCATCTTTCATCTGAATGCGGTCGCCGGGCATCCCGACAACACGCTTGATGAAGTCCATGCCAGTGACTGGGTGGCGGAAGACGACAACATCGCCAAGTTCTGGGTCAGAGCCGAACAAACGTTCTTCCCCGCCTTCAAAGACGCCACAGAAGTCATCAGCACCAATGTCGATGCCCAAGGCTGGCACGCGGATCGACGGGCAGGAGGCGTAAGAATAGCCGTAGGCCATCTTATTCACAAAGAGGAAATCACCGATTAGAAGTGTGTCTTTCATCGACCCCGAGGGAATCCAGAAGGGCTGGAAGAACAGAGTGCGGAATACGCCAGCAATCAGCAGTGCGTAGACAATCGTCTTAATCGTCTCGACAATACCACTTGTCACACCATTGCTCTCGGCCATTCAATTCGTCCTCATCAGGTTTGGCGCTACATGCGGTCCACGCACGCGCCTGTCAAGCATTGCCGCCATCGCGAATGGGTCTGGCTTCGATCACGACGAAGGCTTGGGCCCAAGGGTGATCGTCAGTCAGCGTGACGTGGATGATCGCTTCGAGACCGTCCGGTGTCATCTCGTCCAACCGCTCTTTGGCCCAGCCCGTCAATTCCATCACGGGTTGGCCGCTGCGCAGATTGCTAACCGCCATATCGCGCCATGAAATGCCCATGCGCAAACCCGTGCCCAATGCCTTGGAACAGGCTTCCTTGGCGGCCCAACGCTTGGCATAGGTGCCAGCTACATCCTTGCGGCGTTCGGCCTTGTTTTGCTCAATCTCTGTGAAGACGCGGTTACGGAACCTGTCGCCGAACCGATCCAAGGTCCCTTGGATCCGTTCGATATTCGCTAAATCCGTTCCAACGCCCAAGATCATTGCAAGCGGGCCGTCAGAATACTGATGGATGCGAAGCCAAAGAAACCAGCGAAGGCAAGGTCGAACCAGCGCCGTGCGCAGGCGTAGGCGGTGAGGACGCGGGCTGATGAAAAGAGGAAGGCGTAGCCGATAAAGATCAGGATCCATCCGGCATAGAGCATTCCGAAATAGCCAAGCAGCATGAATACACTCGCGTCGGCAGGGGCCACGATCGCATAGATCGACCCCCAGCTGAGGATGGCCTTGGGATTGGTGATGTGAATGCCTGCCCCTTTGGTGAATAAGGACCGCAGGCTACCGCTAAATGGGGTTCCAAGTTTTGCCGCATCAGGCTTCACCCCACTTTTCAGCGCTTTCAGCGCCAGCCAGGCAAGGTAAGCCGCACCAATATAGCGGATAACCTCGAACACCCAAGCGTTTGCCAGCATAATTGCGGCCAAACCCAGCGCTGCGGCGATGCCCCAACTGGCCGACCCAGCAAGGATGCCCAAGACAAAGGCCAAAGCGGACGGACGCCCTGCTGTCCTTGCAGAGCCTGCAATCCCCATCGTAGCAGGACCGGGGGAGCCGCCGGCGAGGAGCCATGCGACCCAGATAAGGGCAAACTCTGGCGTAATCACGCGCGGGCCTCATCCATCAAGCGGCGCATTTCAAAGATGGCTGGCCCCAACCCACGGAAGATGCTTTCGCCAATCAAGAAATGCCCGATGTTGAGTTCCATCACCTCTGGAAATACGGCGACAGGTTTCACAGTGTCGTAGGTCAGGCCGTGACCGACGTGGACCTCAAGGCCCAGTGAATGGGCGTAAGAGGACATCTCCCGCATCGCGTCCAATTCGCGGTCACGCGTGTCATAATCGCCCTCATCATGGGCGTCGCAGTAGGCCCCAGAATGAAGCTCAATCACCTCCGCCCCAACACGGTGCGCGGCGTCGACTTGGCGTTTGTCAGCAGCGATGAAGAGCGACACGCGGCTGCCCATATCGCGCAAGGGCGCCACAAAGTGCGCCAGCCGGTTTTCATCGCGTGCGACGTCCAAACCGCCTTCTGTCGTCCGCTCTTCGCGTTTCTCTGGCACGATACAAACGGCGTGTGGTTTGTGCCGCAGGGCGATCTGCTGCATCTCCTCCGTTGCTGCCATTTCGAAGTTCAGCGGAACGGTGAGTGCCTCTACCAAAGCCTCGATATCAGCGTCAGAGATATGGCGGCGATCCTCCCGCAAGTGCGCTGTGATGCCATCGGCTCCAGCCTCCTCCGCCAGCTTTGCTGCTCGAACCGGATCAGGCACCACACCACCGCGCGCGTTCCGCACCGTGGCCACGTGATCAATGTTCACACCTAGTCTCAGCGATGACATCGCTTTTCTCCTTTGAGGTTTGGCAAAGAGTAAACCGAACTCCCACCAGTGTCAGTCTGAAAGGTCCGGTTTTCCGAGCTTTTTTAGCTTTTCACGTAGCACTTTGCGGCGACGGTTTTGGTAAGCCGCGACCAGTGGCAAGGTGACATAATAGGCGATCACGCCCGCAATAGCACCGGCGATCAAGGA
Source organism: Cognatiyoonia sp. (assembly GCF_965661665.1). Lineage (NCBI taxonomy): Bacteria > Pseudomonadati > Pseudomonadota > Alphaproteobacteria > Rhodobacterales > Paracoccaceae > Cognatiyoonia > Cognatiyoonia sp. The sequence continues at coordinate 49,008 of NZ_CBFIEO010000016.1, read as the reverse complement.
GCCGACCATGAACGGGTAGAACGTCTCATCATAGAAAATGGAAAGGCCAGTCCAATCCATCTTATCCGCAGTGAACAAGGCTAGGAAGTTGTGCCATAGATCGTTTAAGGCGGTGGAAAACTGGCACCCAAGGTTGCAGGCCCCGCGCCCGCCTTCGCGCAACATCTCCCGATCAAGGTTTGTCCCAAGCAACCAATGTCCTGTTGTGAGGGAGGTCCAAGCAATCGGCAAATAGGTCAAAGGGTTGCCAAAGAAAGTCGCCATAAGCGCCGCAAGCATGTTGCCGCGCATCAGTTTGGCCAAAACAGCAGCGACGACGAAGTGAAGGCCAAAGAACGGGGTAAAGGTTGTCGCCACACCAGCCATAACGCCTCGTGCGATTTTCTCCGGCGTGTCCGGCAAGCGTCTCACGCGGTGCTTGACGTATTCAAACGCGCGGGCCCATCCGCCTTTGGGATAGATGAATTCCGAAACGATCTTCCAGATCGGCCGTCTATCCCTACGTTTGAAAACCAATACAGAGGTTCCTTAACTGTCTTTCACATTTGCCAGCGCGGGGTCACGCTTGCGGATCACGGATGACACGGCGCTGTCTGCTTCCAACGCGGTCATCACGCGGTGCAGATGTTCTGTGTCACTTAGATCCACGTCTATCAACAATCGATAATAGTCCGGTTTCCGATCTATAAAGCGCAAATCTGAAATATTTGCGGCTTGTTCGCCAATCAATGTGCATATTCTGCCGAGGACACCAGTGTCATTGCTGATCGAAATGTCGATCGATACGGCGTTTACAGACTTGTGGTGGCCATCCTGCCAATACAGATCAATCCAACGGTCGGGCTGCTCTTCATACTGAACAAGCGCTTCGCAATCGATGGTATGCAGCACAACGCCCTGCCCGCGGAAGGCGATGCCGACGATGCGCTCGCCCGGGATTGGCTGGCAACAGCGTGCACGTCTGTGGGTTTGGTTTGAGTCCAGACCAACGATCGCGCGGCCTTGGTCGATCTCATCGCCGCGCCGTTCGGCCAGTTTGGGATAGATCGCAGCCACCACTTCCCGTGCGCTCACTTCAGCGCTTCCAAGGCTCCACAGGAGATCATCGACGTCTTCGTAGGCCATCATCTTGGCGGCGGTGCTCAAGGCTTTGTCGGTTGCCTTTTTGCCGATGTTTTCAAATGCCACTCGTGTCAATTCGCGACCAAGGCGGACGAAGCGACCCCGATCCTCTTCGCGCAAGGACTTGCGAATGGCCGCTTTGGCGCGGCCTGTGACGGCAATGTCGATCCACGTGGCTTGCGGCGTTTGCCCTTCTGCCGTGATGACTTCAATGGATTGGCCGTTCTTGAGGCGCGTCCAAAGTGGAACGCGGATGCCGTCCACTTTCGCGCCGACGCAGGCCGAGCCAATCCGCGTGTGGATAGCATAGGCAAAATCAAGCGGTGTTGCGCCGCGGGGCAGCTTGATCACATCACCCTTTGGCGTGAAGCAGAACACTTGGTCTGAATACATCTCAAGCTTGACCGCTTCGAGGAATTCATCGTGATCTTCATCACCATCAAACCGTTCTGTCAGCGACGAAATCCACTGGACAGGATCGACGGCAAACTGGTTCTCCACCCGCTCACCATCGCGGTATGACCAATGGGCGGCCACACCTGTTTCGGCCACTTCGTGCATTTCGCGGGTGCGGATTTGAACCTCGACGCGCTTACCATCGCGGCCAGACACTGTGGTGTGGATGGAGCGATAACCGTTTGTCTTGGGTTGGCTGATGTAGTCTTTGAAGCGGCCGGGAACAGCGCGCCAACGTTGATGAATGGCGCCGAGCACACGGTAGCAATCCGCTTCGGTAGCCGTGATGATCCGGAAACCGTAGATATCCGATAAGCGGCCAAAGCTTTGTTGCTTTTCTTCCATCTTACGCCAGATAGAGTAAGGCTTTTTGGCGCGGCCCATCACTTCCGCTTGAATGCCTGCCTTTTCTAACTCAACGCGCATGTCCGCTGTGATCCTCTGAATCACGTCGCCAGACTCACGCTGTAGGGTGATAAAACGCCGGATGATTGAGTTGCGGCCTTCGGGGTTGAGCACGCGGAAGGCAAGGTCTTCCAGCTCTTCGCGCATCCATTGCATACCCATGCGGCCGGCGAGCGGCGCATAGATATCCATCGTCTCCCGCGACTTTTGCGCCTGCTTTTCGGGCTTCATCGCCTTGATGGTGCGCATGTTGTGCAGACGGTCGGCGAGTTTGACCAATGTGACGCGCAGATCGCGGCTGGTCGCCATGAAGAGCTTGCGGAAGTTTTCGGCCTGTTTGGTCTCAGTAGAATGCAGTTGGAGGTTCGTCAGCTTCGTGACGCCATCGACCAAATCGGCAATTTCACGACCAAACCGCTTTTGCACTTCGGCGTAGGAGGCTTTGGTATCCTCAATCGTGTCGTGCAACAGAGCAGTAACAATGGTCGCGTCATCCATCTGCTGTTCTGCCAACAGCATCGCAACAGCGACCGGGTGGGTGAAATAAGGCTCCCCCGACTGGCGCATTTGGCCGTCGTGCATTTGCTCACCGAAGGCATAAGCCTCGGCAAGCATTTTAGCGTTGGTGCGGGGGTTGTAGGTGCGGACCAGCCCAATCAGATCGTCAGCTGTGGTCATTCTGGTCCTGCACCTTCAAGCGGTGGGCCTGGTCTTAGCGCGGCCCTTGAGCTTCCATCAATGCGCGCAGAAGGTTTTCTTCTGACATGTCATCTTCGGCAGGCTTGTCAGCCTCAGCACCCATAAGAAGGGACATGCTGTCTTCTTCTGGCAGATCTTCTTCGATCTGTGTCTGGTTCGCTTCGATCATACGCTCGCGCAAATCATCCGCTTGCTGCGTTTCATCCGCGATTTCGCGCAAGGATACGACAGGGTTCTTGTCGTTGTCGCGGTCCACAGTGATCGGAGAACCGGCAGAAATTTCGCGGGCACGATGCGCAGCAAGCATTACCAACTCAAAACGGTTGGGAACTTTGTCGACGCAATCTTCTACGGTGACGCGGGCCATATTGATGCTCCAATACGCAAAAAGGTCTCAAGAAGCCCTGCACATAGGGGCACGGCCTGAAAAACACAAGGGGATTCGGCAGCTAGTCCGCAGGCGTGATCGCGTTGATTTCTCGCGGATCGAGCGCGTCTCGAAGCGCCACAAGTGATTTGCCGAGCACCGGATGAACCCAATCAGGCGCTACATCGCACAAAGGCACCAGCGCAAAGGCGCGATCTTGCACCCGCGGGTGCGGCAAAACGACGTCCGAGGGCGTTTCAACCATCTGGCGATTAGCAGGCAAGTCTGCCCAATAGCGCCAGATGTCCATGTCGGGTAGGACCACATCCGCCAACCCAATGAGATCGACGTCCAGCGTGCGCGGCCCCCAGCGGACCTCCCGCAGCCGATCTGCCTCTGCCTCCACCTCGTGCAACACTTTAAGAATATCATCCGCTGGCAGATCCGTCTCAAAAGCACCCGCGGCATTTACAAAGTCAGGACCGGAACCGGCTGGATAGGCCGCTGACGCATAAGACTGGCTTCTTTTGATTCGTGTGTTGAGCTTGGCTTCAAGCACCTCAAAACAATTTTGAGTTGTTTCAAGCGGCGACCCCCAGGCAGAATCTACGTTACTGCCGGTGCAAATTAAGCCCATTCTAACCTTTCGTATAGTACGCTTGGCTTGAGTCATGTCACAAAATCCTTACACTATATGGGCTTTGCAAATCTTATTTCTTTCATTCACTCACGGACAAAGCAAAGCGTAAAATCGAAGGGACAGATTATGTTTTATCGTGACGAGCGCTTGGCGCTCTTCATCGATGGGTCAAACCTGTACGCGGCTGCCAAGTCGCTCGGGTTCGACATCGACTACAAATTGCTTCGGCAGGAGTTTATGCGACGCGGAAAATTGCTGCGCGCATTCTACTACACCGCTTTGCTAGAGAATGACGAATACTCACCAATCAGACCGCTCGTGGATTGGCTGCACTACAACGGTTTCTCAATGGTGACGAAACCGGCCAAAGAATTCACTGACAGCATGGGCCGCCGCAAGGTCAAAGGAAACATGGACATCGAATTGACCGTCGATGCGATGGAGCTTGCGCCGCATATTGACCATGCAGTGATTTTCTCCGGCGACGGCGATTTCCGCCCGCTGGTTGAATCGCTGCAGCGTCAAGGCGTTCGGGTTTCGGTTGTCTCCACAATTCGTAGCCAACCGCCGATGATCGCGGATGAGCTGCGTCGCCAGTGCGACAACTTCATTGAACTGGATGAACTGCGCGATGTTGTTGGACGCCCACCCCGTGAGCCGCGCGAAGACGCCCCAGCGGACATGGAAACAGTCGAATAAAGAACAGAGGCCCAGTTTCGTCGGGCGTTTTCGGTGCATTTTTTCGACATGCCAGAAAAAGAAAGGGCCGCCCAACAGGACGGCCCTTATTCTCTAGAATGACACTTGGCTTAGGCCATCGCATCCTTGGCTTTGCCAACGATCGCAGCGAATGCCTCTGGTTCGTTCACGGCCAGATCGGCTAGAACCTTGCGGTCCACTTCGATGCCAGCCTTTGTCAGGCCGTTGATGAACTTTGAATAGTTCAGTTCAGCATCAACCGCACGAACACCAGCGTTGATCCGCTGAATCCACAAGGAACGAAAGTTCCGCTTGCGGTTATGACGGTCGCGGGTTGCATATTGGTTCGCTTTGTCGACGGCCTGCTTTGCAACTTTGAAAGTCTTGGAGCGACGGTCATAATAACCTTTCGCAGCATCAAGGACTTTTTTGTGACGTCGATGTGTGACTGTTCCGCCTTTTACGCGCATGACTCAAATTCCCCTAGCTTAACGTGAATACGGCATCATTGGCTTGATGATACCTTCATCAGCCTTTGACAACGTTGTTGTGCCACGCGCATTGCGCAGGAACTTGTTTGTGCGTTTGATCATGCCGTGACGCTTACCAGCTTGGCCAGCCACCACACGGCCAGAGGCCGTCACTTTGAACCGCTTTTTGCAGCTCGATTTTGTCTTCATCTTAGGCATTTCCGTCTCCTATCTAGGTCGGTCGAATCGCGCGCCTCGGCATGCCATATTGGCCGGACGTGCGGGTTTAGAAGCGCCATATAGAAGGGGAATCGCGCTATGGCAAGCACGGAATTAGTTGAGGTATTTCCCAATCACGCGTGCGGCTGTATCGAGGTATGTTCTGACGGAGTATGAGCCGGGTCTTCCACTGACCGCAAAAAAATCATGATCCCTGCAATCAAAGCGACCAAAGCCGGTGTTCGTGGCGTGCGGCCGTCAATAATCGCGCTTAGGATGATAGGGATCATCAAAAAGACCAACGCACCGCCCAGAACGAAAAACAGGTCTGGATCCATCCCACGGCCCCCACCAAATTAGGCTCGTAAAAACGCTACTCAAAGTCAGACGGATAAATCAACTTTTCGTCGCAAGGCGCCACACGAAGAATGTTGGTCGATCCAGGCGTGTTGAACGGCACACCTGCTGTGACGACGACCTTGTCCTCATTCGTGACCATGCCTTGCGCATGGCTAGCGTGGACAGCGGCAATGACGGCCTCCTTGAAGCGACCCACTTTTCCGACAACGGCGCAGTTACAGCCCCATGACAGGCAAAGGCGACGAGCAGTTTTGACATAGCTGGTCAGCGCAACAATCGGGACGCGCGGGCGTTCCCGCGCGACTAGCAGTGCTGTCGTGCCAGATTGGGAGAAACAGCAAATCGCCTTGATGTCGGTGGTTTCTGCGATTTCGCGGGCGGCAGCGACGATGCCGTCTGCAACCGTCGTGCGTTCGGCCACCCGAGAGGCTTCGATGATGTCGGTATAGGTTGGATCGCTTTCAACTTCCCGCGCCACATTGTCCATCGTTGTCACGGCTTCAATTGGGAAGCTGCCAGCAGCGGATTCAGCCGACAACATGATCGCATCTGTGCCTTCATAAATCGCAGTGGCAACGTCAGACACCTCTGCCCGCGTGGGCATTGGGCTGTCGATCATGGATTCGAGCATCTGTGTAGCAACGATCACCGGCTTTGCTGCCGTCCGACACTTGCGCACCAATTGCTTTTGGATGGGCGGGACGTTTTGAACAGGCAATTCGACGCCAAGATCACCGCGGGCAACCATGATACCATCGGACGCCGCCAAGATCTCATCAAACGCTTTTACAGCGGCCGGTTTCTCGATCTTTGACAGAATTGCAGCGCGTCCCTTGGCCAATTCGCGCGCCTCTGCCACGTCGGCAGGTCGCTGAACGAAGGATAGGGCCAGCCAGTCGACGCCTAGCTCACACACAAATTCCAGATCGCGGCGGTCTTTTTCCGAAAGCGCGGCCAATGGCAGAACCACGTCGGGCACGTTGACACCCTTGCGGTTGGAAATGGTGCCACCAACGATCACCTCACAGTCGGCAAAGTCCGCGCCGCAATCTTTGACACGCAGTTTGATCTTCCCGTCGTTAACCAGAAGGTGTGACCCCGGCTCCAACGCATCGAAAATCTCCCGATGTGGAAGGCAGACGCGGGTCACATCTCCTTCATCCTGTTTCAGGTCCAAGCGGAACGACGCGCCAGGGACCAATTCCTCTTCGCCGTTCTTAAACGCCCCGACCCGCAGTTTTGGGCCCTGAAGATCCGCCAAAATCGCAATCGGGCTGTCGAGGTCTTTTTCAACCTGACGGATAATTGCATGGCGCGCTCTGATCTCTTCATGTTCGCCGTGGCTCATGTTCAAACGGAACACATCCGCGCCCGCCTCATGCAAAGCACGGATCATCTCATAGTCGTTGGAAGCAGGTCCAAGAGTTGCGACGATTTTTACGTTGCGATGGCGTCTCATAGGGCTTCCTTCAATTCATTCGATCGGCGTTAGCGTTAACGCTTTTTGGCTCGTTATACGCATTTCCCTTTCGGCGGCAACTGCCCTATGGATACGGAAACCAAAATGGCGGTGCGAGTGTCCGACGAAGCATATGAAATAATTGGCCTAAATCGGGCGGGTCGGTGGCTTTTGACCTGTGATCATGCATCGAACCGCGTGCCCGATTGGGTGAATGGCGGCGATCTTGGGCTGCCCAGTGCGGATATGGACCGACATATCGCCTATGACATTGGGGCAGCGGGCGTGACACGGCATCTGTCCGACCTTCTGGATAGCGCGGCTGTCCTCTCCAATTTCTCCCGCATTGTGATCGACCCGAACCGTGGCGCGTCGGACCCGACGCTGATCCGTACGATCTATGACGGCTCCATTATTCCTGCGAACCGCGCTGCGACAGCGGATGAGCTACAGCGACGGAAAGACACGCTTTACGCGCCCTACCATGCCGCCATTGCGGAGGTCGCTGTTTCGATCACCTCCCCCGTGGTGTGTGCGATCCACAGCTTTACGCCGCAACTCAAAGACGAACCGAAGCGCCCTTGGGAAGTGGGCGTACTGTATGCCCATGATGATCGCTTTGCGCGCCCCTTTATCGAAGCCTGCGAAGCGCAGTGCTGGTGCGTCGGGGACAACAAACCCTACAACGGCGAGCTACCTGGAGACGCGATTGATCAACACGCTTTGCAACACGGTCGGGCCAATGTCCTGATAGAGGTGCGCAACGATTTGATCGAGGATGCCGCCGGTCAACGCTTGTGGGCCGAACGGCTTGCCCCCATTCTAGAAGAAACACTCGCCACGACAGGATTGTGACCGTGAAACAGATTGACCCACAAACGCAGATCGAACTCGAAGCCGCCGCCTTCCGCCGGTTGCAAAAGCACCTGATGGAAGACCGCACCGACGCGCAGAATATCGACATGATGAACCTTGCAGGCTTTTGCCGGAACTGCCTGAGCCGTTGGTATCAAGAAGCCGCGCACGAACGCGGTATCGAGATGTCAAAGGATGAAGGGCGCGAAGCGTTCTACGGGATACCGTTTTCCGAATGGAAAGCCAAATATCAGACGGAGGCGAGCGCCGAAGCCAAAGCCGCCTTTGACAAAAATCACTGACGCGGCGGCGTCTTTCCAACAGCGCGCATGATCAAGCTGACCCGTGGTATCGTGCCCGTCTCTGGACGGGACCGGCTGCGCAGCACGGGTGTATTCTCTGAACTGTGCCCACGGCTTTCGCGCAGAACGATGTAGAGGCCGGAGGCGATGATGATCGCGGCACCGATGCCTGTGTTGAGGTCAATCACCTCATCAAAGAACAGAAAGCCGTAGATCGAAGCCCAAATGATCTGTGAATACTGCATGGGCGCGATGATCGCGGCCTCCCCGCTTTGGTAGGCAACGATGATCATCCGGCTCGCAATCCACGCGAAAACCGCAACAACACCCAGCATGCCCAGATGCTCAATTGGCATGGGAACATAGACCAGAGGTAAAAGCGTGGCCATCACAACGAAGTTGACGACCATCGGGTAGAGCAGCATGACAACAGGTCGTTCATCGGCCCCGATCTTACGCACGATGATGGCGGCCACAGAACCGCCGATGGCTGCCGTCAAAGCTGCGATATGTCCGAGGGTGAAAGGCTCCGCCCCCGGTCTGAGGACAACCAACACGCCGATCAATCCAACCATTACCGCAATCCAACGCCGCAAGCGCACCGTTTCGCCCAAAACAGGGATCGCAAGGACCGTGATGATCAAGGGGGAGGCAAAGATGATCGCATAAGTCTGCGCCAACGGCAGGACGGAAAAGGCATAGAAAGCGCTGACACCCGTCAGCACCGCCGCCACTGTCCGCAGCGCCAGCCACCACGGGTGGCGCGGGATCAGCGTTTCTGGCTTCGTGTCCCGCATCAGCATCAGCGTCGCCAATGGGAAGCTGAGAAGGACGGAAAAGAACACCACTTGGATAGGCGAATATGACCCGCCCAAGACCTTGATGATCACGTCATGCGTGGAGAAGACCGCGAAGGCGGCCAGCCCGGAAAGAGCACCTTTCAAATTGGGCGACATGACAATGACCTTAGGACTATTCTATGCCCTAAAAGACCCAATCTGCCGTCACATGCAAGCGCGGTTTAGAGCGATGCGTCCAATGCACCCAATATTGCATCACCCATCTCGGATGTGCTACTCGGAGTGCCACCCTCTGGCCCCATCAAGTCGGCTGTACGGGCACCGTCTGCCAGAACCTTTTCAATCGCGGTTTCAAGGCGCGTTGCCTCTGCCCCTTGATCGAAGGAATAGCGCAGAGCCATCGCAAAGCTAAGGATACAAGCGATTGGGTTGGCTTTGCCTTGACCGGCGATGTCTGGGGCAGAGCCGTGGACCGGTTCATACATCGCTTTCGGGCGGCCATTGGCCATTGGCAGGCCGAGCGAGGCGGATGGCAACATGCCAAGCGAACCAGTAAGCATCGCCGCACAGTCGGACAGGATATCACCAAAGAGGTTGTCGGTCAGGATGACATCGAACTGCTTGGGCGCGCGCACCAACTGCATTGCGCCATTGTCTGCGTACATATGGGACAGTTCGACATCGGCGTAATCGGCCTGATGCACTTCTGTCACGACGTCGCGCCACAAGATGCCAGATTCCATAACGTTGGCCTTCTCCATCGAGCAGACCTTGTTGTTGCGACGTCGGGCGAGTTCGAAGGCGGAACGCGCGGCACGCTCAATCTCTGCCTCAGTGTAACGCTGCGTGTTGATGCCAACGCGCATGTTGTCTTCCATGTGGATGCCGCGCGGCTCCCCGAAGTAGACGCCTGATGTCAGCTCCCGCACGATCATGATGTCGAGGCCCGCCACAATGTCCTTTTTGAGCGACGAGAAATCCGCCAAAGCATCAAAACACTGCGCAGGGCGCAGGTTCGCGAACAGATCCATTTCTTTGCGGAGGCGCAGCAGGCCCCGCTCCGGCTTCACGCTAAAATCCAGATCGTCATACTGCGGGCCACCAACAGCGCCCAGCAAAACGGCATCAACTTCTTGCGCTCTTGCCATTGTGTCATCGTGCAGTGGCACACCATGCGCGTCGTAGGCCACGCCTCCAACAAGGTCTTCGTGCACATCAAATGCCAAATCCCGTTTATCACCGTACCAAGCGATGATCCGCTTCACCTGCTCCATAACTTCAGGACCAATGCCGTCACCGGCTAGGATCAAAAGGGATGGGTTTGACATGGGGTAATCCTCGATTGGTCTGCGTCGCATGCGGCCTATCGGTTTCGCCCAAAAGGATCAAGCCACCAACGGTTTCAGCCCGTCGATCAGGTGATCCCATACGCGGCGCACCCGCGGGGTTTGATGCATCGATGGATGCGCTGTGAGCCAGATCGGGAGCGGCGGGATAGGGAGTTTTTTCAGCACGCGCTGCATCTCTGGAGCGGCATCGCCTATCGTGCATTGGCTGAAGCCAGTCCTGCATCCCGCCCGCACCAATCGTCAACAGGTTTTTTGATCGTCAGAGCGCACGGGAAAAAACTCTGGCCCCACGTCCATACCGTTCTCTCGAAAATTATCGAAGATGGCAGGCCTGATACTTTACCAAGCCGGTTTCCTGATATGATCCGGTACTTTATGTCCGTTTGCCTCAATATTGTCATATTTCTGCCCAGTTTCAGAAATCCTCGCAAGAACAGGTTAAATAACACCAAACAATGTTGGCCCTTTTGCGACATTGGTGGTGCATCAATGCAATAATTTCAGAACTAGGTCGTGGCATGACTGTGGGCCTCCACAACATGCTGTGGTGAGGGGCGTTGACGGTTTTGCCGCTAATATCCGTTCAAATTGAACATTGTTTTTCGCGTCACGTCGAAATGAACGGCGAAATGATCACTCCGCCGTTCTCAATATGTCAAACCCAAGGGCGTGCTGTGCTTGCTTTCGCCTCAAACGCAGCGATCGAGTCCGCTTTTTCCATCGTCAGACCAATGTCGTCGAGGCCATTGAGCAGGCAATGCTTTTTGAATGCATCCACTTCGAAGTTGAAGCTTTCGCCTTCGGAGGTGGTGATCGTCTGGTCTTCGAGTTTCACCTCAACCCGCGCGTTGGATCCCTTCTCTGCATCGGCCATCAGGACGTCGACCTGCTCTTGCGGCAGGACAACCGGCAGAATGCCGTTTTTGAAGCAGTTATTATAGAAGATATCCGCAAAGCTGGTAGAGACTACGCAGCGAATGCCGAAATCCTTGATTGCCCAAGGTGCGTGCTCGCGGGAGGAGCCGCAACCGAAGTTGTCGCCAGCGACCAAAATCTCAGCCTCGCGATACTGCGGCTGGTTCAGCACAAAGTCTGCAATCTCATTGCCTTCGCGGTCATAGCGCATTTCATCGAAGAGGTTCACGCCCAGACCAGAGCGTTTGATCGTTTTCAAAAACTGCTTCGGGATGATCATATCGGTGTCGATGTTGACCAATGGCATCGGTGCTGCGACGCCGCTGAATGCTGTGAATTTATCCATGTGAGGAGTTCCTTTACCGTGTCTGTCCGGCCTAGTTTGAATTTTGTCTGATGGGTCCGAAGACTGCTTTGCTGTGCGCAGGCCGCGAGAAAACGACTTTGTCCGTGACCAAAATCTTGCTTTTGGCCCAGCGCCCAACAACGGTGGAGCCATTTAGCGGGCCGAGGATGCCCCGCTTGGCCATGTCGCCCATCAAGGCTTCCGCTTGTTCAAAGGAGATGTTTGCAACTCTCGACAGTCCACACACGCTGAACACCGAGCGAGATTTCGCGTGGTAGATCGCGGCATGGAGCGCTGCCGGACTGTAAGGCGCCGCACGCGCCACTGATCCGCCCGCAGCAGCAGGTGGCATCAGTGGTGCGCTGAACGCGGCACCCAGCAATCCAAGAAAGCTGCGACGCTTCATTACATCATGTCCCGTACGTCGGTGAGTTTGCCCGTGATCGCCGCGGCCGCCGCCATACCGGGTGAGACAAGATGCGTGCGGCCTTTGAAGCCTTGGCGCCCTTCGAAGTTGCGGTTTGATGTGGACGCGCAGCGCTCGCCTTCGCTCAACTGGTCGGGGTTCATCGCAAGGCACATTGAACAGCCCGCAAGCCGCCATTCAAAACCGGCGTCCTTGAAGATGTCGGCTAGACCTTCTTCTTCTGCCTGTGCGCGGACAAGGCCAGACCCGGGCACGACCATTGCGCGTTTGACGCTGATCTTTTTGCCTTTCACGATCTCTGCCGCCGCACGCAGGTCTTCAATCCGACCGTTTGTGCAGGAGCCAATGAACACCGTGTCGATCTCAATGTCAGAGAGCGGCGTGCCGGGTGTCAGACCCATGTAGTCGAGGGAGCGTTGCGCCGCGCCGACCTTGCCGCCTTCAAACTCATCCGCAGATGGGACGTTGGCATTGATTGGTAGCACGTCTTCCGGCGATGTGCCCCATGTTACAACGGGTGCGATGTCTTCGCCTTTAATAGTGATGACCTCGTCCCAATGGGCGTCTTCGTCAGAGAAAAGCGTCTTCCACCACGTCACAGCGGCTTCCCACTCAGCACCCTTCGGCGCGTGGGGGCGGCCTTTGCAGTATTCAAAGGTTTTTTCATCCGGTGCGATTAGACCTGCGCGCGCACCGCCTTCGATCGCCATGTTGCAGACAGTCATCCGGCCTTCCATCGACAGATCTCGGATCGCTTCACCGCAATATTCGATGACATAGCCTGTACCGCCCGCCGTGCCGGTCTTGCCGATAACAGACAGCGTGATGTCTTTCGCGGTCACACCGGGGCGGAGTTTGCCGGTGATCTCAACCTTCATGTTCTTGGATTTCTTCTGGATCAATGTCTGAGTGGCCAGAACGTGTTCCACCTCAGACGTACCGATGCCGTGGGCCAACGCACCGAAGGCCCCGTGCGTCGCCGTGTGGCTGTCGCCGCAAACAACCGTCATGCCCGGAAGGGTCCACCCCTGCTCAGGCCCGACGATGTGGACGATCCCCTGACGGACGTCCGTCACGGGATAATAATGAATACCAAATTCCATGGCGTTCTTGTCGAGGGCGGCGACCTGAATGGCGCTGTCCTCTGTCATGTTCTTAGGATTGTCGCGACCAGGCGTTGTCGGCACGTTGTGATCTGGAACTGCGATAGTCTTATCGGGTGCATGGACTGGCCGGCCAGCCATCCGCAGACCTTCAAACGCCTGTGGGCTGGTCACTTCGTGGACCAAGTGACGGTCAATATAGAGCAAGCAGGTGCCATCTTCCGCTTCATGCGCAACATGGGCATCCCAAATCTTATCATAGAGTGTTTTAGGGGACATCGTCCTCTCCGAAAGCTAGTGAGTTTTTGACAAGTTGATAGACGGGGAACCAACCCCGGGCACTCATAGTTGAGCGAGAAGCGTCTGGCTTGCGCCGTAAAACCGCCACGGCAGAAACGCGCGGTCGTCGATGTCAAAGATACGTTTCATGTGGTTCCAAATATACAGGAGTCGAAAGACTCGCAAGTCTCGCTTGCAACGCCAAACGCCTGCACTGCAAAGTGATCCGTAGGAGGGCCGATGCAGCAAGACGTCCCAAATCTGGAAGAACAAGCGTCCGAGTTTCTGAACTGGGGCCAAATGTTGCTTGGCGAAGGTCAAGAACTGGGTGCGCTGCTGTTCCGCCCGCGGGACGCCTTTGCCGAAAACGATATCAGCATTCCATTCCCACAGCGGGAGGTCCGAATGCCGAGCGGCAAGAAAGGTGACGCTGGGTAAACCCAAGTTTCATCGAAGTTTTCAGAACTTTTGTAAAAATTATGCCCTTATTTGATCATTCACGCGACATATTCGATTTGCATATCTGCATCGTGAACAGGGGCTATCTGTAGCTCTCTGGGTGATTAAAGAGCGGAGAATCTAAATGGAAATGTTGACTTTCGTGTCTGGATATTTCGTGGGTTTGGTTGCTGGTGCCGGTGTTTTCGTGTGGTGGATTTGCAAATTCGGCCGGTTCCTGCCGGAAGAGTGGCCTTTGTCACGCGCCAAGCTGGCCGCGTGGATTGCTGGTGAAAAAGAAGTGTCCTTCTACTCCCGCCGTGTGCAGTCGCACATGCCGCCTGCGGAATAAGTACAGAATACAAAGCGAGACACACAACGTGTCATGTGAGCGGCCTTGGCCGCTCTTTTGCTTTTTGGGGCCAAGGATTTTTCGTGAGCCACATTCGTCGAGTCATTGAATTGTTTTGGGGAGGTTGTTAACTTTGACCTACGAGTGAAGCCCAAAAGGGCAAATGACATGCAATGGAGGACATCAAACTGTCTTTAGCCACTCAGGCAGAAGGTACTGCCAAAAGCGGGTCGCGCGTGAAAGCGAAACCGCAAGACGGGATGAGCGAAGAAATCCTAGCCGCCGTCCTGAAATCCCTCGATGACGACAAAGCCGAAGACATCTTGCAGATTGAACTGCGCGGTAAGTCCGAGATGGGTGATTACATGGTGATCGCTTCTGGTCGGTCGAGCCGTCAGGTAACATCGATCGCGGAAAAGCTGGTCGATAAGCTCAAGCAGGAGTTTCGCGTGATCTCCAAAATGGAAGGTCGCGAAACAGGTGATTGGGTGCTGATCGACACGGGCGACGTGATCGTGCATATCTTCCGGCCGGAAGTGCGCGAGTTTTACCAGCTTGAAAAGATGTGGCTGCCCAACAGCCCTAAGGTGTAAGCCAACCGATGAAGGTCACGGTCTGCGCGGTCGGCAAGCTCGCCAACCGAAGCGAAGAACGCGCACTGACCGATGATTATTACTCTCGTTTCACCCAAACCGCTCGCCCGCTTGGATGGCGGTTTGAAGGGGAGACCGAGGTCGATGACCGCAAATCGAAAGGGATGACTGCAGAGGCGGAGCTTTTGCGCAAAGCGGTGCCAAAAGCAGCGCGCCTTGTGACCTTGGATGAGCGCGGAAAGCTTATGACCTCGCCCGAATTTGCGACCAAGCTGACAACGTGGGCCGATCGAGGCGACAACCTGTGCTTCATCATTGGGGGCGCAGATGGGATTGACCCTGTGCTGCGGGCTGAGGCGGATGCCTCCCTTTCGTTTGGCAAGATGGTTTGGCCGCATAAATTGGTGCGCGTGATGCTCGCCGAACAGCTTTACCGCGCCGCGTCCATTCAAACCGGCGGCCCCTACCACCGCGCCTGACGAAATTGTCGGTTTTGCTTCAGTGGGCCGTGCGGTAGGAAAGCGCAACTTCATTTGACGGAGCCCTCCCATGCCGATCCCCAAGCCTGTTGTTCTTTGTATCCTTGACGGCTGGGGCTTGAACGCCGCGGTCGATGGCAATGCGCCTAAGCTCGCATACACACCGAACTTTGATCGCCTGATGGCAACCTGCCCCCACGCGCAGCTGTTAACGCACGGACGGGACGCGGGGCTGCCCGCGGGTCAAATGGGCAATTCTGAAGTGGGCCACACCAATATCGGCGCGGGCCGTGTGGTGGCGATGGACCTTGGGCAGATTGACCTTGCAATTGAGGATGGCAGCTACGCGAAGGCAGAAGCATTCGCCGCGTTCGTCACACGACTGAAAGAAACTGGTGGCACCGCGCAGATCATGGGCGTACTGTCCGATGGTGGGGTGCATGGGCACATCGATCACATGATCGAAACACTAAAGATCTTGGAGGCCGCTGGCATTTCCTCTGCCGTCCACGTCATCACCGATGGCCGCGATGTCGCGCCCTCCTCCGCGCTCACGTACCTCGATCAGTTGGAGGGGGCCTTGCCCGCCTCCGCGACCATCGCCACAGTCACGGGTCGCTACTTCGCACTCGACCGTGACAACCGATGGGAGCGGGTGGAGCAGGCGTATCAAGCCATTGTGCAGGGCGATGCGCCAGAGTTTGCATCTGCGCGAAACGCGATTGAGGCGGCCTATGCCAACGACCAGACGGATGAGTTTATTGCAGCTTCCGTCATCGGGGATTACAGCGGTTTTGATGCGA
>NZ_CBFIEO010000016.1:0-33063 GCF_965661665.1 Cognatiyoonia sp. | reverse complement strand
AAGGCGGCCTATGCCAACGACCAGACGGATGAGTTTATTGCAGCTTCCGTCATCGGGGATTACAGCGGTTTTGATGCGAAGGACGGTGTCTTTTGCCTAAACTTCCGCTCCGACCGCGCACGGGAAATTCTGGCAGCGATTGCCAATCCCAACTTTGATGGTTTTGCGCGCGATCTGCCACCCCTCGCCGCCCGTCTGGGCATGGTCGAATACTCGGATGCCCTTAACGATTGGTATGAGACGGTCTTCCCAAAACGTAGCATCGTCAACACGCTGGGGTCTTGGGTGTCGCAGCATGGCAAATCCCAGTTCCGTTTGGCGGAGACGGAGAAATATCCGCACGTGACATTCTTCCTCAACGGAGGTGTTGAGACGCCAGAAGATGGTGAAGATCGGTTCATGCCAAAATCACCGAAAGTTGCGACCTATGACCTCCAGCCAGAGATGTCGGCTGGCGAAGTGACGGAGGCTTTCGTCGGCGCGATTGAGAAGGGTTATGACCTCATCGTCACGAACTACGCCAACCCTGATATGGTGGGCCATACCGGAGACCTGAACGCCGCCATCGCCGCTTGCGAGGCGGTGGATCGGGGTTTGGGCGAAGTTCTGACCGCATTGGAGGCGGCAGGTGGTGCGATGATTGTAACCGCCGATCACGGCAATTGCGAAACCATGATCGACCCCGAAACAGGCGGACCCCACACGGCGCACACCACCAACCCTGTGCCAGTTCTTATTTTCGGCGCAAAGGGCGTCACGGGCCTGCGCGATGGGCGATTGGCCGATCTTGCGCCGACGATATTGGAATTGATGGGCCTCAACCAACCGGCTGAGATGACGGGGGCAAGCCTGCTCCTCAAATGACCCATTGCATCGCCTTCTTCCTGATGCTGCTCACAGCCTCCGCCTCCTTTGCGCAAACAGGATCAGAGGTGAGCGAGGCTGCCACAAAGCTTGAGGCGGCATCCGAAAGCTTGAGAGAGACGCAATCTGCGCGGGACCGCGTTGCGGCGTTGACAACGACGGTGCGCGCTTATGAGGACAGCTTAGTGGCCATGCGCAACGGGCTGCGGCAAGCCGCCATGCAACGCCAAGCCATGCAGAACAGGCTGGATGCAAAGCGCGATGACATCTCCAACATATTGAGTATGCTACAGTCGCTTGAGCGCGGTACTGCCCCTGCCCTGCTGTTGCATCCCGATGGTCCCACGAGCATGGCGCGGGCTGGGATGCTGGCGACGGAGATCACGCCTGCCCTACAACGGCAGGTGGCCGCGCTTCGCGCGGAATTGGAGGAGTTGAGCCTCCTGCAAGAGCTTCAGAAAACAGCCGCCGACATGTTAGAGCGGGGCCTGCGCGGGGCGCAAACAGCACGGTCCAAACTCAGCGCCGCAATCGCCAACCGAACTGACCTACTCAAAAGATTTGAAGAGGATCCGACGCAAACCGCGCTAATGGTGGCAAGCGCTGAAACCCTCACCGCCTTCGCCGCACAACTGAGCGCCGCCTATGCCGTACCCAACAACGACGCCTACAGCACCAATGTGAAAGGGTCGCTGGCCATGCCTTTACAAGGCTTGGTCGTACGGGGGTTCAACGCACCAGATGCTGATGGCACCACCCGTCCGGGCCTGCACATCGCAGGCCGTCCGCACGCCCTCGTCACCTCCCCCACGCCTGCTACGGTCCTCTTCGTCGGACCCTTATTAGACTACGGCAATGTCGCGATTCTTGAACCTGCGCCCAACATTCTCTTCATCCTCATGGGGTTGGAGGAAATCTACACCGAGGTTGGTCAAGTAATCGCTGAGGGCTTTCCGATTGGCCTCCTGGGCGGGTCTTCACCAACAGTTGACGGCATTTTGACGCAAAGCGAGGGTGGAAATCGCGGCGGTTCGACACAGACTCTTTATCTTGAGGTCAGAGAAGGGCAAAGTCCAGTAGACCCAGCCACTTGGTTTGCGCTGCAGTAGATTAGGATTCGAGATGAAAAAGATGATTATAGCCGCCGCGAGCGGGACGGTCCTTGGCCTTGTGGCGACAACGCAAGTTGCGGGCCCGTTGTTGGCGCAGGAGTCGAAACGCGAGGGCGCGATCTATGAACAGCTTGATTTGTTCGGCGATATCTTTGAGCGGATCCGGTCGGGCTATGTCGAAGATGTAAACGAAAAAGAGCTGATCGAGGCGGCCATCAACGGTATGCTGACGTCGCTTGATCCACATTCCAGCTATCTCTCTGCCGAGGACGCCGCTGACATGCGGGTGCAGACGCGCGGTGAGTTTGGTGGGCTTGGTTTAGAAGTCACACAAGAAGAGGGTTTCGTCAAAGTCGTCTCACCCATCGACGGAACACCAGCAGCAGCCGCTGGCATGGAAGCGGGCGACTTTATCACCGCCGTGGATGGGGAGAGTTTGCTGGGCCTAACTCTTGACGAAGCGCTTGAATATCTGCGTGGTCCGGTGGGGTCAGAAGTGATCATCACAGTCGTGCGCGAAAGCGAAGTGGAGCCTTTTGACGTCTCCATCATTCGGGACACGATCAAGCTGACTGCTGTCCGTTCGCGGACCGAGGGTAAGGCGGTTGTCCTGCGAGTCACCACATTCAACGCGCAGACCTTCCCGAACCTTGAAGAAGGTCTGAAAGAACAGGTCGAGGCTGCGGGCGGCATCGACAACATCGATGGCTTCATTGTCGATTTGCGCAACAATCCTGGGGGTTTGCTGAACCAAGCGGTCTTTGTCTCTGACGCGTTCCTTGATGCGGGAGAAATCGTTTCGACCCGCGGGCGGGAACCGCAAGATGGGGAACGGTACAACGCCACACCCGGTGATTTGGCGGAAGGCAAACCGATTGTCGTTCTGATCAACGGCGGCTCCGCTTCCGCGTCAGAAATCGTTGCGGGGGCGTTGCAAGATCATCGCCGCGCGATTGTTGTTGGTACTAAATCCTTCGGCAAAGGATCAGTGCAAACGGTCGTGCCGTTGCAGGGCGATGGCGCGATGCGTTTGACCACCTCGCGGTATTACACACCGTCTGGCCGGTCGATCCAAGCGCTCGGTATTTCACCTGATATCATCGTCGAACAGCCCCGTCGTGAGCCGGTTGATCCGGATGCGGAGGAAGAGGACACACCACGCTTCTGGTCCGAGGCGGACCTGCGCGGGTCGCTTGGAAACGACAGCTTGTCGGAGGATGAAATCCGCCAGATTGAGGAAGATCGCGAACGGGCAGCGGCAGCGGCGCAGTTGCGGGAAGATGACTACCAACTCGCCTATGCCATCGACATTTTAAAGGGTCTGAACGCGCTCGTACCGCAAGACGAGTAACGTCCGTTCAAATCCCAGACGAAAGGCCGTGCGAGGTATCGCGCGGCCTTTTCTTTATGAAGTGTGAGCGCATTAAGGGCGTGGACCAACGTGCGATGCCGAAAAATGGTTAACGGCGTTAAACCAAGACTTTTGAGGGAGTCACATCCCGTACACTGGGCGTACACACAGCGTATACCGCTTTGCGCCATTAACGTAGCGTGCGGCCACATCAGGCTTTAGTCACCAAAGTGCCCAACGCGATAACCTGCGGTCCGGCCAACGATGGGCAGCGGCCAGACCTGTCAAACTCTAGCCCACGACGTTGTGGTTTGGTCCGTAGGGGAAGCCTGTGATGTTGTCGTTCCCGTCTTCCGTGATGATCAGGATGTCATGTTCCCGATATCCGCCTGCACCTGGCTGACCTTCTGGGATGGTCAGCATCGGCTCCATCGAGATAACCATGCCGGGTTCCAAAACTGTGTCGATGTCTTCGCGCAGTTCGAGCCCTGCTTCACGGCCGTAGTAATGGCTGAGAACCCCGAAGGAGTGGCCATAGCCAAAGGTCCGGTATTGCAGTAGGTCGCGTTCGGCGAAGAAATCATTGATGGCATGTGTGACTTCGGCACATGAGACACCCGGTTTCAAAAGGCTCATCCCGTATTCATGGGCGGCGACGTTTGCCTCCCAAATCTTGAGGCTTGCATCGTCGACGGTTTCCACAAATAGGGTCCGCTCCAAGGCTGTGTAGTAGCCGGAGATCATCGGGAAGCTATTGAGGCTGAGGATGTCACCGCGTTC
Organism: Cognatiyoonia sp.; assembly: GCF_965661665.1. NCBI lineage: Bacteria > Pseudomonadati > Pseudomonadota > Alphaproteobacteria > Rhodobacterales > Paracoccaceae > Cognatiyoonia > Cognatiyoonia sp. Next base: position 28,956 of record NZ_CBFIEO010000016.1, on the reverse strand, counting down.
AAGCATACGCCCTGTCACAGGGTTATGCGCGCCATCGGTGTTGATGCCAGATTGGAACCAGACCCACGTGTCGCGGTATTCCGCATCGGGGTAGCGTTTCACAATCTCAAGCTCCATCGCGTCGCGGCCTGCCATTGCGACGTCAATCTCCCGCGCGCCGACCTTGATCGCTTCACGGACGGCATAACCGCCGACATCAGCAGTAGCGGCCCCTGCGCGGATCAGATCAAGCTCTGCAGGAGATTTGTGGAACCGCTGTTTCATCGTGGCGGGGGCGATGTCGGCTGTGCTGGATGGAGTCAAAAACTCATCCATCAGCGCCTTTTGCACCAAGGTGAGGTGATCCCCTTCGTAACCAACGGCTTTGTCCTGTCCGACAACAGATAGGATCGCGCGCCAGTAGTTGTTTCGCTGCCAATCCGTGTAGGTGATGTTGTCGCCGTAGCAGCGACGCCACGGCTGGGCAGCGTCAATGCCAGCGCTGAAGGTCACAGTGTCATTAGCAGTGACGACCTGTGCGTAAGGGCGGCCAAAGGTGCAGTAGAGAAAGCCGGAATAATAGGCGATGTTGTGCATTGAGGTCAGCACAACCGCGTCTAGGCCCTCTGCCGTCATAATCCTGCGCAGTCCGGTAAGGCGGGCTTCGTATTCCGCGTCAGAGAAGGGCAAGACCTTTTCGCCTTGGTGAAAGCGGTAGAAGTCAGGGCGCTGGAGCCCGGTCATGTGTGATGTTCCGTCCATCGGTTCACTCCTGTTCAGGCCAGTTTGGTCGTGTGAGGAGTGTTCCTATCGCGCGGTCACACCTTCCCCCACCGCGCAAAACGGCAAAGCAAGATCCCGGCGTTCAGGATGGTTTGTTTGGAAGCTCTGCCCCGATGTGGGTCAGTGGCGACGCCATCGCCTGTTCCTGAAGTTTTCTTAGCCGATTTCAGGTCGGCCAAGCAAGCATTTGTGTGTTGGCGGCTAGGCCTTCACCCGTTCGGATGTTGGATCATAGAACGGTTTAAGCTGCGCCTCTGCTTTGACCCGGGTGCCCATGACGTCAATTTCGTAGCGGCTGGCGAGCAGGTCTTGCACGCTTTCGTCTTTGCACGGGACATAGCCCATGCCTAGGGCTGCGCCCAAGTGGTGGCCGTAGCCGCCGGAGGAAAGGTAGCCGACAATCTCACCATCCCTGACCACAGGTTCGTTGTGGTAGAGCAGAGGTTCGGGGTCGGTCAGTTTGAATTGGACGAGGCGGGTGTCGAGGCCAGCCTCCTTCTTGGCGAGCACAGCATCGCGACCAATGAAATTGTCCTTGTCAGTCTTGACGGCAAAGCCAAGGCCAGCCTCGAGCACGTGATCTTCGGCCGTGATGTCATGGCCGAAGTGGCGGAAGCCTTTTTCCATGCGGGCGGCGTCCATCATGTGCATCCCACAGAGCTTGAGCCCCAAGTCTTGGCCCGCCGCGTGGAGGGTTTCAAACACGTGGCCTGCCATGTCAGAGGAGGTGTAAACCTCCCATCCTAACTCGCCGACGTAGGTGACGCGGTGGACACGGACGAGGCCCATGCCAATCTCGATCTCTTGCGCGCTGCCGAAGGGGTTGGCGTCATTAGAGAAGTCGTTGGGAGAGACGGCTTGCAGCAGTTTGCGGGCATTGGGACCCATTACGGCGAGAACGCCTTCGCCCGCTGTGACGTCGGTGATGATGACGTTAAAGTCGCCCACGTGGCGCTGCATCCAGGTTTGATCTGCAAGGCGTGTGGCGGCGGGCGTGACGACGAGGTAGGCGGTTTCAGAGAGGCGGGTGACGGTGACATCTGCCTCGATCCCGGCGTTTTGGTTGAGAAATTGGGTGTAGACGATTTTGCCAACGGGCACGTCGTACTGGCCGCCGCCGATGTGGTTCATAAAGGCTGTCACGTCGCGCCCCTCAACGCGGATTTTGCCGAAGGACGACATGTCATACATGCCGACGTTGGTGCGGATGGCGTTGAGTTCAGCACCGACGTTTCCAAAGAAGTTCTGGCGCTTCCACGAATATTCATATTCTGGCATTTGGCCGTCGTTGGCGAACCAGTTGGCGCGTTCCCAACCCGCGAGTTCGCCCATCACAGCACCGTTGTCCAGCAGATGTTGATGGAAGGGCGTCCGGCGAACGCCGCGGGCGGTTTTCTTTTGCAGGTAGGGGAAGTGATCGGCGTAGAGCAGGCCGAGCGTTTCTTTGGAGCGCTCGAAAAGGTAGTGTTTGTTGCCTTGGAAGGGCTGCATCCGGCTGATGTCCACATCGCCAAGATCGAAAGGCTTTTCGCCTGTGTCCATCCATGCCGCCAGCGCACTGCCAGCACCACCAGCCGACTGGATACCGATGGAGTTGAAGCCCGCAGCGACCCAGACATTGTCCATCTCTGGCGCGAGGCCGAGGTGGTAGGCATCGTCGGGGGTGAAGCTTTCAGGTCCGTTGAAGAAGGTGTGAATGCCAGCCTCCGCCAGCATCGGCATCCGGTCACATGCGGCTTCCAGGATCGGTTCGAAGTGGTCGAAGTCCTCGGGGAGTTGGTCGAACTCGAAGTCCTCCGGAATGCCTTCCATTGCCCAAGGTTTGGCGTTGGGTTCAAACGCACCGAGGAGCATTTTACCAGCGTCTTCTTTGTAGTATGCGCATTCATCCGGCACGCGAAGGACGGGCATTTGCGTCAGGCCCTCGATCGCCTCCGTCACGATGTAGAAATGCTCGCACGCGTGAAGCGGGACGTTGACGCCCAGCATCCGGCCAACCTGATGGCCCCACATTCCGCCGCAGTTGACGACTATGTCACAGGCCGTGTGACCCGTTTCGCCGCCCTGTTCCCAATCAACGCCCGTGATCCGACGGCCGTCGCGTTTGACGCCTGTGACCAGTGTGCGTTCGATGACCTGAGCACCATTTTGACGCGCGCCTTTAGCCATGGCGTGCGCGATGTTGGCAGGGTCGCCCTGCCCGTCGAGCGGCAAATAAACCCCGCCCGTCACCCCATCAATGTTGAGGTGTTCGTATTTCGCCTTCACCTCTTCTGGGCTGATTTCTTCAACCTCAACGCCAAAGGCGCGGGCCATGGCCGCTTGGCGGTAAATTTCTTCCTTGCGCTCTTCCGTCAAAGCCACGGTGATCGAACCGCAGCGTTTGAAGCCCGTGGCGACGCCTGTTTCAGCCTCGAGGTTGCCGTAAAGCTCTTGGCTGTACTTGGCTAGCTTGGTCATGTTGGCGGTGGCGCGCAGTTGTGCGATCAGGCCCGCCGCGTGCCATGTGGTGCCAGAGGTCAGTTGCTTGCGCTCCAGAAGAACGACATCTTTCCAACCAAGTTTGGCGAGGTGGTAAGCGACGGAGCATCCGATGACGCCCCCACCAATGATGACAACGCGTGCGTGTGACGGTGGCAATGCCATGGCTATTCTCCCTTAAAGCGCCGGGCTAGCTCTTTGATGTGTGCGGGAGTAACCTCGCAACATCCGCCGATGTAGGTTGCGCCGCCATCGGCCCAGCCTTGAGCATGGTCGGCATAAGTGTCAGGGGTAAGATCGGTGCGGGCGGTCAGGCTATCGACGGTGGCCCCAATGTGATCAAAATCGCTCGTGATCTTGGTAAAGCCATTGCCATAGGCACCGAACGGAAGGCCAAGTTTGGCAAGTTCTGGCGAACCCTGATTAATGGCTTCGGGTGTGGAGCAGTTGAGGAACACGACGGCTGGTGTGTGTTGTGCCAAGACAGGCGCGAGGTCGGCCAGTGGTTCGCCCGAGCGGAGTTTGGTGCCGTCTTGGTCATCCACGGTCAGGCCGATCCAGACAGGTTTGCCCGTGACCAATGCCCCCATGAGCCCACCCTTGGCTTGATCGACGCTGGCCATGGTTTCGAGCAAATGCACATCAACAAAATCCGCCTGCACTTTGGCAATGCGGGCGTAACCCTCAGCAGCTTCGGCCGCGGGTGGTGCTTTGTCCGGTTGGTAAGAAAACCCCATCGGACCCAAGCTGCCAGCGATCAAACCACCGCCGTTGGCATCGCGTGACGCTGTCGCCAACTCACAAGCGCGAACGGTCATTTCGTCCAGTCGGTCGAGCACGCCGTAAGCTTCGAACCGGTCTGGCAAGACGGCATAGGTGTTGGTCGTCGCCACATCAGCGCCCGCCGCAAAGTACATATCGTGCACTTTACGGATGTGATCAGGCGTGTCGAACAGGGCTTGATTTGACCACATGCCCGTTGCTTTACCAGCGAGGCGGACAAGCTCTTGGCCCATGCCACCATCAAGGAGAGTTATCACGCACGTAGCCTTTCGTTTTGTGGATCCCATAGTGGAGCGTCGTCCATCACAGTGGCTGCAAAACGTTCGCCATAGATTTCAATATCAAGCTTGGTGCCGGGTTCAGTGAGGTCAGGTTTGATCATTGCCAATGCGATGGATTTGCCTGTGCGGTAACCAAATGCGCCGGAGGTTGTTTCCCCCACCACGGTGCCATTCTGCCAGACGGTCGACATGTAAGGCGCGTCGCAGTCGCCGGGATTGTCGATGGTGAGTGTGGCGAATTTCTTGGCGACCCCGCGCTGCTTTTCCGCCAAGAGTGCGGCTTTGCCAGGGAAATCGTTGGCTTTGTCGAGCTTGGTGAAACGGTCAAGCCCACCTTCAAGCAGCGAGTAATCGGTCGACAGATCGCCCTTCCACGCGCGGTAACCTTTTTCGATCCTAAGCGCGTTCAACGCGTACATGCCGAAAGGTTTCACCCCTGCGCCTGACAGCGCATCCCAAATGGCAGGCATGGCGTTGGGGGCTGCGTGCACCTCCCACCCCAGTTCGCCTGCGAAGGACACGCGGATCAGGGCGCAGTTTTGGCCTGCGACTTTGCCATCCATTGAAACGGTGAGCCAAGGCGCATGAAGGTCATGCCCTTCTGTGAGCGGGGCGAGGGTGTCGCGCGCTTTGGGGCCTGTAACCAGCAGACATTCCATCGCTTTGGTGTTGTCGGTGATGGTGATGCCGTCGGGCTTGTGCACGACCAGCCATTCGTAGTCATGCCATTGTGCGGTAGCGGCGGTGATGAGGCCCACCTCTTCCTCCGACCACGCCATGACAGACATTTCCGTCACGATGCGGCCGCGGTCATCGGCGAAATAGGCCAGGCTAACGCGGCCGGGGCTTGGCAGACGCGACGCGGTGAGGCTGTCAATCCAGTCCCGCGCACCGGGTCCGGTGACGTGGTAGCGGGAAAAGCCGGTGATCGGCAGCATCCCACAATTATCGCGCACCGCTTCACATTCCTCTTGGATACGGGGCTGCCACGGTCCGTTGCGGGACCATGTTTCTGTGGCTTCGAGCGATTTGTCGTCGCCCTTCTTGGCAAACCAGTTGGCGCGTTCCCAGCCGTTGTAGGGGCCAAAAACCGCACCCGCGTCTTGCAGGCGCGAATGTAGGGTTGAGTGCTTTCGGTCGCGCGCGGCGGGCCATTCGTGCTGTGGGAAGTGCATGGCGTATTCGTGGCCATAAACCTCCATCGCTTTGTCGTTACAGTATTCCTGATCGGTGTAGTCGGTGTAGCGGCGGGGATCGACGGACCACATGTCCCATTCGGTTTGGCCATCGACGATCCATTCGGCAGCGACTTTGCCTGCGCCACCGCCTTGGGTGATGCCAAAGGTGAAGACGCACGCCTCAAACGCATTTTTGACGCCCGGCATAGGGCCGACGAGCGGTAGGCCGTCAGGGGCATAAGGGATCGGGCCGTTAATAACGCGGCCGACGCCAGCAGTGCCAAGAATTGGCACACGGGCCATCGCGTCTTCGATGTACCACTCCAAACGCTCCAGATCGTCTGGATAGAGCTGGAAGCTGAAGTCATCGGGCATCGGGTCATCTTTGGTGATCCAATGCGCTTTGCAGTTCCGCTCATAAGGGCCGAGATTGAGGCCGTTTTTGTCCTGACGCAGGTAGTAAGAGCTGTCAACGTCGCGCAGAAGTGGGACTTTGCAGCCGTTCTTTTCAGTCCATGCTTTCAGCTCCGGGATTTCTTCGGTGAGAAAGTACTGGTGGCTCATTGTGGCCATTGGGACGGTGCGACCGCCATAGGGTTTGAACCATTCGCCGACACGTTGGGCATAGTAGCCTGCCGCATTTACGACCTTTTCACAGTCGATGTCGCCTTTGTCAGTGTGGACCGTCCATGTGCCGTTGGGCTTTTGCGTGACGCCGGTGGCGGGGCAGAACCGCTGGATGTTGGCGCCCATCTCCCGCGCGCCTTTGGCCAGTGCTTGTGTCAGCTGCGCGGGGTCGATGTCACCGTCGTCCGGATCAAAGAGGACGGAGTCGAGGTCATGGGTCTCAAGGAAGGGATACATCTCTACAGCTTGTTCGGGGGTCAGCATTTTCATGCTGAGGCCCTGATAATTCGCCATGCCCATCGCGCGTTGAAATTCCTGCGTCCGTTCCTTGCTGTGGCTGAGGCGGAGGGAGCCGGTGACGTGGTAGTTCATCGGATAGTCCACCTCTTCCGCGAGGCCAGCGTAGAGCCCCAGCGAATAGCGCTGCATGTTCATGATGCCCCAAGAGGTGGAGAACGACGGGCAGTTGCCAGCGGCGTGCCAGGTGGACCCTGCGGTCAGTTCGTTCTTTTCCAGAAGCACACAGTTGGTCCAGCCTTTCTTGGCCAGATGGTAGAGCGTTGAGACACCCACCACGCCGCCACCGATGATGACGACACGTGCTGATGATGGAAAATCGGCCATGTGTTCTTCTCCCTAGAACTTGTCGAGTTGCGGAACCCCGTCCGCGATGTCGTAATAGTCGCCTTTGTCGGCGACGAAGATGTGTTTGCTGGGTTTGAAGCCAGTTGGTTGGTTAAGAGCGCTAATAGCGATGCCAATGCCCTCTTCCCCGTTCATTCTGTAGAAGAGGCTCGACCCGCAGTCTTTGCAGAACCCGCGCTTTGCAAAGTCAGACGACGCAAACCATTTCAAGCCGCTGTCTCTGGTGAAGGTGAGGTCTGTGAGCTGCGCGTTGGTCGCGGCCCAGAAGTGACCACTGGTGCGGCGGCATTGACCGCAATGGCAGAACGTGACCTCTTGGCGCGGGTTTTTGACCTCGAGCGCCACCGCGCCGCACTCGCATTGTCCTTTGAGTGTTGTCATAACCGTCCCCTCAATATACCGGCGGCGCGATGACCCAGATCGCGATGCAGGGCTCTTGGCGGGCATTGCGCCAGCGGTAGGTTTCGCCACGAATACGGAAGCTGTCGCCGGGGCTGAGTTGAAAGAGCGTGTCGTCGATCCAAAGGTCGAGGTGGCCGGAGACGATGTAGCCTACCTCTTGCGTAGGACGCGACAATGCAGTTTGCATTTCAGCTTTGGGGGCGAAGGTGGAATGCACCACTTCGAAGTCGTCGGTAAGGTCAGGTGACAAGAGTTCTTCCACCAGACCCGCCTCGCGCGACCCAATCGGGCGGCGGGCGTTTTTGCGAACGATGAGACCCGCCTCGCCCGCGAGCGATTTGGTACGGAACAGGCTGGAGACGGAGACGTCGAGCGCCTTGGCCAAGCCACGTAGATCATCGATTGAGGGTTCAGAGATGTCCCGTTCGACCTGACTGAGCCAGCCGACGGATTTGTCGAGTTGCTGGGCCAATTCGGACAGGGTCAACCCCCGCGCCTTGCGAAGCGCGCGAATGTCAGCACCTATGGTTTGAACACCGTCAACTTTTGAATGCAGCATGCATCTAGCCGTGAAATTTCTGACTTAAATTTCATTCTGCATGATTCCGTGAAATTTTAAAGGGATTTTTCACGCCGCAGCGCAGCACATTCTCGCGCCCTTCGCGGCTGGTTCAGTTTAGGATGAAATGAAGGATTCTCCGGAGTATTTCCAAGATTCACGAAACAACCGGACAAAATTGGTAGCCCGTTTCCTATCACGTTTGCTCATCCTTGCCATGTTGAGCTGTGGTCTTGAGCGAAACTTAACCACAAGTAACTGAATACAAATTTTCAGTTATCCACAGCATCTAGCGGTCCGACACAAGCATTGCGTGTGACAAGGGACAGCCCCGAAACCACCACAATCGGGACACTCCCACGCCTCAGTCAAAAGCGAATTTATGTCTTGTAGCTGCATAGCTTCGCCCGACGGCGCGCATTTATAGCCTCCACCCAGTTAAGCATCGTCGGGACCAACTTACAGGCAATTGAACTTACGCAACGATGCCCTAGTCTCCTGGCAGAACACAAGGAATCAAAAAATGCGCGATTTTCATCTGCCCGGCCGATCCTCCGTAATATCGGCCAACGGCATGTGCGCCACATCCCATCCGCTTGCCGCCAAGGTTGCTGTCCAGATGCTAGAGGCTGGCGGCAATGCAATGGATGCTGCCATTGCGGGGGCTATCCTGCTGGGGCTTTGTGAGCCGCAGATGACGGGGATTGGTGGGGATTGCTTTGCGCTTTTCACCACGCCGGACGATGACAAGGTTCATGCGCTGAATGGGTCTGGCTTTGCGCCCGCCGCGATGGATGCGGCGGCATTGCGGGCGGCAGGTCACGAAACGGTTCCTGTTTATGATCCTGCGGCAGTAACGATCCCGGGTGCGATTGATGCGTTTTGTCATCTGTCGAAGAACTGGGGAAAATTGGGCCTGAAAGCGGTCCTTGCCCCATCCATTTATTATGCTGAAGCTGGAATCCCTGTTGCGGCTCGGGTCGCGCGGGATTGGGCGATGGATTACGAAAAGCTGCAAGGTGCAGCCAAGGACGCCTATCTTGTGAATGGTAAAGTCCCCCCTGTCGGCACGATGTTCCGTGCGCCAAAACAGGCGGAAGTTTTGCGCCGCGTGGCGGAGCATGGCCGCGCAGGGTTCTATGAGGGCGAAGTCGCCGAAGATATGGTCAACACACTGCGGGCAATGGGCGGCGGTCATACTTTGGACGACTTTGCTGCCACAGCGTGCGACGTGACCGAACCAATCCAATCAGATTATGGGGGCTTGGATCTCTTTGAGCATCCGCCGAACGGTCAAGGTGCGACTGCGGCGCTGATCCTCAACATTCTGAAGCACTTTGATCTGGCGTCGATGGACCCGACGGGTGCGGAGCGAGTTCACATCGAGGCGGAGGCGACAAAGCTCGCCTATGATGCGCGCAACCGCTGGATCGGGGATTATGACTACACGACCCGTCTGGACAAGATGCTGTCGGCAGAGACGGCTGCGCAATCCGCGGCGCTGATTGATCCGGGAAGGGTGCTGCCCGCCGGATTGCCGGGGGCTGAGCAAGTCCACAAAGACACGATCTATATCACCGTGGTGGACAAGGACCGGATGGCGGTGTCGCTCATCTATTCCATTTTCCACGGGTTTGGGTCGGGCATAGCGTCAGACAAGTTCGGTATCCTGTTCCAGAACCGAGGTGCGGGTTTCTGCCTTGAAGAAGGGCATCCGAATGAGGCGGGCGGCGGCAAGCGCCCGATGCACACGATTATTCCTGGTATTTTGCAGAAAGCGGGCAAGACGGTTGCGCCATTTGGCGTCATGGGGGGACAGTATCAATCCACAGGCCACGCACGGTTTATCAGCAACATCACGACCTACGGGATGGACGTCCAAGCAGCGCTTGATGCGCCCCGCGCCTTTGCCGAAGGCGATGTGCTGAATGTGGAGCGGGGATACAGCGACGATGTGCGCAGCGCGTTAAGCGACCTTGGCCACAACGTGCAGATCCCTGACACTGCCATCGGCGGCGCGCAGACGATCATGATCCAGGACAATGGCACGCTGGAAGGCGCATCCGATCCCCGCAAGGACGGTTGCGCGCTTGGCTACTGATCAGTTCAGTTGAACTTGAAGCGAATACTGGCCATCCACGAACGGGCCGAAAAGATCCGTCAGATCAGGGTGATCGACCGGTTGGCCGGAGTAGTCAGCCACGAGGTTTTGCTCAGATACGTAAGCCACGTAGTAGCTTTGATCATTTTCCGCCAACAGGTGATAGAACGGTTGGTCTTTTTCTGGTCGGCTATCCTCTGGAATAGCATCATACCAAGCGTCGGTGTTGGAGAAGATGGCATCAACATCAAACACCACGCCGCGGAACGGGTGTTTGCGGTGTCGGACAACTTGTCCCAAATGATACTTTGCGCGCGTTTTAAACATAATTTACTAGCCCCTTAGGACTCGTATTGCCGCGAACGGCGATTCAAGTCCATGCAAATGTGGCAAAATAAGGAAACAGACTGTGAACCTTGCTTTGACAGTTCTGAATATCACTGCGCCGGTTTTTATATTGGCAGCGGTTGGGTTTAGCTGGGTTAAGCTGGGGTTTGAGTATCGGGTTGAGTTTGTCACGCGGCTTGCGATGACGCTTTCAGTGCCCTGTCTGGTGTTTGTGGCGCTCATTCAGACGGAGATTGAGCCAGATGCATTGGCGACGCTGACGCTGGCGAGTGTTTTGGCCTATGTCGCTGTAACCGTTGTGTTTTTCTTGATCGTGCTGGTCATGCGGCTGGACCGTGCGACCTATCTTGCGCCGCTGATTTTTGGCAATACGGGGAACCTTGGCCTACCGCTCGCGCTGTTTGCGTTTGGGGAGGTTGGTTTGAGCTATGCGGTGATTGTCTTCGCAGTGATGGCGATCTTTAGCTTTACTTTTGGGGTCTGGCTGGTGTCGGGCGGCGGGTCTTTGGTTAAGGTCGTGAAGGAGCCATTGGTCGCAGCGACGATCCTAGGCGCGCTGTTCCTCTGGCAGGGGTGGCAGCCGCCGGAGTTCATTTTCAACTCGCTTGACCTTATCGGGCAGATGGCGATTCCGATGATGCTCATCACGTTGGGCGTGGCGATTGCGCGGTTGGAAATCCGCGCGGTGTGGCAGGCGATCTTTCTGTCCGTGCTCAAGGTGGTTGTCTGTGTGGCCTGCGCTGCGGGCGCGGCGGTTTGGATTGGCCTGGGACCTGTGGCGAGTGCAGTCTTGATCGTACAGGTGGCGACACCTGTGGCTGTCACATCCTATCTGCTGGCAGAGAAATACGGGGCTGATGCGCAGCCTGTGGCGGGGCTTGTTGTCGTCTCCACCCTAATTTCGGTGATCACATTACCGCTCACCCTTTCATTTGTGATCTAACAGGGCGCGGAAGACCGTTCCCAGACAGCGCTGAGCGCGCTATACTACCAAAAAAACAAATATAACTGAGAGGCAGATGAGCAGTATCTTTCGCGCTATAGCAATGCTGTTGATTTTGGGCAGCTGTGCAACCCGGTATGGCGATGCGCCCAGAAACTTGGACAACGCCTGTTCGATCGTAAACGAGCGGCCGAGTTATTTGCGTGCGTTCAAATCGACCCAGCGCAAGTGGGGCGTGCCGGTGCCTGTGCTGATGGCGATCATTTATCAGGAAAGCAAATTCATCTCTGACAACCGTCCGCCGCATCGCTACATTCTTGGCGTGATCCCTGCTGGGCGGCAATCGTCCGCTTTGGGGTACAGTCAGGCGCTTGATGGCACGTGGGCGGAGTATCAGCGCAAAGAAGGCGGACGCGGCGCACGGCGCACCGACATCCGCGATGCCACCGACTTTATGGGCTGGTACATGGCGCAGACGGTGGAAGAAACTGGCGTGGCCTTGAACGACACCCGCAACCAGTATTTGGCCTATCACGATGGGCGCACCGGATATTTGCGCGGAACGTGGAGGTCAAAAAGCTGGCTGGTGCGGATTGCGGGCGAAGTTGAAGCGCGCGCCGTGATGTATGGCGCGCAGCTTCGCAGATGTGGGAAGATTTAGGGCGTTACGCCACTATTTGTTCCAGTTCTCAATCTCGCTCAGAATGCTGAACTTGCGGTCGTTGATCCCAACGCCGGAGACCAGATCATTGAGGATCACTGTGGTTTGAGCGCCGATGTCATCGGTGATGATCCACTGGCGCAGCTCCACGGGGTTTGCTGTGAACACCAGTTGAATGTTGCCGTACTGCGGGTTGTCGGGATCTTGCGCGGTCACGGTCGTCGTCGTGCCGTCTGATGTCCGGTTCGTCACCATGCGGGCGCGGTTCAGGTCCACATTTTGCTCCAGAATGATCTTGAGCGGTGTCTGACTTAGCAGGTAGCGGTCAGGGCCGGTGTTAGAGCGGCCATCAAAGATCGCGACCGACCCGCCGCCTGCCATCACCAGGCTATTGTCGGGCAGGTTGTATTCGAATCGGATGCGCCCTGGGCGTTTGATGTAGATCTGGCCGGTCGACAGTGTGCCATCGCTGTTGATCTGGGTGAAGCCACCCTGCGCCGTTTGCAGGCGGTTGAGGTAGGCTGAAATCTCGCTCAATGACAGTTCTTGCGCGGCGGAAGGTGTGGCAACCGCGATTGCAGCTGCACCGCCAAGGAATGTCCGTCTCAGCATGTTGGTCCCTTTCAGCTTCTATTGCAGGCTTTGTGCCCGCATCAGATATGGGAGGACAACAGCAGATTGCCCAGTGATAGGCGATAACACGCGAATGTCAGTCTATTGCGCGGCGTTGAACCATGCGGCGAGGGTTGCGCGGTCCTCGTCAGAGAGGCGCGATTGCGATGGGGGCGGCATGGCGTGGCTGATGGCGGCTTGCAGGTAAATATCCTTGGCATGGCCTGCGATGTCGCTAGCGGTTTCAAGAAACACACCCTTGGGTGCCCATTGCATGTTGCCGTAGACAGGCTCCCGCGCATGGCACATCGCGCAGTTGCCCATGACTATCTGCTGCGCGACGTCAAACCCTTCGGCGCTGGCATAGCGGGTTTCATAGGGTGTGAGGGCTCGGGCCTCCGCCTCTTCGTATGTGTCGTGGCCGGGCACGGTGGAGAGCCACGCAATCACGATAAAAAGGATTGTGGTGACGGCCCATGTCCAGTGGGGATTGCCGCTGCGCGCGTGGAGCGAGTTGAAATAATGCCGGATCGTGACGCCCATAAGGAAGACGAGTGCTGCGATCAGCCATGAGTATTCCGTACCGAAGGCCAGCGGGTAATGGTTGGACAGCATCAGGAAAATGACCGGCAGCGTCAGATAGTTGTTGTGGGTTGAGCGCAGCTTCGCGATTTTACCGTACTTCGGGTCAGGTGTCCGGCCAGCTTTGAGGTCAGCCACAACGACGCGCTGGTTGGGCATGATGATCATAAAGACGTTGGCTGTCATGATCGTGGCAGTGAACGCGCCGAGGTGGAGCAATGCCGCACGGCCTGTGAAGACCTGATTATACCCCCAAGACATCGCCAGAATGATCCCGAAGAGGATGATCATCACCAGCGTTGGGTTGTCTTGCAGGGGCGATTTGCAAAGCGCGTCGTAAAGCACCCAGCCCACTGCAAGGGAAGCGGCGGAAATGGCGATGGCTTGCCAGATGGAGAGGTCGGCTTTGTTTGAATCGATGAGATACAGCTCCGCCCCCGACCAATAGACCACCGCGAGGAGCGCAAAGCCCGACAGCCACGTGCTGTAGCTTTCCCATTTGAACCACGTGAGGTGGGCAGGCATTTCAGTCGGAGCGACGAGGTATTTCTGGATATGATAGAAACCGCCACCGTGGACCTGCCATTCTTCGCCGTCTGCCGGCCCGTCGATGTTGCGGTTGAGGCCGAGATCGAGCATGATGAAGTAGAAGGATGATCCAATCCACGCAATCGCCGTAATGACGTGAACCCAGCGGACGGCGAAAGCCATCCAATCCCAGAGTATTGCTGCATCATACATGGCGGATTTCCTATTCCCCGGTCCAGATCACAGGCTATAAACGGTCCAGCAAAGATGGAAGCATGAAATGAACCGTTACCCGCGCGATATGATCGGATATGGGGCCAATCCGCCAGATGCCCAATGGCCCGGTGGGGCCAAGATCGCTGTTCAGATCGTCCTCAACTACGAGGAAGGTGGGGAGAACAACATCCTACACGGGGATGCGGCGTCTGAGGCGTTTTTGTCAGAGATTGTCGGTGCGGCAGCGTGGAACGGCCAGCGGCATTGGAACATGGAAAGCATCTATGAGTACGGCAGCCGCGCGGGGTTTTGGCGGCTCTATCGGTTACTCTCAGATGTACCGGTAACGGTCTATGGGGTAGCGACCGCCCTCGCCCGCTCCCCCGAGCAGGTCGCGGCGATGAAGCTGGCCCCGTGGGAGATTGCCAGCCACGGGTTGAAGTGGATCGAGTATAAGGACCACTCGGAAGCGGACGAATGCGCCGATATGGAAGAGGCTATCCGTTTGCACACCGAGGTTGTCGGTCAGCCGCCGCGCGGCTGGTACACGGGTCGTTGTTCGGTCAACACGGTGCGATTGGCGGCGGAGACGGGGCAGTTTGCCTATGTCGCGGACAGCTATGCCGATGATTTGCCCTATTGGATGGAGTTTGGGCGGCGGGATCAGTTGATCGTGCCCTACACGCTTGATTGCAACGACATGCGGTTTGCGACAGCGCAGGGATTCAACGCAGGCGATCAATTCTTTGATTATCTGAAGTCATCCTTCGATGCGCTTTACCGTGAGGGGCAAGAAGGCGCGCCAAAGATGATGTCGGTCGGGCTGCATTGTCGATTGATCGGGCGTCCGGGACGGATTGAGGCGCTGCGGCATTTCTTAGAATACGCGGGGGCGCATGAGGATGTCTGGTTCGCGACGCGGGCGGAGATTGCTGATCATTGGGCCAACGTGCATCCGCACAAGCACCGCAAGCGGCCGTCTGAGATGGATCAGAAGATGTTCGTTGAGATGTATGGCGGCATTTTTGAGCATACGGCTTGGGTGGCGGAGCGGGCGTTTGCGCTGGAACTGGGTCCGGCGCATGACACGGCAAAGGGTTTGCACAACGCAATGGCGCGGGCGTTTCGCTCCGGATCCGACAAGGAACGGATGGCGGTTTTGACGGCGCATCCTGATTTGGCCGGCAAGCTGGCGCAGGCGCGCCGGTTGACCAAGGAATCCACGTCCGAGCAAGCCTCCGCCGGTTTGGACGCGCTGACCGATGCAGAGCGGGAGACGTTTGAGAAGGCGAATGCCGCCTATACAAAGAAGTTCGGCTTCCCTTTTATCATTGCCGTGCGGGATCACGACAAAGCGTCGATCCTGAAACAGTTTGAGAACCGGTTGCACAATGACAAAGCGGCAGAGTTTGCGACAGCCTGCCGTCAAGTGGAGCGGATTGCGGAGTTTCGGCTGATGGATGTGTTGCCGTGATCCAAGCGGTGCCGATCACCGCGGAGGCCTTCGCACCTTTCGGGGATGTGCTCGATTGTTCAGGCGATCCTGACAAGATCATCAATCAAGGCAAATGCGGGCGCTATCACGACCGCGCGGTATTGGATTTTCAGGAGGGGCGCGCGGGCATCAGTCTGTTTCGGGCAGAGCCACGAGGCTTTCCTTACAAGCTGGACTTGCTGGAGCGGCATCCAGAGGGTAGCCAAGCCTTTGTGCCGATATCAGAGCATGGGTTTTTGGTGATTGTCGCGCCAGATGAGGGTGGCAAACCAGGAGCGCCGTTGGCTTTTGTCACGTCACCGGGTCAGGCGATCAATTTCTATCGCGGGACTTGGCATGGGGTATTGACGCCGCTCCATGCGCCAGGGCTTTTTGCCGTTATTGACCAGATTGGTGAGGGTGCAAATTTGGAAGAACACTGGCTGGAACAGCCCGTGACCATCAGCGCGCCGTCATCCTGAGCGCCATATCGATCATACGCGACGAAAAGCCCCATTCGTTATCATACCAACCGAAAATCCGCACATGACGCGGGGTGGTGACGATGGTTTCGGGCGTGGCCAAGATCAGCGATTCGGGCCGCGACCTGAGGTCGGTGGAAACTAACGGCAGGTCCGTGGTGCCGATCAGATTTCTGTCGGCGTTTACGAGGACGGCATTGAGCGCCTCTCTCGTCACATTGGTTTTGAGCGCGGCCGTCAGATCAAGAGCCGACACGCTTGCTGTTGGCACGCGCACCGCCGCACCCGTCAACCGCCCTTTGAGGTGAGGCAGCACGTCCAGCACCCGTTCGGTCGCGCTGGTGGTTGTGGGCACCATCGACATCGCGCCCGCGCGACTGCGGGCCATGTCGCCGCGCGGCGCGTCGATCATTGGTTGACTGCTGGTGTAGCAGTGGATCGTCGTCATATGTGCGACCTCAAGCCCGAAGGTATTATCCAGAAGCCGCACGAGTGGGGCCAAAGCGTTGGTGGTGCAGGAGGCGTTTGAGACAATCCGCGCATCGCCCATCGCGTCATCATTGGCTCCCATCACAACCGTCACATCGGCGGCATCGCTGGGGCCGGAGATCAAGACTTGTTTGGCCCCTGCAGTGAGCCCACGCTCTGCCACCTCGCGCGTTTTGGCATGGCCTGCGCATTCAAGGATCAGGCCGACCCCTGACAGATTAGTTTGGCTGAGGTCGGGATCGTTGGTAAACGCGATACGCGTGTTGCCAATCTGGATAGCATCATCGCTGGCTGTCACAGTTTCAGGAAACACACCAAACACACTGTCATGCGCAAAAAGATAGGCGCAGAGGTCGGCCTTCGCGATGTCGTTAATTAGGGCCACTTCAAGGCCCGTGTCCTTGCGCGTGGTCAGCAGCTGGCGCAGGACCGTCCGACCGATCCGCCCAAAGCCATTGATGGCGATACGTGTCATTTTCTAAGGTCCAACGGCATGTGACGATTGACGTCTTTGTAGAGAAGGTAGCGGAACGGTCCGTCACCTGTGGCGACACAAGCCTGTGGGCAGAACGCGCGGAGCCACATGTAATCCCCTGGTCCGACGCTGACCCAGTCTTGGTTGAGGCGGTAGTTGGCTGTGCCTTCCAGAACATAAAGCCCGTGTTCCATCACATGGGTTTCCATAAAGGGGATCAGGCCGCCCGGTTCGAATTTGACGATGTTGACGTGCATGTCATGGCGTAGGTCTTCAGGATCGACAAATCGGGAAGTGCACCATTTGCCATCCGCATCCGGCATTTCGATGATTGTGGCGTCGTCGTCATGGCTGATGAACGGCTCTGGCGCGTCGATTCCATCGACCGCTTGGTAGGCTTTGCGGATCCAATGGAAGGTCACGGACACGTCTGAGATGTTGCGAAATGTCCAATCGCTGCTTGCGGGGATGTAGACATAGCTGCCTGCGGTCAGGCTGTGTTTTTGGCCCATCAACGCAATCTCCGCCGCGCCAGCAACGACGAAAAGGACAGCTTGTGCGGTTTGATCATCATCAGGTCTGGTGCTGCCGCCGCCGGGGCCAACTTCGGTGATGTAGTGGCTGAAGGTCTCAGAAAACCCGCTCATCGGGCGGGCGATGACCCACGCGCGGGTGTTTTTCCAATGCGGCAGAAAGCTCGTCACGATATCGCGCATCGTGTCGGCGGGAAGGAAGGCGTAGGCAGGTGTGAATACCGCCCGTTCGTCCAAGGTTTTAGACTGGGGCGGCAGGCCGCCAGAGGGTGTCGCATAGCGTGTCATTGGGTGCAGTCCTTCATCACAGCATGATTAAGGGGGAAAGCAGTGCCAAGGTAAAGCCTTCAAAACAAAACCGGCCCACACCCACCGTGCGGGCCGGCCTTCTTAGCCGAACAAGCCTGTAGCTGCTACGGTTCGGGAACCAAAATCTCCCGCTTACCCACATGGTTGGCGGCGGAGACGAGGCCGGAGCCTTCCATCTGTTCCACCAGACGCGCGGCTTTGTTGTAGCCGATCGCCAGCTTGCGCTGGATGTAGGAGGTGGAGCATTTACGGTCTTTGATGACGATGGCGACTGCTTGATCGTAGAGCGCATCTTCGCCGTTGGTGTTGCCACCTAAGCCGAGCACGGCGTCGATGTCGCTTTCCTTTTCCTCATCTGGGCCATCGACGACGCCGGACATATATTCAGGCGGGCCGAAGGACTTGAGGTGGTTGACGATCTCTTCCACCTCTTCATCCGAACAGAACGGGCCGTGGACGCGAGTGATTTTGGAGCCACCGGCCATGTAGAGCATGTCACCCATGCCCAAAAGCTGTTCGGCACCCATTTCCCCAAGGATGGTGCGGCTGTCGATCTTGGACGTCACTTGGAAAGAAATCCGCGTTGGGAAGTTAGCCTTGATCGTGCCTGTGATGACGTCGACCGATGGACGCTGTGTGGCCATGATGAGGTGAATGCCAGAGGCCCGCGCCATCTGAGCGAGTCGCTGAATGCAGGCTTCGATTTCCTTGCCCGCGACCATCATAAGGTCGGCCATCTCGTCCACGACAACGACAATATAGGGGAGGAGTTCGGGCTTGAACTCTTCGGTTTCGAAAACTGGATCGCCGGTTTCATCGTCGAATCCGGTTTGGACGGTGCGGCTGAACATCTCTTTCTTGCTCAGAGCGTCTTTGACGCGGCCGTTGTAGCCATCGATGTTGCGGACGCCCATTTTGGACATTTTGCGATAGCGTTCTTCCATCTCGCCCACGACCCATTTCAGGGCGACGACCGCTTTTTTCGGATCGGTCACAACGGGGGAGAGGAGGTGCGGGATGCCGTCATAGACGCTGAGTTCCAGCATCTTCGGGTCGATCATGATCATCCGGCATTCTTCCGGTGTCAGCTTGTAAAGCAGCGACAGGATCATGGTGTTGATGGCCACCGATTTACCGGAGCCGGTGGTACCTGCGATCAGCAAGTGAGGCATCTTGGCAAGGTTAGCGATGATCGGCTCCCCGCCGATGTCTTTGCCCAGCGCCAGCGGCAGCTTTTGGTTGCTGTCGCCGTAGTCGCGGTGGCTAAGGATTTCGCGCAGCACAACTTTTTCGCGGTTCTCATTCGGCAGTTCGATCCCGATGACGGAGCGGCCGGGCACTGTCGAGACACGGGCAGACAGCGCGGACATGGACCTCGCGATGTCGTCGGCAAGGCCAATGACGCGGGATGCTTTGAGGCCCGGTGCGGGCTCAAGTTCATACATGGTGACAACTGGACCCGGACGGACTGAGACGATTTCGCCCTTCACGCCGTAATCATCCAGTACGCTTTCCAGCATCCGCGCATTTTCTTCGAGCGCTTCGTCAGACAGGTGGTGGCGCTGCACCTCTGTCGGGCTGGTCAGAAGGCTGAGCGGTGGATGCTCATAATCGGCGTATTTATCTTCGAATTGCAGCGATGGCTGCGCTTCGGCCTTTGCGCGTTTGGACGGTTGCGGCTTTTTGAGTGTTGGCTGGAACACGCGAGCGCTGGGTGTGGTACCACGGTTTTCGGTTTCAACGAGCGGTTCGGCGACAAACGGCGCTGCGTCTTCAACCTCCGTTTCGCGACGGCGGTAGACCGGCATGGTAGCATCCGCCATCGGCGTGTTTGGCAGATCGTCGATCACCGCTTCTGGCTCAACATCGAGGAGTTCCACCTCATCCATCGTGTCTTGTGCGGTGTTCAGCACCAGCGGTGTCGGGCCTTTGCCGTGGGTAAGTTTAGGCTCAATCCGAACAGATGACAGCGGCTGTTGCACGTTGGCGCCTGCGCGGCTGCGGATGACGTCGGAAATGCGGGCGCTGATGCGATCCTGCGATGGCGCTTCGGCGTCGGCGGTCATTTCTTGTTCGACCAGCTCATTCTGGATGGGCTGCTCATTGCGCTTCAGAAGCGAGGCGAGGAAGCCCAGTTGCGGCTCTTGCGGGGCGGGTTCGACCTGCGCTGGCTCTTCCGCATGGTCACGGGTCGCGCGAAGGACTGGCGGCATGTTGCGGCTATCCGTTGGCATGATCGGGTTGGCCCGGACAACGGCGGCGGCGCGCAGCTTAGCCTCTGCCCGTGGTTGGCCGACGGTAACATCTCGTGCGAAGGCTTCGGTCTGCGCCAAGGCTTCGCGGTTAGCGCGGCGTTCCGCGCGATGTTCGGAGACTTTGTACCCGACGCCTTTAGCAACGCGGCCGGTGAGAGCGGCGCTTTTGCCGATGAGACGCATGACGCCGGCATAGAGCAACACCGTGCCAAGGAAGATGAAGCGGCCACCTATTTTGAGTTCTGGGCGGGTGAAGCCGACAGCGAAGGCCATGACGCCAACGGTCAGAATACCCAAAAGGACGGAGAGGACTTTGACCGACAAGATCGTGCCAAAGGGGATGACGGTCAGCAGAACGCCAAGCCCAGTGTCCCCAAAGAGACCGCCAAGGCCGAAGTTGCTGGGCCAGTCGCCAACGGGTGTCAGGGTTGCGGCATAAAGCGACGCGAGAAAGAGCGCGAAAGGCGCATAGATCATGCGGCCAAAAGCGCGGTCTTCGCCCCAATGGCCCATAAAGCGCAGACCCCATGCAATGAGGACAATCGGCACGACCCAGAAGCCTTTGCCAAGGATCATCATCAGCGGCGCGGCCGTTGCAGCGCCGTAGCGGCCAAGAAGGTTCTGGATTGGTGCGTCCGTGGCTGACATCCAGCTTGGGTCGGTCAGAGCGTAGGACCAAATCATCGCCGCGACCAACGCGCCCGCGCTGAACAGTGCAAAGCCCAAAAGCTCCTTACTGCGCCGTTCGACAGCGGCTTGTGTTGTGCTGTCCAGCAGGGGGTCACGTCGACGGGTGGAATAAGACGCCATAATTACAATCCTCAACCGTAAAGGCAGCTTTTGAGCTTGATCAGCCCTTGCCGCACATCTTCTTTTGGGGCGACCAAGGCCACCCGAATATATGATTTACCGGGGTTATAAGCCCCCTCACCGTGGCTCAAATACGCGCCGGGCAGGACCCGAACGCCTGTTTCTGACCAGAGTTTCAAGGCTGCGGTTTCGCCGTCTTTGACGGGCAACCACAAAAAGAAGCCTGCCACGGGGGACATGTATCCGGGCAGATCGCCCAAAACCTCATCCGCGACGGCGTATTTCTCCTGATAGAGCGCGCGGCTTTCCGCGACGTGTGTGTCATCCGCCCAAACTTTGGCTGCGACCGCTTGAAATGGGCCTGGCAGTGGTGCGCCTGCATAGGCGCGCAAGGACCGGATGCGTGCGATCGGCTCTGGCCCCGCGACGCAGAAGCCAGAGCGCATACCCGCAAGGTTGGAGCGTTTGCTGAGGGAATGGAACACAATGAGGCGTTCGGGGTTAAGACCCACCTCCTCCGCGACTTCCAACGCGCCAATAGGCGGCGTGTCGCGGTAGACCTCGGAGTAGCATTCGTCCGCAAACACCACAAAATCGTGCTTGACGGCCAATTCGAACAGATTTTTCCAATAGTCGTGGTCCGCAACGGCTCCTTGGGGGTTCGCAGGGGAGCAGATGTAGACCACCGCTGTTTGATCGAGCGTTTTTCCGTCCAAGCCCGCAAAATCGGGCAGATGCCCGGTTTCTTTGGTGGCAGGAACATAAACAGGCGTCGCAGCCACGGACAAAGCGGCGACGGCGTAGACTTGGTAGAACGGGTTTGGGACCAACACGTTCGGCTTCGCACCGCCCTTGGTTTCAGGGCAGATCGCCATGAGCGCGTTATAAAGCCCCTCGCGTGTGCCATTGAGCGCCATGATCCGGTCGGTCGGGATGGTCACGCCGTAACGGCGGTTGAGGAAGCCCGCCATCGCCTCCAAGAGTTCAGGAATACCGTTGTTGTTGGGGTATTTGTTCAGGTCCGGGAGGGCATCCATCACCGTGTCAGTGACAAATTTCGGAAAGGCATGCTGAGGCTCACCGATGGTCATGTTAATGACATCGCCACCCGGAGGTACGGAATCCAACAAGCCCCTCAGGCGGGGCCACGTTGCAACCGGAAGGTTTGCAAACCGCTCAGGAAAGTTCATCTCTGCCTCAGTATGCGCAGTCTTTGCCGCGCTTTTTTTGCAGAGTAGCCCGCGCTGCGGCGGGCTGTCCAGAATTCAAGCGGTAGAATTCGGGGTTGGAGGGGCCGCCTGTGGCATTTAGGCCAATGCCCGCTCTGCCGCTGTGGCGAGGCGGAGCAGTTTTTCCTCTTTTCCTGACTGACCGTTGAACATGATGCCACAAGACGGGGTGCCAGTTGGCAGGCTCATGGAAGGCACATCCATCAAGTTCGCGACCCGTGTGTTGCGCAGGGCCAAAAGGTTCGATTCTAGGTAATAGGCCGAATCTTCAAGCAGTCTTGCGACATTGGGCGGCATGATCGGGCAGGATGGGAGGATCAACGCGTCGTATTGCGCGGTTTGGGCGCGGTAGATTTCGCGGACGTCGTGAAGCTTGCGCCAGCTGTTCAGATAGTCGGCGGCGGCCACATCTGCGCCAACTTTGATCCGGTCGTAGATTTGCGAAAACATCTTGGTCGGGTCTTTTTCGATGCGGTCGCGCCACCACGACCAGCTGTCAGCGGTGTAAAGCGGGCCTGCGACGGCGAAAGCGTCCAGCATCTGAGGCATGTCGATCTGGTGGATCGTGGCACCAGCGACGGTCAGTTTATCTACCGCCGCCTCGAACGCGGCTTTTGGGCTGTCCTGAAGATCGTCCATCCCAATGGTGTTGAGCACGGCGAGATTGGTGCCTGACAGGGATGCCCCACGCAAGTCAGCGGCCCCTGCCCCTTCCATAATACTCATCAGAAGCGCGGTGTCTTCGACGCTGCGGCAGAGCGGCCCAATGGAATCGAAGCTTTCGCAGAGCGGAACAACGTTTTTGGTCGAAAGGCGCCCGACGGTGGTTTTGAGGCCGGTGAGGTCGTTCCACGCAGATGGGATACGAACAGAACCGCCGGTGTCAGAACCAATGCCAGCGGCGGCAAGGCCGAAAGCGACAGAGGCGGCAGCACCAGAGGAGGAGCCACCGGGCGCGACGTCAGGATCATGCACATTGGGCGATGTGGCCGTGATCGGGTTCACGCCGAGGCCGGAGAAGGCAATCTCCGACAGATGGGTTTTGCCAAGGCAGACAAGACCCGCAGCGGTTGCCAGTTTCAACACCGCTGCGTCTTCGGTCGGTGTCCTGCCATTCATCAGGGCTGTGCCTGCTTCTGTCGCGACGTCTTTGCTGTCAATCAGGTCTTTCCAAGAGATCGGCACGCCGTCCAAGGGGCTGAGCCGCTGGCCCATCTTGGCCCGTTTCGAGGCTGCGGCGGCCTCTGACCGCGCGCGGTTTGGGGTGACACGGGCATAGATGCGGACGCTTTCGGGGTGGGTTTCGATGGCGGTCAGATACACCTCTGTCAGCTCAACAGGGTCAATCTGACCTGCAGCAATTCCACTGCCCAAGTCCGCAGCGGTCATCCAGCGCCAATCTTCCATCATGTCCCCTTTCCTGCCAATGGGTCGCAACCTAGCGGCAGCACACCGCATGGACAATCCATGCGCGCTTGGATTAGGTCGGGGCATGGATCAATGCGCAGATATTACGATTGTCGGGGGTGGGCTGAACGGCCCGATCTTGGCTTTGGCCTGTGCGCGGTCTGGGATGCAGGTTGCGCTCATTGACAGTGCGACCGTTGCAACACGCGAGAAACCTGATTTCGATGGCCGCAGCTATGCTTTGGCGCTGAGTTCGCAGCGGATGTTGCGGGCGCTTGGCTTGTGGTCGGCGGTTGAGGCGGACGCCCAGCCGATGGTGGAGATCAAGGTCACGGATGGTCGTGCTGGCGAAGGGCCAAGCCCATGGATTATGCATTTCGACCATGCGGAGCTTGGCGAAGGGCCGATGGGCTTTCTGGTTGAGGATCGCCACCTGCGCCGTGCCATGCTGGATGCGGTCGCGACAAGCGAGTTGATTGAGCATATTGCGGGGGAAACCGTGGTGGCGCAGACGGCGGAACCCGCTTCCGTCACTGTGGAAACCGACACATGCCGCATCGTGCGGTCTGCGGTCCTGGTTGGGGCCGATGGACGCCAAAGCGGAACAGCCGAACGCGCAGGCATCAAGCGCACGGTTTGGAACTATGACCAATTGGCGCTGGTCTGTGCTGTGGCACATGAAAAGCCCCACAACGGGATTGCGCATCAATTCTTTATGCCGGGCGGACCACTGGCGATTTTGCCGCTGACCCAAAACCGCAGCGCGATTGTGTGGAGCGAAGCCAAGGCGAAAGCCGAGCAGATGCGCGAGATGTCAGATGCGGATTTTCTGGAAGCGTTGAAACCTGCGTTTGGCAGTTTCTTGGGGGATTTGACCCTTTACGGGAAACGTTTCTCCTACCCGTTGAACCTCAGCATCGCCAACGCATTGGTCGCGAATCGTGTGACGTTGGTGGGCGATGCGGCGCATGGAATACACCCAATTGCGGGGCAAGGCCTAAACGCTGGGTTCAGGGATGTGGCCGCCTTGGCGGATGTGCTGACGGAGGCGAGGCAGCGGGGCGAAGATATTGGCAATCCCCTGGTTTTGGAAAACTACCGCCGCTGGCGCCAGTTTGACACGGCGAAGCTAGCAATGGCGACAGACGGATTTAACCGCCTGTTTTCTAATGACAATCCCCTGCTCCGATTGGGACGTGACATCGGGATGGGCGTGATCAATGCGACACCAAGCCTGCGGCGCGGGTTCATGCGGGAAGCGGCAGGATTGAACGGCGACCTACCATCGCTGATGGCGGGTTAGTCGAGCGCGCGTGCCTCATCGACGAGCATTACAGGAATGCCATCGCGCACGGGGAAAGCCAGCATCGCGGGCTTTGAGATCAATTCTTGATTTTCAGGATCAAAGTCGAGGCCAGCATGGGTGAGCGGGCAGACCAACGCCTCTAGCATTTTGGGATCAAATTCTGTGTCGCTCATTGCATAACCTCATCCGCGGACCCGCCACGCATCGCAAATTCGATGAGGGTCATCAAGGTCTCACGGCGGGTGGTCAGCGACGGTGCTTCGAGCAGGGCTTGCTTATCTTCCGGCTCAAACGGGCAGAGGATGGAAATGTAGTTGATGAGCATTTCGTCGTCTGCTTCACTAAGAGACTCCCAATCTGTTTTCAGACCTTGATCGTCGAAGTACCGCTGCAACGCTTTCAGGAATGCAGGACGATTGAAGCTGGGGTCGGTTTCGGTTTTGCCAAGATCACGGCCAAATCCCGCCCAGTTCACTGTGCACCGGCGGTACGGCGTGAAGCCCCCAACCTCTTCCAGAATGCGGAAGCGGGACATGCCGGACAGGTTGATCATGTAGCGCCCATCTTCGGTTTCAGATAAGGCGGTAATGCGACCGGCGCAGCCGATGGTTTGCAGCGACTCCTTACCTGACGGGCTTTCGAACGGTTGCACCATACCGATCAGGCGTTGAGGTGTTTTCAACGCGTCATCAATCATCGCCAAATACCGCGGCTCAAAGATGTGCAGCGGCAGTTTGGCACGTGGCAACAAAAGCGCCCCGGAAAGGGGGAAAACCGCGATTGTGTCTGGAAGGTCCCTGGCTTGGCTCATGGACCTAAGGTAGTGCAACAACTTGCCTAGGCAAATATCATCGATGACAGTTTGCGGCGACCGTTCAAAACGACGGGATCGGTGGGTTCGAGCGCGTCGAAGAGCTTGAAAAGCTGGGCTTTTGCAGCGCCCTCCTGCCATTCGCGGTCGCGGCGGAACAGTTCAAGCAGGTGATCAACCGCCTCAGCCGCTTTGCCGTTGGCATGAAGTGCTGTTGCGAGTTCAAGGCGGGTGGCGTGATCGTCAGGGTTGGCGTCGATCTTTGCCATCAGGTCCGCCACTGGCCTTGCGTCTGCCGCTTCTCTGGCAAGCGCGATCTGCGCGGCGACCGCTTCAAGCGCTGGATCGGCAGAGATTTCGGCGGGCGCACCGTTCAAGATCGCTTCGGCTTGATCAGTGTCGCCCAGCGCAAGGTAGGATTTGACAAGGCCCGCGTAGGCGGCGGGGTTTTCGGGCAGTTCTTGCAGGATCGCGGCAAAGGTTTCGGCGGCATCGGCGGCCGCCCCTTCGGCGAGCATCGCCTCTGCCGCTTCAATCGCATCGTTCAACCCGCCGTCGGGGGCACCACCGCCGAGGGCTGCAACCTTCTCGACAAATCCGTCGATTTCAGAGGGTGGGATCGCGCCTTGGAAGCCATCAACCGGCTGGCCCTTCCAGAAGGCGTAGACCGTCGGGATCGACTGCACGCGCAACTGGCCCGCGAAGGCGGGGTTGGCGTCGACGTCGATTTTGACGAGCTTCACGGCACCACCTGCTTTGGTGACGGAAGCCTCGATTGCAGGGCCGAGCGTTTTACAGGGGCCGCACCATGTTGCCCAGAAATCTACGATGACCGGGGTCGTTTGCGACGCCTCGATCACGTTTTGCATAAAGGTGTCATCGGTCCCGTCGATGATCAGATCACCGGCTGGGGCGGCTGTTGGGGTTCCACCAAATTCAATCATGGCGCGCTCCTACGAATTGGTCTTGGGGCTTATATGTGCGCAGGGGGCGGAATGTCCAAGGGGGATTTGGTTCTGTCATTGTTTGACTGGACTCTCGATGCTCGACCTAGCTCATAAGCTCTAACGTGCCACTCCGCATCTTGCGTGCGAATAATCTAGCACAGCCAACCATTCCTATGCTCTTGATCTGTGAAAAACTTGATATGATCTACCGCCAATGAAAGCATATCAACCACATTTAGAATGAGCCCTACATCCTGAAACTCATTTGTCTATGCCACAAACCTCAATGGTTTGATGATAGGACCGCTTTGACTGCTCGTGCCAAACGAATTGATGTGACCGGATACTGAGTTTTTGAACGTTTTGCCAGGGTGTTCTGTTAGCGTATTTCGAACAAGTTGCACACCAATAAAGATTGGCCTTAATCGTTCCACGACTCTTGTTTCAAGTAGCTACCACCAGCGATTTGCACCAGAATGAAAAGCTTCAGCCGTCGAACTTAGCTGGATCCCTAGTTCTTCAAGCTCTGGCGGTATGGAGACTGATGGATTGCGAGAACCAGGCACAAACGCTGAAAGACTTACAAGGTGTTTCACCTCGACCAGCTTTCCATCCGCCGAAGGCTCTAGTCTGAAAACCTCTACTTCCTTGTCGTCTATACGTTAGACAAATGCCCCCCGTTCTGGATCGTATCTTGGCATGGCATAAAAGATCGACTCTTTCGCTTGAGTTCTCCCATTTATTTCCATGCACTCCGCAAACTGCGACTTCAGAGCGCGAAGTCTAACAATCGCTTCAGTTAAGTCTGGTTTGTTGGCCGTCTGAACACTCTGTAAAGACCCCAAAGAACCCATTGTAGTGTCGAACTGTCTCAATAATTTGTTAATCATTGGAGTCCCTGTGGGGTTTTCTTTTAGGGCTTTTCCGCATCATCAGCGACTACAAATCAAACGTCGCAAACACCGGCGCATGGTCGCTCGGTTTCTCCCACCCACGAGCATCCCGCAACACACGGCTCCCATGCGCCGCGCCTGCGATATCCGGCGTAGCCCAGACGTGGTCTAAGCGGCGGCCTTTGTCGGCAGCGTCCCAGTCACGGGCGCGATAGGACCACCAGCTGTAGAGTTTACCATAGGGAATGTCGGTGCGGGTGACGTCGACCCAGCGGCCTACGTCTTGGACTTCGGCGAGGGCTTCGACCTCCACCGGTGTATGGCTGACGACCTTCAGCAGCTTCTTGTGATCCCAGACGTCATCCTCCCGCGGGGCGATGTTCAAATCACCGACGAGGATGGATTTCTGCGGCGCGTTTTTGTGAAAGGCGTCGCGCATGTCATTGAGGTAATCGAGCTTTTGACCGAACTTCTCATTCACCTCGCGGTCTGCCACGTCCCCACCTGCAGGCACATAGAAGTTGTGGACGGTGACGCCATTCTCCAACGTGCCCGCAATGTGGCGGGCGTGGCCCAGGTTTGCGTAGTCCTCTGCCCCTGCCTCCACCATCGGGATCTTGGAGAAGATCGCAACGCCGTTGTACCCCTTCTGCCCGCGCGCGACCATGTGGGTGTAGCCCAGCGCTTGGAACTGCTCTTGCGGGATCTTCTCCACCGGGCTTTTGCATTCTTGCAGACAGAGGACGTCAGGCGCTTCGTCCCGCATCAATTGCGCGACGATGTCTTCGCGTAGACGGACGGAGTTGATGTTCCAAGTGGCGAGCGTAAAGGCCATGAGTGTTTCCTTAGCGGAGGGCAGCGGTGGGGCAGATGAACCCTGCCTCCAACCCGCGCCAATTGGTGATTTTGGGGATCATGCGTTTGATTGTGGCGGGGTGGTTTGGGTCGAGCACGCCTAGTTTGACGAGGATCGCGGCAATCACCGCCTCGCTCGCACGGTACGCGCCATCAGTGATCTTGAGCGCCACGGAAAGGCGTTTTTCAGGGATGATGGCACTGAAAACAGCCTCCGCCCCTGTTTTGAGAGCCACTTTGCCATCGGCGGCACGCATGAGTTCAGTGCAGGCCCGCCCCTCCCCCGCGACAAGGTCGGGATGTTGGGTCACGGCCGTGACAAGCTGCTGCGCGGCGACAGAGCGAATGTCTGAGCGGTCTTGCGCAGTGGCAAAGAATGCAAGGCTGCGGGCGAAACCGTGAACGGTGCAGGCGTGGTTGGGGGCGGAGCATCCATCGATGCCAAAGGCAGGGCTGGTTTCGCCGGTCAGTTCCTCAAACGCAGCTTTGTTGGCCTGTTGGACTGGGTGATCGATGAGTTCATAGTTCGGCCCGCCGCGCAAGTGTTTGTTGAGCGTCAGAAAGCCCGTGTGCTTGCCAGAGCAGTTGTTGTGGATTTGGCAGGGACTTTGATCGGTCTTGATCAGCGCCTCACGCGCAGCTTTGTCGCCAGGGGGTTGTGGGCCGCAGCGCAGGTCATCGTCGGTCAGATCGAGGTCTTTGAGCCATCGGGCCACGCGGTCGGTGTGAATCGCGGCGGCGTTGTGGGAAGCGCAGGCGAGCGCCAAATGCTCAGACGTCAGACCAAAAGCATCAGCTGCACCGCTTTCAATCAGCGGCAGCGCTTGGATCATTTTGCACGACGAGCGGGGATAGATGATGGCGTCAGGGTCGCCCCACGCCTCCACAATCTCGCCCGCTGCGTCACAGATGACAGCGTGGCCTTGGTGCACGGACTCCAAAAAGTTGCCGCGCCACACCTCTACCATATCC
>NZ_CBFIEO010000015.1:75856-76186 GCF_965661665.1 Cognatiyoonia sp. | reverse complement strand
AGCAAAAGAGATCAGGATTGTTGGTGGCATCAATCCGGCAAAGAACTCGTTCCAGAGATCGGAGAAGTAGAAATTCCCTTCGGCTGATGCGCTGTAGATCGGTCGCGCCAAAATCGCCAACAGGACGATGAACGCACCAAAAACGATTGACCAGATCGGCCATTCCCCGCTGGCACCCATATTCGCAACAATCATGTAGAGGTGGAACAACACAGCGATTGGCAAAGCGAAGCGCAGGACGCTCAGGCTTTTGTAAGCGCAGTAGGCCAGTGCACTGGCTGCGATGAACACGATGAGGCCTCCAAAAGGAACGTAGCTGAAGGAGCCACC
>NZ_CBFIEO010000015.1:0-75846 GCF_965661665.1 Cognatiyoonia sp. | reverse complement strand
ACAGGGTCAGAATACCGAGGCAAACCAAGGCCACCTCAGCCCCATAGAACCTTGAGGTGTCGGGTTGATCTTCCTCGCCTAAGATCGGACCCAGGCTTGGGTCCAACCAGCAACGACCCAGTGTATAAATCAGGTATAGGGACGCCAGCAACGCACCGGGGATGAATGCACCTCGGAACAGGTCGAGCGTGGACACCTCTAGCACTGGTCCCATAACGATCAACATAATCGACGGCGGGATGAGAATGCCTAGTGTACCACCCGCAGTAATACAACCAGCCGCAAGCTTCACGTTGTATCCGGACCGGCTCATTGTCGCGCCAGCCATGATGCCCAAGAGCGTCACCGACGCGCCCACGATGCCCGTAGCCGCAGCAAAAATCGTAGATACGATCAAGACTGCAATAAAGAGCGATCCGCGCACGCGAGCCATTATCATCTGGATGGAGGAGAAAAGCCGCTCCATCAGGCCTGCGGATTCCATCACGATGCCCATCAGAACAAAAAGTGGCACCGCCATCAGCTGATCATTCAGCATGGTGGAGTTTGTGTTCAAAGTCATAAGTAGGGTGGTCAGCTTGAAGTTTGCCCCCCAGATACCAAAGACGAAGGCCAAAAAGATCAGCGTGAAAGAAATCGGGAAACCGATGAAAATCACGAAGAGCATCGCTCCAAGCATGATTAAGCCAATGATAGGTTTTGACAGCTCTGGACGTGCGGACATCAGATCTGTGAACCAGCCGCCACCGGGCACGATGTCAGGAGAAAAGATCGCAAGCACCAGCCACAACAAAGCGATGATGTAGACAGGAAGCAGCCGCACAAATACACTCTCGCGCTCTTTGCCCATTTTGTGGAAGGCACGAAAAACTTCAGGCAAACCTTGTAGCAAAAGCAATGCACCGCCAATCGGCATGGCAAGGCGGGCTGGCCAAAGGATTGGCTGCCAAGCACTGTCCAAAGCCAGACGTTCACCCGTTTCGTAAGCCAGCAACCAGTATTGCGCCGATACCACGGTGAAGAAGGTCATCGAGGGTATGAAGAACAACAAGTAAGCGATGGCATCAACAGTTGCTTGGGTCTTGTCGCTCCAATTTCGGTAAAGGAAATCGGCGCGGATATGGACGCCACGCATCAGGCCATAACCGGCACCAGCCATCCAAAGGACACCAGCGGTCATTCGGCTCAAATCGTAAGCTTGCAATGTGGGACCAAGACCGATGCTGCGGGCAAAGTCCTCGTAGCCCGCGTTTTGCAGAATGATGAATGAATTTCGAGAGAAGACCTCCCAAACTACCACCGCGATCAATGGCACCATCAGTAAGGCAATCAGTTGGCCGGCCCGGTAGTTAAGAAGATCGATGACTGCGGTAATTGGGCGCTGCCACGCCGTCATATCTTCGGGCGTTTTGCCTGGGGCTTCGGCGCGTCGTTCTGCGATCAGCTCGTCAGCGATTTCGAGCTCATCCGGGTTTACCTCATCAGCGGCCATCCCCATTCTCCCTTATTGTGCGGCACCCTTCGCGGGACCTTCATTTTTGAAAAAGGTGTCTGCCCTTATCAAAAATGAAGTGCGGGGCCCCGAAAGGCCCCGCGATCAGAACACTTACTTGAGTGTGTCTGCGAATGCGCGGCCAAGGCTCGC
This sequence comes from Cognatiyoonia sp., assembly GCF_965661665.1. Classification (NCBI taxonomy): domain Bacteria; kingdom Pseudomonadati; phylum Pseudomonadota; class Alphaproteobacteria; order Rhodobacterales; family Paracoccaceae; genus Cognatiyoonia; species Cognatiyoonia sp. The sequence continues at coordinate 74,201 of NZ_CBFIEO010000015.1, read as the reverse complement.
ATTCGATGTTTGTGCACCGGACCAGAATGGAACCGCAATTTCAGCGAATGCACGCTGAGACGCCCAGACTTCTGCGAAGAACTCGTTCTCATCTGCAGCAGCTTGCAAAGCGTTGGACGCAGCCGCTGAGTACTCTGTGAAGTAGTCTGCTGGTGTGTCTTCCAGGATAACGCCATGGTTCTCTGTCAGGTCTTTCAGAGCCTTACCGTTTTCGAAGATACGGTAAGACATGGACTTAGACAGAGATGCGTTTGCAGCAACTTCCAGCGCCATCTTTTCCTGATCTGTCAGACTGTCATAGAAGTCACCGTTGACATACATGTCGGCGTTCACTGTGACCTGGTGCAGACCCTGTAGGTAGTAGTGCTTCAGAACTTTCTGGAAACCGAATACGGAGTCAGGCTTCGGGCAGCACCATTCAGCCGCGTCAATTGTTCCTTTTTCCAGAGCTGGCAGAATGTCACCGCCGCCCATAGCAACAGCAGGAACACCGATGTCAGCATAAGCTGCACCAACCATGCCTGGAGGCGCGCGGAAACGCATCTGACGGAAGTCGTCCATGGATTCGATTGGCTCTGGGAACCAGCCGAGCGCTTCTGGACCAACTGGCTGCAGCATGAAGCCTTTGACGTTCACGCCCATCTCATCCCACAGACGGTCATACAGTTCTTTACCGCCGCCGTACTGGAACCATGACAAGAATGCGATGTTGTCAAGGCCAACACCAGCACCCGCAACAGGCGCGCCGAAGAGGTTTGCAGCAACGTGCTTACCACCCCAGTAGTGAGTCCAAGCAAAGCCACCTTCAACAAGGCCAGCGTCGACCGCGTCAAGAATGTCGCGTGGGCCGACGATCGCGCCTGCAGGCAGGACTTCAACGGTTAAAGAGCCACCAGTCAAAGCTGCAACGTCATCGCCGAATGCATTCAGCATGAAGACTTCGTCAGCTGTGTTTGGAAGCACAGACTGAATGCGCAGAACCTTCTCGGCCATCGCGGACGTCGCCGTGATCGCCAGTGCTGCAACACCCGCAGTGATTGTCTTAAGTTTAAACATGGATAACCTCCCTTATCCTTCACCCTCTTGTTTCTCTTTTCGGGTCCCAATTCGAGGGCATGGTTTGGGTCCCGGTATGCAATGGGGTGGTGTCACCCCACGGCGTTGGTAACTTCTCCGAAATTGGCCGCTGACATGATCATGCTCTCGCATCCTCCAAGATCATATCGCTGGCTTTCTCGCCAATCATGATAGCTGGCGCATTAGTGTTGCCGCTCACGATGATTGGCATGATGGACGCGTCAGCTACACGCAGTCCTTTTGTCCCTTTAACTCGCAACCGTGGATCAACAACTGCGTCTGGATCAACCCCCATTTTGCAGGTGCCAGTCGGGTGGTAGATCGTGACAGACGTCCTGCGCGCCCAATCCAATGTCCCCTCATAATCTTCAAAAGCGACGTCCGCACCCGGCGCATGTTCTTCTGAAATATGTGACTTAAGTGGTTCATAAGTTGCGATTTTCCGAGCCACCTGAATGCCTTTGACGATGGTGTCACAGTCGGTTTTCGTGGCCAGGTAATTGGGGTGAATTTTTGGGTGATCCTTGAAGTTCGCGGACTGCAATTCAAGGTGTCCTGCGCTTTCGGGCCGCAGTTGCAGGACAGAGGCAGTGAACGCTGAAAATTTGTGCGCACCCTCTGCAGGGCTGTCTGCGCTAAACGGTTGGATATGGAATTGAATGTCTGGTGTCGCCAGCCGTTCATCTGTTTTCAAGAACCCAGTGCCAAGGCTTGCGGCCATGGTCATAGCGCCTTTTTGGGTTAAAATATACTTCAAACCGATGATCGCTTGTTTGAAGTAATTGTTGGTCTCGATGTTGATTGTCGAGAGGTCGGTTTTGAAGATTGGGCGCGCTTGCAGGTGGTCCTGCAGATTGCGCCCCACGCCTTTGACAGCGGCGCGCGTCTCGATCCCGTGTTTTGACAATTGGTCCGGATCGCCCAGACCTGACAACATGAGGATTTGCGGTGAACCTATTGCCCCTGCTGACAAAATGACTTCGCACCGTGCTTTGAACTGAACAATCTGGTTATTCTGTTCGGCCTGAACGCCGACAACCCGCTCGCCCTCAAACAACAGCTTTTCGGTCTGCGTGTTGGGGATCACCGTCAGGTTCTTGCGGTTCTTGGCCGGGTGCAGATAGGCCACCGCGGAAGAACACCGGCGTCCACCCTTCATGGTCAGCTGAAAATGCCCAACGCCCTCTTGATTAGGGCCGTTGTAATCTGAGTTGCGCTTATATCCAGCTTGCTCTGCTGCATCAATCCAGCGGTCGACCACATCGCGGGTCAGTCGGGAGTTCTGAACCGACAGTGGGCCGTTCTTGCCACGCAAACTGTCTGGATCACCGCCTTCCCACGATTCGGACCGTTTGAAGTAGGGCAGCACGTTCTCCCAATTCCAACCAGTGCAGCCCATTTGCGCCCAGCCGTCATAGTCCTCCGCCTGACCGCGCACATAAAGCAGCCCATTGATGGAACTTGAGCCACCAAGCACTCGACCGCGCGGCCAGTTGATGGAACGACATGCGATGCCCGGATCTTCCTCGGTCTTGTAGCGCCAATCGCTACGCGGATTTCCCATCGTGCGGAAATAGCCAACAGGCACATGAATCCAAGGATTGGTGTCTTTTGGTCCAGCTTCCAACAGAGCAACTTGAAAGCGACCGTCCTCCGACAGGCGGCTCGCAAGAGCGCATCCAGCGGAACCAGCACCTACAACGATGAAGTCGAACTCCAATCGCTCCTCCCAGGTATTAAAAAATGAGACTTTTTATCTCATATAGTATCTGTTATGCAACGTATTGAGTTTGATAGGTTTTGCAACCGATTTCTTTGAGTCCAGATGATGCCAACTGAAACAGAAACTGACCGTATCCCGACAAACCTCAGATGTTTGTTGATCCTAGAGGTGCTGGGGCGGAGCGAGCGATCTATGACCGCGACGGAGATCAACGCCTCCTTGGGCCTGCCCAAACAATCCATTCACCGCCTCTGCGCAACGCTGGAGGAGGAGGGGTTCATCACACGGCTCGGCCAGTCGATGAAATACCACGCTGCCCGTCGTCTGCGTGAGTTGGGCACCGGTCTGCTGACACATTCCAGATTGCACATAGTACGTCACCAAATTCTGGAACGGGTCGCACGCGCAGTCGGGGAAACGGTCAACCTTGCGGTGCCGGAACACGATGGCATGAGCTACATTGACCGCGTTGAAACCGATTGGCCGTTTCGTATCCAGCTGCCGGTCGGCAGTCGCGTGCCATTCCATTGTACGGCCAGCGGCAAAACCTTTTTGGCGAGCCTGTCACCCACACGTCGCAAGACTTTGGTGTCTTCGCTCGATCTAACGGTCGAGACGGACCGGACCCTCAGCACACCCGAAGCGCTGTTGAAAGAAGTAGGTGAGGTTGAAAAGCAAGGCTTCGCACTCGATCAAGAAGAACTGTTCCCGGGCATGGTTGCGATTGCGGTCCCATTCTATAATCCAGCTGGGAAATTTGTGGGTGCGATCTCGTTTCATGGGCCCACACAGCGCATTTCTATCGACTATGCCAAATCGCAGCTTCCGACTTTGAAGGAAGCATCGGCCCAATTGACTGACGCGCTGTTTGCCGACTAGCGCGGCAACACGATTTCTGCCTTCAAACCGCCGAGGGTGTCACTGTCCCCAAGTCGCAGCACGCCGCCATGGGACCGCGCGATATCGTTGACGATCGACAGTCCAAGCCCGACGCCGGACCCGCGGTCCTGATTGCGGGATGGATCAAGCCGCTCAAACGGCCGCAATGCCGCATCCCGAAAATCAGCCGGAATGCCGGGACCATCATCTTGCACGGTGAACCTCACGGATTTGGGTGTGACGTGCACACTGACCTCTGCTTTCGATCCATAGCGGACAGCATTACTACACAAATTGTCCAAAGCACGGTTCAAAGCGGACACGCGCAGCTTGATCGGCTCGGAGCACCCATCGGTATCTCTCAATGTGACTGCGTGGCCAGCGCGTTGCGCCTTCTGCACGACCGCTTCGACAATTGTCTGTGGATCGACCCGTTCCAGTTGGTCCGACGCAGTATCGCGTGCGAAATCAAGAAAGCCGTCCACCAAATGCTGCATCTCATCCACATCCGCAATGAGGGGTTTCGCCTCTTCATCGTCAAGCATTGACAGGCCTAACCGAAGTCGGGTCAGCGGTGTCCGCAGATCGTGGCTGACGCCCGACAACATCAACGTTCGGTTCTGAGTCTGCCGCTCAATCCTGTTCCGCATGTCGAGGAAGGCCGCTCCCGCGGCGCGAACCTCCGTCGCACCTGCTGGAAGATAATCAACGATCTGACCTTTCCCGAAGGCTTGTGCCGCATTGGCCATCCGTTTGATTGGCCTGAGTTGGTTTCTGAGAAAGAAATAGGAAATCGCCGTCATCACGGCACCAAGGACCACCATAATCACAAGCAACTGATGCGGGTTGGAGGCGGATACGCGGCTGCGCCTGAACGTCACCTCCATCGGGCCGTGATCTGTGCCGATCCAAACCGTCACCTGTCGACGATCGGCGAGGGAGACCGCCTCGAGCGCGGGCACGCTTTGGCGCAGATAGGACCGAACCGTATTTCCGGTGAAGTCTGTCAGTGGCTTGTCGTCGACATCTTCAGGCGCCGCCTCCAGCCAATCAGTCATCAACGCCAGCGGTTGCGCGACGGCGGCGACGGCCAATTGTGCGGCATCCAAATGCGCGGCGTCATTCGCCGTGTCTGCCAGAAACCGAAGCTCAATACTCACGGTCTGCGTCATCTGCTTTGTGACGCCTTCAAAATGTCTTTGAATGAAGACGACAGAGACAAGCAACTGAATCGTTAAGACAGGCAACAACAGAATAAACGCGGCCCTGAGGTAAAGGCCGCGCGGCATGTATTGTTTGAGCCACCTAAAGAACATACCATCTACCTAACGGCGACGACGGCAGACGGAAAGACCAATGACATCCTCAGGTAATTCCCCAACCCCGGGTAAGGTCGATGTCTTAGCCCACGGTCTGCGGCGCATCCTGGCGCCCAATCCGTCACCAATGACGTTTTGGGGCACAAACACCTACCTAATTGGGCAAGAAAAGCTAATCATCATTGATCCGGGTCCAGACAGTGACGCGCATCTGAAGACGATCCTTGGCGCCGTGGGTTTTGCCAAGGTCCACTTCATTCTCGTGACACACGCCCACCTCGACCACACGCCGCTCGCGAAACGTCTGGGGGCTGAGGTGAATGCGCCGGTGCTGGCTTATGGCGATTGCCGCGTAGGGCGGAGCGCGGTGATGCAGCGGCTTGCGTCGGAAGGTTTGACGGACGGTGGGGAGGGGATTGATCGGGACTTTCAGCCCGATCAGATCGTGAGCCACGGTGAAGTTTTAGCCAGTAATGAATGGTTTCTTGAGGTCATGCACACCCCCGGTCACATGGGCAATCACATCGCCGTCCGCTGGGACAAGGCGATCTTTTCGGGTGATTTGGTGATGGGCTGGGCCAGCTCGCTCGTCTCGCCGCCTGACGGGGATCTGGATGATTTTCTGGCCTCTTGTGAGACGCTGAAGGCGCGGGGGCCAGAGGTGCTTTATCCTGCGCATGGCGCACCCGTGAAACCTGCGATTGATCGGATCAATTGGCTGATTGAGCATCGAAAGGACCGCACGGCGGATATTCTGTCAGCGCTGGTATTGGGGGCAAAGTCTGTTGATGATCTGACGGCTGAGATCTACAAAGACACGCCTAAGGAGCTCCATCCCGCTGCGGCCAGAAACATCTTCGCCCATCTGATTTCGCTCAACGAAAGCAAGCTGGTGCAGTCCACGCCAAAGCTCGGACGCGATGCCACCTATCAACTGATGCCGATCAAGAGATAGGTAAGTTGGCTCCGGCGGTAGGGATCACTTCCAAATGCTAACGCATTTCTCACTAGTTCCTTACGTCACGAGGAACCCCACCAGCTTACCAAGGTTATCCCTACGAGTATCTTTTACCTATCCTACTCAATTACTTAGCCAATTTGGCTGCCCTTTAACGCTGTGGGACTAACTTCGGTGTATCAACATCATTTTAGACTTCAAACACCACAAACAGTAAAATGTAACCCAAAATGTATCCAAGGGGTGGAACACAGGGGGCAACAGAATAGTTTTTTCAATATGTGAAAGGATTATTTGTTTGATTACAGGTGTTTGGTTTTTAAGAATGTCTCCAGCCGCTTAACATCGCATCAATGTTGCTAAAACAACCACTCATGAAGTACGCCAGCGGGTAGTATGCAGGGGCTGTGGCGTTAAAGGATATAACACGTATCAGGTTGTGTGATGGGCCGATGTTAACAGTGCTCAATATAACGACCCGCTAAGGCCGATTATATCGTCTCAGTTACCCATGCCTTTGCTGAGACAACAGAAAACATTCTCCAATTCATCTCGGACGGCTACCAAGCCGAATGCGTAGCTGCTCAACAGGAGTCGATGGAGCCTGTGCCAGAGGGAGAAGACCTTAGTGCTGTTAGAATAACGCTTGATGAGAGCAGTATTTATAACATCGACATTACAGCTGACGGCAAGGAAGCAACGGTCCTTTATGCTAATCCTAGGTGTCCACAGATTGGCTCAAGATGTTGCAGTACAAGCGGTTGCACATCTAATGTAATCGTAGACGGGATCAGTTTTCAGACAGGGGGTTAAGCCTGTATCAGTTGCCGTATGGAATGATGAGGTAAACATTCAACCGCATTGGGTTTGGTGTATCTGTCTTCAAAGAATGTGATTTCATGCCATGACTGATATGGACAACACCCTTCACCCAGCCAATTCATACATTCAGCGATGTCCCAGATGTCAGTCGCCCTTGAACACTGTCGTCGTCCACGGGGATGAGCAGTGTGTGGTTTGTAAGTCCAACATCTTTGAGTGCTGTTCAGGTGATACATGTGAGACGGACTACAACTTGTAGTGTTGGGTATAAGCATGGCTAACTCACAGCCATAAAACACATCCATGCTGTCTTAATCTTTTACCGTGCATTAACTATTCACTTTACTTTATTTTTGTTTCTTTCCAGACGGGAACCATAGAATTCCATACGCCGTCATGTTTGAATCTATGGAAGACCGCCGCCGATATATGTAAACCTATGAGCGCATAGCTTGTTTTGACTGCTAGCTCGTGCACAGTTATTATTGCCTCAATGAGCAAACCCTCTTTCATGCCCATCCAGTATATGCCACCAGTTAAGATGCCTGAAATAGCTATGGCGGCGAATGACACATACATTCCCAAATGCACCAATTTTGCTGCACGTTTTTGAAGTGCTGAAGTCTCCTCAGGTAAGGAGGAATTTTGTGTTTTGATCATGTAAAGAAATCGGCAGGCGAGCAATAAAACAAATATGATGGCAAAGATGAGTTCAAACCTAAGAAGAGCAAAATCTTCAAGCAGAGTTACGTCATCAATCTGCTTGCCAATGCCATATATGAATAAAACAACAAAGCTCCAGTGAAAAACCTTTGCTGTAATGCTGTATTTGGTACTTTTTACAGTTGGATTTATAGCTTCCATCATTTTCCCAAAGCCCGTCTATTCTATCATCAACGATGGCCTGTTCGTATCAACAGTAGACTACTTTAAGAAGCTGTACCCGATACGCAACCCTAGGCCAATGAGTGCATTAAGAGCGGCTACCAAAACTGCTTCATTAGACACTGACCTCAGAAGAACACCATGACAGCCAACAAGGTCTTTATCGCAGTCAGAGCCTTTGCCGTACTTGCGACGGCTTATGTCATTCTGACGTCTTAGGCTGGCCCTATGACCATAGCCCTTGGCCTGAATAACGACGGTGAGGGCTTGCCAACCGCAGCTCACCATATAATTTTTTATACAGAAACCTAAGGAGGATTAATATGCGTAAAAGTATTGTTAGGGCGCTTGGAGTACTTTTAGCATCTTGCAAATGCAATCTTTGCTCAGGTCTCATATGATTGGACTTATTTTTTCAATGAGCCAACAGAGGACGTATACAGCTACGATTGGTTCATTAAGTGGAGGAAAGGTTGGGGGGAAGATACTGGTTTGGATGGAGACAATACAGAATATTTCGAACTGCGTAGAGAAGGGCAAATGGATTGTGAAGGGCAACGTCAGACGTCTTGTCGCAACAAATCCGACGATAACGACAACGTTATAATTGGCCTCGATGGCTGGGTCCCCGACATAACCGAAGAAATCTTTGATGCAATATATGCTGCGGTCTGTGTGTATTCCCACTCTACACGGTTACCAGTGAGTTGATGAGCGGCGGCTATTGGGACTTCCAAGAAACTATGATAACTAACAAGACTTTGATAACTTTTAATACCTCTCAAATAGCGAGGTCGCATTAAGTTTACCGTCATGTTTAATTCATCAGGAAATTCAAATATGGTTCAAATAAAAAGGCGCAACTTTCTAAAAGCGGCACTAGCGATAGGTATATGGGAACCACTTGCTTTTACTAGTCCACTGGGGGCCGATGAAACTCGGGCTGAGTCTATTCTTGTCGAGGTCAGCATTTCTACACAAACGATGAAAGTGTATAGAGACGAACAGCTATTATACGAATGGCTTGTATCAACTGCTCGACCTGGCAAGGTAACACCCACAGGAACTTGGCAAGCGAAGTGGCTATCTCGCAATCACAGATCTAGTCTCTATAACAACGCCCCAATGCCGTACTCCATTTTTTATAACGGAAATTTTGCTATCCATGGGACCAATCAAATAGACCGTCTTGGGATACCAGCATCTGCAGGCTGTGTCCGATTACATCCTGATAACGCAGCTGTGCTATTTTCATTAGTTCAAGAGGCAGGACTTTCTTCCACTTGGGTGTCTGTTTCAACATAAAGTTGCCACACGTTATTCTAGGGCGAACCGTAACTCCAACTTAAACAACTTTAACATTACTATCGTCCAAAAACTCATCGACGAGATGTAGGTCCGTTCAGCGCTGCTACAGTACGCAGGAGGTGCCTTCACGTCCCTCAGTAACCACTGTAGATAACCGGCCCATCAGGCATGGTTGTACGGCAGAGGAACGCGATGCAGCAACCGAGTCAAGCGTAATGGCGTTGTTTGATTCCGGACTGCACAGCTACGTCTTTCACGCTGCGGACATGGTGCGGACACAGAAATTCGATAGCACCGCGCACTTGCGACCAGTAACTTTAAATCTCTGTAGTTGTTGGGTTATTTGGCTCCGGCGGTAGGGATCGAACCTACGACCAATTGATTAACAGTCAACTGCTCTACCGCTGAGCTACGCCGGAAAACCTTAGGCGCGTATAGCAACGGGATTCTGAGGCGTCCAGAGGGATTTTTGTGAAATTTTCAGGGCGGGAGCTAAGGCCGTTTCAGCAGTGCATGGAGCAGATTTTTCCGCTGCAAATGGCGCTCAATGATTCCGCGCGCGAAACACGTTACCGTGCAGGTAAGTTTTGATTTTTTAACCTTTCACCGCCCCATTCGACCGCTCCGGCTCCTCTCCGCAAATGGTCAGGCTTGTGATTTAGTGGCGGGCTGGCACTAGCGGAAACGCTTGGTCATTTTTCAGCCAACCCGCCGTGAGTGCGATGGACATTTGGCCGTCACCGATTAGGTATGATGCCAACAGGAAAGGTCTGATTATGTACAAATCCCTTTTGGCACTTTCTGGCGCAGTGGCCTTGAATTTTGCAGCCACGCCTGCGCTGGCGTCGGAAGCGACAGACGCGCTTTTTGATGCGCTGCGGTTCTCAGACGTGATTGAGATCATGCACGAGGAAGGTGTCGACTACAGTGATGAGCTGGCTGAGGACTTCTTCCCAGGTCGCACGGTTGCGGAATGGCCGGATGTGATTAACGTTATTTATGACAAGGGCCGGATGGAGACGGAGCTGCGCGACTCTCTCTCCGACGCGCTGGATGGCAAAGATGTGAAGGCGATGACGGCCTTCTTTTCCGACGGTGTGGGGGCTGAAGCGGTGACGCTGGAGATTTCTGCCCGCCGCGCCTTCATGGATGACGAGATCGAAGCGATCGCCAATGAGAATGCGGTGATTGCGGCGTCCGACGAAACGGACCGCTATCTGCTCATTGAAGAGTTCATCAAGGCGAACAACATTATTGAAAACAATGTCGTTGGCACGCTCAATTCCAACTTTGCGTTCTTGGTGGGCTTAATGAGTTCCGGCGCATTTGGCGATGACATTACAGAGGATCAAATCCTCGCCGATATCTGGTCGTCAGAGGGGGAGATACGCATGAGCACGAGCGAGTGGGCCTATTCCTTTCTGATGATGGCATATCAGCCGCTCAGCGATGAAGAGGTTCAGACCTATATAGATTTCTCGAAATCGGCAGCGGGTAAGCAGATGAATGTCGCCGTGTTCGAAGCCTACGACCAAATGCTGGAGCGGATTTCGAGCGAACTTGGCGCAGCGACTGGGCGCTACATGATGCAGCAGGAGCTTTAGCCGCCGTAGACCATCAACGCGACAATCAGTGCTTCAAAGTTAGTGTCATAAAGCGCCAGATCCCCTTACAATTGAGTGATGCGGGCAGGGCGGTGGTTGACTGGGACGCCGGAAATATCGAAGGCTCGGGTTAGTGTTGCTCTGCCGCCGTTTTCAATGTCAGTGATGAGCGCGTGATGCTGTGTTTTGACGAGCACTTCCATTTGCTCCCGATGCTCCGCATAGGCGGCATTTCCAATGGCTGTGCTGGTGCCTGAGATCAGCAGCCGAAGTGGTTTGCCTCCGAGCTACAGGCGGTAAGAAACGCCAGAAAAACAAAGGGCGCGGCAGGTCGCATGGAATACTCCAAAAGGGGTTGACTTGTATCCGACAACCTCACATAAGCGCGCATCTGTTCAAGGCGCTTGGACAGGCAATTGCAAATTACCGCCGATAGGCGCGCAGTTGGCAGGCAATGAAACACCCAATCGGGGGCCTGATCGACGCGGAAACTAAAGGAATAAGTTATGTTCGCGGTTCTGAAAACCGGCGGCAAGCAGTACAAAGTCGCATCTGGCGACGTTCTGCGCGTCGAAAAGCTGGCAGCTTCTGCTGGTGACAAAGTCCAATTCAACGACATTTTGTTGGTCAACAACACTGTGGGTGCGCCTTTCGTATCCGGCGCCGGTGTTCAGGCTGAAGTGATCGACCAGATTAAAGGCCCAAAGACAATCAACTTTGTTAAGCGTCGCCGGAAGCACTCTTCCGCACGTAAGAAAGGCCACCGGCAGCAACTGACTCTTCTGCGGATCACTGAGATCCTCGAAAAGGGCGCAGACAAGTCTGGTGTAATGGCGGCAGTATCTGGTGCGGGTGTTGCGGTAGCAGCGGTTGCGCCAAAGAAGCCAGCGGCGAAGAAAGCGGCGCCTAAAAAGGAAGCTGCACCAAAGGCCGAGACAAAAAAGGCCGCGCCAAAGAAAGCAGCGCCTAAGAAGGCCGCTGCATCTGAAGCAGACAACCTGACACAAATCAGTGGCGTTGGGCCAGTGATTGTCAAGAAGTTGAACGATCTTGGCGTGACAACATTCGCTCAGATCGCAGCGTGGACGAAAGACGACATCGCTGCTATGGACGAGAAACTGAACTTAAAGGGCCGCATCGAGCGTGATGATTGGCTCAAGCAAGCCAAGAAATTGGCTAAAGGCTAAGGAGAGAGACACATGGCACATAAAAAAGCAGGTGGTAGCTCCCGTAACGGACGCGACTCAGCCGGTCGTCGTCTTGGCGTGAAGAAGTTTGGTGGTGAAGTTGTCGTTCCAGGCAACATCATCGTGCGTCAGCGCGGCACAAAAATGTGGCCAGCCGCTGGTGTTGGCATGGGTAAGGATCACACAATCTTTGCAACTGCCGAAGGTCAGGTGAAGTTCCACAAAGGTTTGAAAGGCCGAACATTCATTTCCGTACTTCCAGTGGCGGAGGCCGCTGAATAAGCCGATACCCAAAAGGTACAAAATTTTGAGGGGTCGGTGAAAACCGACCCCTTTTTTTATTTTTGGCCCAATCCCATGAGGCAGGGCCCCACCTTTCTAAAGGAGGACTTTAATATGTTGCATGAAACCTTCGCGAACCCTCAGACAACCATCAAGTCTGATCGTTTCGTTTTGCGCCCGCTCAAAGTGTCGGATGCAGGTCTCGTGAGCATGTATGCCTCTGACGAGAAACTGGCTCGTGGCACACGCTCCATCCCGCACCCGTTGCCGCCGGGCACGGTTGAGGCGCAGATCAACCGCGCCAATGATCCTAGTGTTCCTGAGGAGATTTGGGCGTTGGACGGCACGGCTTCAGGCCATGCCGAGGTTTTGGGGCTCATCAGTCTCAGCCGGATGGACCGTGCCCAGTCAGAGGTGTTCTATTGGGTCGCACCAGCGTTCTGGAACGTGGGTTTCGCCACCGAAGCCGTGAAGACACTCATTGCAGCCAATCCACATCAGGCGGATCATTATTTCGCCGAGGCGTTTCAGGACAATCCGGGATCGGCCCGTGTTTTGACGAATTGTGGATTTGATTACTTGGGCGATGCGGAGGCGTTCTCCGTCGCTCGCAATGCGGTGGTGCCAACATGGACCTATACTCTGAAAACCAAAACGTGACGCCTATTCTAGACTGCGATGGGTTCATCCTTTGGCCTTTGGTCGAGGGGGACGTCGATGTGTCGATCGCGGGTCTGTCGCAGTGGTCGGTGACCAAATGGCTGACCAGTGTGCCGTGGCCGTTTGAGGCGAAACACGCGCGGGAGTTCATTACAGAAAACGCGCCTTCCTCGGACGGTCCGATATGGGCAATTGATGACGGTGGCATGATGCTTGGGGTAGCCGGCACTGATCCCAACTTGGGCTATTGACTGCACCCCAACCACCGCAGCAAGGGCATCACGACCTGCGCCACCCGTCGCGTGATAGACTACGTCTTCGAGCAGGCAGCAACGGGTGAGTTTGTCACGTTGCAGCGGGTCGTTCTGACACGAGAGGGCTGGGAATCGTATCATTGCTAACGTGACTTACTGAGAGACAGACTTCGACAATCTCCATCGGCTTTGCAGCGCGTGGGAGGTCGTGCGTCAGCTTGGAAGCTGGCCGTGGCTGCCCGAACCCGCATTCACACACGGCAGATGCGTGCCCTTCAAATGCAATGGCGTTGTTTGGGCAATTTGCAGCGACGATCAGTTGATTGGAACGGTTGGCGTCACGGATTGGACGTTGGGCTATATTCACACGCCAAATCATGCGGGGCATGGGCTTATGACAGGTGCGGTGGAACGTGCACTCGAAGCTTGGTTCAAGACGTCCGACTTGATCAAAGCCTATACTTGGATTGACAATCCAGCTTCCGCTCGAGTTCTTACGAAAAACGGCTTTGAGCGGATGGGCACCTGCGTTAATCCTTCCCCAGCGCGCGGTGAGGATGTGGAAACACTTTCATATGAGCTAACCCGTGACCGTTGGCAGACCTTGAGAAGCCAAGCGCAATAGACTAGTGCGAAGCAAAGGCTAGAAAGCACCGCCCATGAAATTCCTCGATCTTGCTAAAGTCTATATCCGCTCCGGCGGCGGCGGGGCTGGGTGTATTTCTTTCCGGCGCGAAAAGTTCATTGAATACGGCGGGCCGGATGGCGGCGATGGCGGCAATGGTGGCTCTGTGAGCGCGGAGGCGGTTGAGGGGCTGAACACGCTCATCGATTTCCGCTATCAGCAGCACTTTTTCGCCAAAAACGGCCAGCACGGGATGGGGAGCCAGCGGACGGGCGCCAATGGTGATGACATCATTCTGCGCCTTCCTGTTGGCACGGAGATACTGGACGAGGATGAAAAGACGGTTCTGGCCGATCTGACCGAAGTGGGTCAGCGCTTTGTAATCGCAAAAGGCGGCAACGGCGGCTGGGGAAACCTGCGTTTCAAATCCGCAACGAACCAAGCACCCCGTCGCGCCAACCCCGGTCAGGAGGGGATTGAGCGGACGATCTGGCTGCGGTTGAAACTGATTGCCGATGTCGGCCTTTTGGGCTTGCCGAACGCCGGGAAATCAACGCTTTTGGCTGCAACCTCCAACGCGCGTCCGAAGATCGCGGATTATCCGTTTACAACGCTGGTGCCAAACCTTGGCGTAGTCGGCGTCGATAATGTTGAATTTGTTGTGGCGGATATTCCAGGGCTAATTGATGGCGCGTCAGAGGGGCGCGGCTTGGGCGATTTGTTTTTGGGCCATGTGGAACGCTGCGCGGTGTTGCTGCATCTTATCGACGGCACTTCCGGCGATCCGGTTGGTGATTACCGCACGATCATTCAAGAGCTTGAGGCCTATGGTGGTGGCTTGGCGGAGAAGCCGCGCATCACCGTGTTAAACAAGATCGACGCGCTGGACGCGGAAGAGCGTGCGTTTTTGAAGGACGAGGTGGAATGCGAAACGGGCGTGAAACTGATGCTCATGTCCGGCGCATCAGGCGAAGGCACGGTAGACGTATTGAGGGCGTTGCGGGCCGAGATTGACGACAATCGGCTGCGCCAGAAACAGTTGGAGGACGGAGACGGGGAGGCTGGACCGTGGCATCCCTAGCATCCGCCAAACGACTGGTCGTCAAGATCGGCTCCGCCTTGCTGGTGGACCGTGACAGCGGCGCGTTGCGGGCCAATTGGCTCAAAAGCCTTGCGGCGGATGTCGCGGCGTTCAAGTCCCGTGGGATGGATGTGATCCTCGTCTCCTCCGGCTCCATCGCTTTGGGGCGCGGGGCGCTGGGCTTGCCAATGTCAGAACTGTCGTTGGAGCAGTCGCAAGCCGCAGCTGCTGTTGGACAAATCCGGCTCGCGCGCGCCTATGAGGAGGCGTTGGAACCGCACGGGATCAAAACAGCGCAGATCCTTGTGACCTTGGAAGACAGCGCCGACCGCCGCCGCTACCTCAACTCCCGCGCGACGATGGAGACGTTATTGAGCCTTAGCGTAACGCCAATTGTGAATGAGAACGACACCATCGCAACGGACGAAATCCGCTATGGCGACAACGACCGACTGGCGGCACAGGTGGCCGCGACCATTGGCGCGGATCAGTTGGTTTTGCTGTCTGACGTAGATGGGCTCTACACAGCAAATCCTGCTGAGGATGCCACTGCCCAGCATATCGCAAATGTCGATGTGATTGATGATGCGGTGATGGCGATGGCAGGGGACGCCGGATCGGGCCTGTCGAAAGGCGGGATGAAGACCAAAATCCTTGCCGCGCGGATTGCGACCGAAGCCGGTTGCGCTATGGCGATCACATTGGGGTCGGCGCTCAATCCGCTTGAGCGGTTGCAGGACGGGACGCAGGCAACATGGTTCACCGCCAAGATGACCCCGAAAGCGGCACGCAAGCAGTGGATCACAATGATGAAGCCGCGGGGTAGCGTGACATTGGACGCAGGCGCTGCAAAGGCCTTGGCGGGGGGCAAAAGCCTATTGCCAGCAGGGATTACGGCGACAGATGGCGCATTTGAGCGCGGTGATCCGATCTTGATGCTAGGCGCTGACGGGCGAGAGCTTGGGGTCGGGCTCAGCCGATATACGGCCGCTGAAACCGCCAAGATCATGGGCAAACGATCTGATGAAATCGAAGCGGTTTTGGGTTACGAAGGCCGCGCCGCGCTCATCCACCGCGATGATATGGCTTTGAACGACAGGACGACGACATGACAGACATGCCCCCTGGCCTGATGAACACGATGGGCGCTGCAGCGAAGGCAGCGGCGCAGGTTCTGGCAACCGCATCGGCGGAAGCGAAGACAACCGCGCTAAATGCGGCGGCCGATGCGGTCTGGGCCAACCGTGCTGCGATCATTGAGGTAAACGCCAAAGACTTGGAGTTTGGCCGCAACAAGAGTCTGTCCGATGCAATGATGGACCGTTTGATGCTGGATGAGAGCCGCATTCAAGGCATTGTTGACGGGTTGCGTAATGTCGCGGCTCAGGACGATCCTGTTGGTGCCGTGACGGAGGAATGGACCCAGCCCTCTGGTCTGCACATCAAGCGGGTGCGGACCCCGATTGGAGTTATCGGCGTGATCTATGAAAGCCGCCCGAATGTGACGGCGGATGCGGGTGCGCTTTGCTTGAAGTCGGGGAACGCCGTGATCCTACGCGGCGGGTCGGAGAGTTTTCATTCCTCCACCGCAATCCATGCCTGCATCGTAGAAGGGCTAGAGGCGGCGGGTTTGCCTGCGGCAGCGGTGCAGTTGGTGCCCACGCGCGACCGTGCAGCGGTAAAAGATATGCTGCAAGCCACCGATTATATCGACGTCATCGTGCCGCGCGGCGGAAAGGGCCTTGTGGGATTGGTGCAACGGGAAGCGCGGGTGCCTGTGTTCGCCCACCTTGAAGGCATTTGTCACATCTATGTCGATGGCGCCGCTGATTTGGCAAAGACACGCGCCGTTGTCCTGAATGCCAAGACGCGACGGACAGGGATTTGTGGGTCCGCTGAGTGTCTGCTGATTGACCGCAGATTCTGGGACATAGACGGTGATGTTGTCATCCGCGATTTGATCAAGGCAGGTGTTGAGGTGCGGGCTGAAGGGGACGCGCAGGTCGCAGGTACTGTGCCGGCATCGCCAGAGGATTTTGGGTTCGAATTCCTCGACATGATTATCGCGGCAAAGATTGTCGACGGTGTCGACGCCGCCATCGCGCATATTCGCACCCATGGCTCCAATCACACGGATGCGATCATGACGGAGGATGACACCACCGCCGACCACTTCTTCCGCAACCTCGACAGCGCGATCTTGATGCGCAACGCCTCTACCCAGTTCGCCGATGGCGGTGAGTTTGGTATGGGGGCTGAGATTGGAATTGCGACGGGTAAGCTCCATGCGCGCGGGCCGGTGGGTGCTGTGCAATTGACCAGCTTCAAGTACCTTGTAACCGGCGACGGGACGACGCGGGCTTAGATTGTCAGTGTGAGTCTATTGTTACCATCTTTGACATCAAAGACCCGCTCTTGATCCTTGAGCGCCTATTGCAGAAGCGCGAACTTCACTTGGTTTGATGCTTGGGTCAAGACGGTTTGCTGTTGTTTAATCTGCTCCCAAAAGGTCAGATCGTCGGTGACGCTTTCACCCTCAGCGGTGATGGTCCAAGTCTGATTGGCGTGTGCGATCACCACGCTGCCGCCAAAGGGTAGGTGCGTTTCCAAGCATTGCAGCAACAAGAAAAGCGTTTGCGCCTCTTGCCTGGCTACGATTGGTTCACTGTTCTACGCATAGGAAATTTTTCCGAATTGGGAGATGTCGGACAGGATTTGAGAGAGTTCTGCTGCTTGGCAGGACTGGCCAGTTTGACCCGATCCATAGGCAATTCAAAAGAACCTGATGCGCGCGCTGGCGTTTCGGACGCTGGCATCGATGAGATTGATTTCCTTGCGGCGGGCAACTGTGGAAAGGGACAAAAGCTCCAAACCATTGCTGATGGCGCCGATCGGATTAATTAGGTCATGACAGTTGCGCGAACTGACAAGCTCAGTAAGGGTTTTGGTCGTTGTTTCGTGTCCATGAGGTTTTAGATGACAGATATCAATTCTTTGCTAACGCCTGGCTCTCTCGTCCGGCACCCGACGGAACCCGATTGGGGCATCGGGCAGGTGCAATCGAATGTCGGTGGTCGGATCACGGTGAATTTCCCCAATCAAGGCAAAGTGGTCATTGTTGGCCGTCGAATTTCATTAGAACTCGAAGACTTAGCGTAATGCAACCCAAGATTGTGTAAATTATTTTCGACATTGATGCTTGTCGTTTCAAACAGGAACGCCTAACGAACTGTCTGCCTAAGAAAGTTGCGGCCGATGACAGTTTTAGCACCTCAACTAACAACGCGATTTGCGCAGGGTGACACGGACATCCGTGCAGTGCAGGCGTTGCGGCATCGTGTGTTTGTGGATGAGCTAGGGGCGCAAGCGACGGGCGCTTCGATTGAAGCAGATGGGTTTGACGCTTTTGCACATCACCTGATGGTTCTTGATGAGGCGCGCGCGGCGGGCGACCAAGTCGTCGGCGTATATCGGCTTTTGGATCAAACGCAGGCCAAGGAGGCTGGCGCGTTCAGCAGTGCGGTTGAATATGTGCTGACGCCGCTCCTGTCATCGGGGCGCCGGCTTTTGGAGTTGAGCCGCGGTTGTCTGCACCCTGACTATCGTAGCGGTTTGGCGATGGTGTGTCTGTGGCAAGCGTTGGATGCGCATATTGCTGCAACGAGGACTGACATCCTGTTCGGCGTGGCGTCTTTTCATGGCACGGATCCGAATGCCTTTGCGCAGGCTTTGTCGCTTTTGCATGCGGAACATCTTGCGCCGGAAGCCTCGCGACCTGTGTCCAAATATCCAGCAGTGTTTGAGGCAACCGCGACAGATCGCAAAGTCGCTATGCGGCAAATGCCGAGCCTGATCAAAGCCTACCTCAAGCTGGGTGGAAAGATCGGGCAGGGCGCTTTTGTCGACACAAAGTTTAACACGACGGACGTGTGTATGGTTTTAGATGTGGCGCAGTCGAACGCGGCGCAGCGGGCGCTCTATCAAAAGGGGCGCGGCTGATGGCGGATACGTGGTATTCGAAAGACGTCCCACCTGGGGCGTCGCCGGGGTTTTGGGGCTATGTGCTCGGGGCGCTGCGCACGCTTTGCCTTGTTCCCTTTGTCTTTGGCGGGCTACTCCTGTTGCTGTTAATCCGATTAATTGAATATCCGATCTGCGGTCTGCACCGCCCTGTGACGCCCGCGATCACAACCTTTGTCTGCCGCAACAGCCTGCGAGTGTTGGGTGTTGGGTATGAGGTCAAAGGTCAACCATTGGCCGAGGAAGGTGCGATTGTTGCCAACCATTCCAGTTGGCTAGATATCTTTGCGCTGAATGCGGCGACCCAGCTTTACTTTGTCTCAAAGGCAGAGGTCGCGACATGGCCTGGGATCGGCTGGCTCGCGCGGGCCACTGGCACGGTGTTTATTGAACGCGATCGGCGTCAGGCGCGAGCGCATATTGACATGTTCAAAAACCGGCTGGCGGCAGGGCATAAGCTGTTGTTCTTTCCAGAGGGTACGTCCACCGACGGTTTGCAGGTGCTTCCGTTCAAACCGACCCTCTTTGCGGCCTTTCTTGATCCTGAGATGGTGAAGGACCTCGCCCTACAAGCAGTGACGGTAGTCTATAACGCTCCGGAGGGGAAGGATCAGCGGTTCTATGGCTGGTGGGGTAACATGGATTTTGGACCGCATCTTTGGTCTACACTGGCTGCGACGCAACAAGGCAAGATCGAAGTGGTGTTTCACGAACCTGTGCTGGCCAGCAACTTTGCGGACCGAAAAGTGATGGCGAAGGCGTTGGAAGATCAGGTGCGCGAAGCGCTGACCGTCAGGACATAGCCGCCACGAAATCGAGCAACCGGCTCTTGGCGTTGTCCGACGTCCAAATCTCATCCCCGATGCCGAAGAAATCCGTGAACGGGGCGAAATCGGCGATGAGTTGGTCGGTCAATGCGCCCTCTGCCACGACAGGCACTTCGATCATCTGGCTCCACCATTGGAAGAGGTCTTTCGGCGCGGTTTCACCGTCACCCAGCGCGGACGCACCGACGGGGCCAAACGCCACATAGTCCGCGCCCAATTCGCCGGCGGTCATACCGTCGTGGCTCGATTGGCCGCAATAAGCGCCGATGATGGCGTCGTCGTCCAGTTCTTTGCGCATTTTAAGGACGGATCGCGACGCATCCGTCAGGTGCACACCGTCAAGGCCCAACCGCTCCACCAATTGTACGTGGCTGTCGATCACCAGTGCCACGTCGCGTTCATGGGTCACTTCGCGCAAGGCATCGGCGGCGCGGGCGATCTTTTCCTCATCCCGCGTTCCTAGCGCCAGCCGGACACAAGCCACTGGTGTGGCGTCTAGACAGCTTGAGATCGTGTCGGGAAAGCTTGACAAGTCAAATTCCGACGGGGTGATCAGATAGATTTGCGGCTGCTCTGGGGCGTCGGTCATTGGCGTGCTCTAAGGTCTTCAAACTGTGGACCTTTTAGACCTCTTTGTTGTCTTTGGCTATGGGCAGGCGCCGCTTGTTTCGACAGCGTCTCAGATGTATCACTGCGCCACCAATTTCGGAGCCATCCATGCCATCAGAGCAGCCAAAGCCCATCTTTGTCCTGATCCGCCCCCAGATGGGAGAGAATATCGGCGCGGCGGCCCGCGCGATGCTGAATTTCGGCCTCGACCGAATGCGGATCAGCAGCCCGCGCGATGGCTGGCCCAATCAAAAGGCGGTGGCGATGGCTTCTGGTGCGGGGCGTGTGCTGGATGACGCGCAGATTTGCAAAACGACGGCTGAGGCTGTCAGCGATTGCACCTACGTCTACGCCACCACCGCACGCCCCCGCGAACTGACAAAGCCCGTGTTTTCGCCCGAAGCGGCGATGCGCGATGCGTTCGCGCGGATTGAGACGGGGCAGAAGGTGGCGGTGCTTTTTGGGCCCGAACGCGCAGGGATGGAGAATGACGATATCGCCAAGGCCAACGCTATTGTCACCGTCCCTGTGAACCCAGAGTTCCCATCGCTGAACCTTGCCCAATGCGTCTTGCTAATGGGGTACGAGTGGCGCCGCGCGCGGGAAGAGGTCGTGGATCACACGGTGAGCATGGAGGGCGACTGGGCGGAGCAGATCGAGATAGAGAAGCTTGCCGATCACTATGAGAACCGGATGCAGGACGCAGGGTTCTTCTATCCGGAGGCCAAGGCCGCCAACATGAAGATCAACCTGCGCAATCTGTGGAGCCGGATGCCGCTGACCCGCGCTGATGTGCAGATGTTGCACGGCGTGTTGCGTCAGATGGTCCGATGGAAAGAACGCGGCGATTGAGCCAAATCGACGCTGAACTTGTCGCGCCTTCGGGCGGCGACTAAGTTGAGTGGAAGGCAAGGAGAACCGGCATGGCAGACAAACCCCGCTCCATCTTTGAAGAGGTTGGGACCACCGAAAAACAAGTAGCCACACCTGGTGCGATTGACCGTGGTGTGAACGACGGGCGCGGCGCGATCTGCATCTGGCTCTTTGCGCTTTTCGCGCTTGTTTTCTTGATGATCGTTGTTGGCGGTCTGACGCGCCTGACAGACAGCGGATTGTCGATCACCGAATGGAAACCCGTGACCGGCGCCATGCCGCCACTCTCAGCGGAAGCATGGGATGCTGAGTTTGAGAAATACAAACAAATCCCTGAATACATCGAACAAAACGCAGGCATGAGCCTTACTGAATTCAAGGTCATTTACTGGTGGGAATGGGGGCATCGTCAATTGGGCCGCGTGATCGGCCTCGTCTGGGGGGCGGGCTTTGTCTATTTCGCGGTGCGACGACAGATCCCGACCGGATGGACGGGCAAACTGTTGCTTCTGGGCGCTTTGGGCGGTCTGCAGGGGTTCATCGGATGGTGGATGGTGTCGTCCGGCCTTGAGGAAGGAATGCTCGATGTGGCGTCCTATCGTTTGGCGACACACCTTGGGTTGGCCTTCGTGATCTTCGGTTTCCTGACGTGGTTCATTTTGCAACTGAGTCGGCGAGAAGCGGATTTGATGCAAGCGCGGCGCAGTGAAGATGCGCGGCTAGCGCGACTGGCGACCGTGTTGATCGCGATTGCGTTCCTACAAATCATCTGGGGCGCGATGGTGGCTGGCATTGACGCAGGTCGCAGCTATGCCGAATGGCCGCTGATGGGCGGAAGCTTTGTGCCCACGACCGCATTCGACCTTCAGCCGTCCTGGACCAACTTCTTTGAGAACGCAGGGCTGGTGCAGTTCATCCACCGGATGATTGGGTATGTGCTACTGGCCTTTGGTATTTTGGTTTGGTTGCAGGCGCGGAGCAGTGGCAATTCCTCGATCCGACATTCATTCAACTCCGTTCTGGCGATCTTCCTGCTGCAAATGATGCTGGGCATTTTCACCGTGCTTTATGCCGCACCGTGGAGCATCGCGATTGTGCATCAGATCGGGGCGATTGTGCTTTGGGTGATTGTGCTACGGGCGAAGTTCATAACGCGCCATCCATTCCCTGAAAAGATCGCAGGAGCGTAACGGTGGGCGCTTATGAAGACCTGATCGCCTTTGATCGGGAGACGCGGGCGCTGTCCGAAGTTGCCCGGCGTCTTGGGTGGGACCAAGAAACCATGATGCCTGAAGGCGCGACGCCGCAACGGGCGGAAGAGCACGCGGCAATGGCCAAGGTGCTGCACGCGCGCCGGACCGACCCGCGTGTGGGCGAATGGTTGGACGCCTCAACCGCGACTGATGATGTGAGTGCCGCAAGCCTTTACCAAATCCGTCGTGATTATGAGCGGGCGGTGAAACTGCCTGCCGATCTGGCGGCGGCCCTTGCCAAGGTCACATCGCTGGCCCATCGCGTTTGGGCGCAGGCGCGGGATGACAATGATGTCGCTGCCTTCCTGCCAATGCTCACCGAGGTTTTGAACCTGCGCCGACAGGAAGCCGCGGCTGTCAGACAGGGCGGCAAGGCTTATGATGCGCTGATCGATACCTATGAGCCGGACACGACGGAGGCTGAAATTTCTGCGCTCTTTGACGCGCTGCGGCCGCGGCTTGTGGCTTTGCGGGCGGCTGTGCTCGATCGCCCTGCGCCGCCCGAGCTGTCGCAGGAGTTTGATGAAGCGGGGCAATTGGCTTTGTCCACCAAACTAGCGCTGACCTTTGGATATGACCTTGAGAAGGGACGGATTGATAAGGCGGTGCATCCGTTCTCCAGCGGGTCCGGTCTGGACGCGCGCATCACGACACGCACCAGTTTGGACGATCCGTTCAACTGCTTCTACTCAACCGTGCATGAGGTAGGGCACGCTTGTTACGAACAGAACATCGATCAAGCCTATCTGCTGACGCCCTTGGGCGGAGGTGTGTCGATGGGCGTCCACGAAAGCCAAAGCCGCATTTACGAGAACCAGATTGGACGCAGTCGTGCTTTCACCGGCTGGCTTTATGCGCAAATGCGCGATCAGTTCGGTGATTTTGGCATCGACGGGCCGCAGGCGTTCTATGCCTGCGTCAACCGCGTGGCGGATGGTTATATCCGTACGGAGGCCGATGAGGTGCAGTATAACCTGCACGTGATGCTGCGGTTCGATCTTGAGCGGGCGCTGGTGTCTGGCGACCTTGCGGTTAATGATCTGGAAGCGGCTTGGAACGACAGGTTCTTGTCGGACTTCGGTTACGCGGTCGATGAACCGTCAAACGGCGTTTTGCAGGATGTGCATTGGTCCGAAGGGCTGTTTGGCTATTTCCCGACCTATAGCTTGGGCAATGTCTATGCCGGGTGCCTAAATGCCAATATGCGGCAGGATGCACCAGGGTTGGATGCTGCTTTGGCGGAAGGTGATACCTCGCCCGCAACCAACTGGCTGCGTGAGAAAGTGCAACAGCACGGGGCATTGATGAAGCCTGTTGAGCTCATCACCCAAGCATCCGGCCAAGCACCGACGGTCGAGCCACTGCTCGATTATCTCGAAGCGAAGTTTTCCGACATTTACGGGCTCTAGTCCCAATTGGGATCACGCTTTTCCAAGAAGGCGTTTATGCCCTCGTTGGTGTCAGCGTCGATCATGTTGCGGACCATCACCTCGCCTGCAAAGTAATAGGCCTCTTTTGTCGACATTTCCGCCTGCGCGTAGAATGCACCTTTGCCGTGCCGCACCGCGCTTCCAAGCTTGCCCGCGATGGTTTCCGCCAGTTCGAGGGTGGCGTCGGCCAATTCCTCCGCTGGAACCGCGCGATTGATGAGGCCCAAGCTCTGAGCTTCCTCCGCCTCGATGAACCGGCCCGTTGTCAGCATTTCAAATGCCATTTTGCGCCCGATGTTGCGGGTGAGAGCGACCATGGGAGTGGAACAAAAGAGGCCGATGTTGACGCCATTGACGCCGAACCGCGTGCCTTCCGCTGCAACGGCGAGGTCACAGGTGGCCACAAGCTGACAGCCTGCTGCCGCCGCAATGCCGTGAACCTGTGCGATGACAGGTTGGGGCAGGGCCTGAATTTTCCCCATCATGACAGCGCAGCGGTCGAAGAGGTCTTTTAGTGCTGCCGCGCCGCCATCGTCAGCCGCGCGCTTGGCTTGCATCTGTTTCAGATCGTGACCCGCACAGAACGCTTTGCCTGCGCCTGCGATGATGACCGCTTTTACTGACGAATCCTCCGCAATGGCATCCAGCATCCCCGTCAGCTCTGCCAGCATTTCATCAGACAAGGCGTTCAACCGCTCCGGAGCGGTCAGCGTCAGCCGTGTAACGAAGCCAATGTCGTCTCTTTGAAGGATTGTCATGCTTAAGCCTTTCATGTCATCTGCGTCAAACGCGAGGATTACCATGACACTTAAAATGGACGCTGCGGCATTGGAAGCCTTTCTGCGAAGCGACTTTGACCAAGTCGCAGACGTATTTGAGGTGGTGGCGGTAGATGACGAGAAACTCGTGGTCCGTTTGCGGGTGTCGAACCAGCACCTTCGCCCAGGTGGAACGGTGTCAGGCCCGACGATGTTTGAGTTAGCGGATGTCTCCGTCTATCTTGCCATTCTGGCGCGTATTGGGCCCGTGGACCTTGCTGTGACCACCAATTGCAGCATTGATTTCATGCGTAAGCCTGTTGCGAATTGCGATCTGATTTCTGAGACACGTATTTTGAAGCTGGGCAAGGTTTTGGCGGTCGGGGATACGCTGATCTACAGCGAAGGCGATCAAAAACCCGTAGCACGGGCGGGTTTGACATATTCAATCCCACCGAGGTGAGTTAGATGGGGTAACATAATACCTAATTTTTAACCTATTGAATTACATTACGAATTCAGGGCATCAGCCTGTTGACTGGGAGTGCAACCGCTATATAACGCTCCAATCTGAATGACAGGGCGTGTTCGCCCCCGAAACACTGAGACCGATATGAAAACCTTTACCGCTACTCCCGCGGATATCGACAAGAAATGGTACGTGATCGACGCCGAAGGCATCGTTCTGGGCCGTCTTGCATCGATCATCGCGATGCGCTTGCGTGGCAAGCACAAGCCGTCCTTCACACCACACATGGATATGGGCGACAACATCATCGTCATCAACGCTGAGAAGGTCCAGATGACCGGCAACAAGCGTGATGAAAAGTACTACTGGCACACTGGCCACCCAGGCGGCATCAAATCCCGCACAAAAGCTGAGATTTTGGAAGGCGATCACCCAGAGCGCGTGATCATGAAAGCCGTCCAGCGCATGCTGCCAGGTGGCAAGCTGTCCCGCCAGCAAATGACACACCTTCGCGTTTTCGCTGGTGCCGAGCACGGCATGGACGCGCAGAAGCCGGAAGTTCTGGACGTTGCTTCCATGAACAAAAAGAATACGAGGACTGCATAATGGCCGATCAAGTCAACTCACTCGAAGAGCTGGGCCAAGTTACTGAAGGCGTAGAGGCGCCAGAAGCTGTGGTCGAAACTGTCATCACCCGTGAGCCTGTTCGTGACGAACTGGGTCGCTCTTATGCGACTGGGAAGCGTAAGGACGCGATTGCACGTGTCTGGATCAAGCCAGGTTCTGGCAAGGTCACAGTGAACGGCAAAGATATGCCAGTTTACTTCGCACGTCCTGTCCTGCAGATGATCCTGCGTCAGCCGTTTCAGGTGGCAGGCGTTGTCGATCAGTTCGACGTTATGGCAACTGTCAAAGGCGGCGGCCTGTCAGGTCAGGCGGGTGCGGTTAAGCACGGCATCTCAAAAGCGCTCCAGCTTTACGATCCGTCCTTGCGCGGCGCGCTGAAAGCCGCTGGCTTCCTCACACGCGACAGCCGCGTTGTTGAGCGTAAGAAGTACGGTAAAGCAAAAGCGCGGAAGAGCTTCCAGTTCTCCAAGCGTTAATCTGCTTTCCATCAAATGCAAAAGGGCGGTCCAGCGGGCCGCCCTTTTTCTTTCTTGAGTGCTTTTACTCTTTGGCCCGTCAGTCCAACGGAAATGACACGCGGAGGTGGAAGGTTTCCAGTCCCGGGTTTGTCTTCCAGATGTGCGCGTTGGAGCGGTGGTCGTATGCGATGAGAGCTTGGACGCCGTTTTCAAATTCATAGCCAAACCCGATGGAGCCGCGGAACTGAATGAACCCGCCGATGTCGGGACCAGCGCCAGCAGCGTAGAGGCCGGGCATGGCGTAGGTTTCGAAATAGAAGTGGCTGTCAAAGAGGTGCTGAGTGTTCCATTTCACGCCTGCACCGATCCACGCATCACCCATGTCGGTGATGGAGGCAGCGATGGTCGGTTGGAAGGGGCCGTATTTGCGGCCAAAGTCGTAGCCCAAGAGCACCTCTTGCCCGATCCAGCGGTTGTTAAATTCTGTCGCACCCGCCTGTGCATGCACCCGCGCAGTGGCATCGGAATAGGCAAAACAACTGGTCTGACAATCATTCAGGTAAACGTCGACCGCCCCGAACACGGCAAACACGCCCGCAAGCCAACCTTCCATATACGATCTCCCAATCAGGTCTTAAACGGCTCTTTTGAAGGGGTGTAACAGCACGCATGCAGATTGAGTAGTACTTAACTGTTAGGTGCGACGAGGCCAAGGCCGCGAAGATACACACCAATCCCTGTCTCTAGCAGATCATCGGGTGGGTAGGGGCTTTGCGTGCCAGGTGCGCCGCGAGCAAAAAGCTCCACCACGCCGTGGCTCATCGCCCAGATGTGGGCAGAAAACATCTGTGGCGGTGGACGTTTTTCCTCTGGAATATGCTGGCTGAGGTCAGCGGCCGCTTTCTCCAAGACGCCCATTGCGCGGGTGGCGACGGCGTTGAGTTCCGGCGTGCGGTTGATGGAAACGCCGGATTCGAACATCGCGATATAATGGCCGGGGTATTTCTGAGCAAAGGCCAGATAGGCACGCCCCGTAGCTTCAAATGCAGCGAGGGAGGAAGGTTGGCCGGTGGAATAGGCGTATTCCATCAGATCAGCGAAAATTTCATAGCCTTGGCGTGCGGCTTCCGCGATCAGATCGTCGCGGCCTTCGAAATGTCGGTAGAGGGCGGCGGGGGTCACGCCAGCCTCGCGGGACGCCTCGGACAGCGTAAACCCCGTCGGTCCCTTTGCTTCAATGAGCTTGAGACAGGCTTCAACCAGTGCTTCACGCAGGTTGCCGTGGTGATAGCCGCGTTTACCCATTCCAGAGGACGATGCCGCCCGCGACTTTGCTGTCGATCTCACCGAGTGCTTCAGGATCCTTGCACGAATAATCCAGATTGCTCAGGACCGTGCGGATCGCGTTGACCCGCGCGCGGCGCTTGTCATCGGATTTTACGACCTTCCACGGCGAATGATCGGAATTTATCCGCGTCAGCGTTTCTTTAATGGCGGCTTCGTAGTCAGCACGCTTCCAGCGTTTGTCATAGGGAAAATCAGAGTTCAGAATTTGCCCCTTGTTCGCGGATTCAATCGCGTTGTGGACCTCTTGCGGTGCGCGCTCTGCGTAGAAACGGCTAATGTCGCCGTCGAATGGTTTAGCCATGACGCCTCCTGACTGTAGGGCAATATGGGGTGTGCGAGGGGTTAGCGCAATCCGGCGCGACTTGCAGCGCGATCAATCGCGGCAAGCGTTGCATCTGGGTCGGCATGGTGCGGCATGTGGCCTACACCCGGTAGTTCGGTAAGAAACGCCGAAGGGACAATCTTAGACAACTCGTAGGGATGCACTTCGATTGGCACGGTGGTGTCTTCGACGCCGTGCACGATTTCGATGGGCAGCTCCAGCTCTGGATACCGTTTCGACATCTCAACCACATGGGGACGCAGGGTGTTGACCTGACGTACATTCGCACGGAACTGGTCGGGGCGCAGTGTCAGCTGTCCGCCCACATACTCCGCATAGCCTTCAGGTGCAGGTTGTGGCGCAAAGATTGCGTCAATCGTGTCGTTGATCCGTTGGTCGGACGCCAGCGCGGAAATCAAGGGAATGGTGACAACGCCGCCAAAGGCGCTACCGTTGACACGGTAATATTGACCCAATTCACCGGGCCACGGCATCAAAACGCCTGCGAGTGAGACGACAGCCGCAGCGTTAGCCGGGCTTTCGCTGTCCAAGCCGAGGTTTGCCCAAGCCATAGAGACGATGCCACCAAAGCTGTGACCCGCAACGATAGGGGCCTCTAGCCCCAGCTTTTCGCTGGCTTTGAGCAGCATGTCCGCTTGATCCAAGGGGCTGTCGCCTTCGGTGGCATACGCGCTGTCATCGACTTCTGGCACGCGGTCCGTATAGCCCATGCCGGGGCGATCAAAGACTGTGACACGGTAGCGATCTGTCAGGCGACCAACGAGGTCAAAGGTAAATTCCCGCAGGTTGCCGCCTGCGCCGTGCAGCAGCACAACATCAGGGCCAGATCCCTCTTGGACATAGTGAACCTTGCGGCCCTTAACATCGACAAACTGACCGATTGGGGGAAAGCTTTCTTCCGCACTTTGCACCCGCGAGCGGCCGAGCGCTGTGGTCGCGACCGCGCCAACAGCCAAAGCTGCACCTGCAAATGTGAAAGTTCTACGTGCCAATTGCATTAAGATCGTATGCGGTTGTTTGATAAATTTCGTTGACCCAATTGCCATATAGGAGGTGTGCGTGGCTTCGCCAGCGGTTGGTGGGTTTTTCCGTTGGGTCATTTTCGGGGTAATAATTGATTGGCACATTAATAGGCGTGCCATTGGCTATATCGCGGTCATATTCACCTTTCAGCGTATCACTATCGTATTCGAAGTGGTTGAAGATATAGAGCGCGCGATGTGCCACATCTTCGACCAAGGCCGGACCAACCTCAGAACTGGTAATCAGGGTCTTGAGCCCCGCAAAATCAATCTCGTCCTGCCGCATCTCCGTCCAGCGACTGACGGGGATGACGCAATCATCCGAAAACCCGCGCAGATAGGGTGACGCGGGATCCATGTTGGTGTGCCGGAAACAGCCAAACGCTTTCGCGTCCAAGATATGTTTTGGCACGTTGTGGAAATGGTTGATCATCGCCATGCCACCCCAACAAACGCCAAAGGTCGAATGGACGTTGGTTTGGGTCCAATCCATCACCTCTTTCAACTCTTCCCAATATGTTACGTCTTCGAACTCAAGATGCTCAATAGGGGCGCCAGTAATGATGAGGCCGTCGAACTTCTGATCCTTCACCGCTTGGAAAGGTTGATAGAACTCTTCCATATGTGCGGCGGCGGTGTTCTTGGTCTGATGTTCAGACATCCTGAGCAGTGATAGCTCGATCTGGAGCGGTGTCGCGCCGATCAGGCGAGCGAATTGGTTCTCCGTATCGATCTTTTTGGGCATTAGGTTCAAAAGCGCGATCCGCAGTGGGCGGATATCCTGACGGGACGCCGCATCTTCGCCCATCACCATAACCCCTTCGCGCGACAGCACGTCAAAGGCCGGCAGGGAACGGGGCAGTTTGATCGGCATGATCTTTAATCCTGTATACGTGGGAAAACCAAGTTAGGGGTGTTAGCCGCGCATCTCAAGCGCGTCTGCTACAACATCGATAAAGTCCTCAGCGGCCCTGACCTTGACCATGTCCTCGGCCTTGACGGTCAAACCCCACCCATCGGCCATCGCGCGATAACGCGGCTGGCGGTGCGCAAGGGCGGAGGCATAAGTCCAGCGAATAAAATGATCTGGGTCCACTTTGTCTTCAGCGACCTGATGCTCTTTGAGGTACTTACTCCAGCATTTGAGCAAGAACGCGGGATCGTAAGACATCGGCTTGGGTTCTTTGTCGAACCTGCGCACCAGTTCTTCGGTATGTGCGTCGGTCCCTTCGATCCAGATTATCAGGGTTTTTGAGGCAAGGTCTTCCATGATGGGATCGTCTGGATTGTTGACGTCCACCCATTCGCAAATCGACCCGCCAGTGTCGCAGACGAAATGCGGATAGCCATAAAGATCCTTGGCGCGGTCCATGAAGTGACCGGTGTCATGTAGGGCGGCAATCTCGGACGCCTGAAACTGATCCTGACGGCGGGTGTATTCGTCCCAAAGCAGCCCACCTTTGTCCGGATCCCCTGGTTTTCCGAGATAAGATGAGATCGGCTTGAGGTCATCGAAGGAGATATTTGAGCCGATGTAGATCGAGTTCGACTTCAGAAGGTCGCGCAGGAACGGCACCTTCATCGCTTCCCGCTTGGCATTGTCCGCGATCCGTTCACCCATGTAGCGGGTACCGATGCGGTAATCGATGGAATAGTGAAACCAATCCCCGCTGTCGCGCAGGATGTTGGAGACATAGGTCTTCCCCAGTCCCGACATCGCGAAAAGCAGGGAGCGTTTATTGGGCGCATCGCGCCAGTCTTGTGCAGACGAATAGATCATGAGCAACCCCTAGAACTTCTTTTGGTCTGGTACCAGCCAGCGGTGTGAATTTCCCAACACCTGTTGCGCGTGCGAACAGGTCATCATTTCGCAAGTTTCCCCGTGTCAGAATATTGCGTCTGGTGGGGGTGAGGTTGTAACAAGCATCAAAGGGGAACGCATCTTGGAAAATCTGGCGCTTACGTTCGAAATGGCAGTGGTCTTGGGATTGCTGGCATTGACGGTTGGTTTGTTCGTGTCAGTGATTGTGCGCATCGACCTTGCGGCGATCCTTGTGATGGTTTTGCTCGGGCTGTTGAGCCAGATGCCCGGCCTTGGCAACCTTGCGGACGTGAACCACCTCTTTGATGGTCTGGCCAGTAACGCGGTGGTGTCGATCATTGCGGTGATGATCATTGGGGCAGGCTTGGACAAGACCGGCATTATGAGCAAAGTCGCTGCGGCGATCCTCAAATACGGTGGCAAGACCGAAGTGCGGATCATCCCGATCATTTCCGGCACGGTCGGCTTGATCTCAAGCTTCATGCAAAACGTTGGTGCGGCGGCGTTGTTCTTGCCCGTGGTCAGCCGAATTTCTGTGCGGACGGAACTGCCCATGAGTCGTTTGCTGATGCCGATGGGCTTTTGCGCGATCCTTGGCGGCACGATGACCTTGGTGGGGTCATCGCCTTTGATCCTGCTCAACGACCTCATCATCAGCTCAAACGACATGCTGCCCACGGATCAACAGATGGAGATTTTCACGCTCTTCTCCGTTACGCCTGTGGGGATAGCCTTAGTTCTGACGGGTATTCTTTATTTCGTGCTGTTGGGCCGTTGGGTTCTGCCGAATATCGGGTCCAAAGACGAAGGTAGTAGCGGCCAGTCCGTCCGCGATTATCTCAAGAAGATTTACGGTCTGAAATCTGATCTGGTCGAAGTTGTCGTGCCGGAGGGTTCGATCCTACGCGGCCAAACCTTCGAAGATATTATGGTCGCCCACAATTGCTACATCTTGGGATCGTATCACAAAGGGCAGCGGTTCTTCTCCCCCGTCACGTCGACCACCGTGCAAGACCCTTGCCGGTTGGCGATCATGGGACGCCGGAAGGTCATTCAAGCAATGGCCAATGACTATGGGCTAGACGTTTTGCCGGAACTCGACATCTTTGCCGAAGCCTACGCGCCAACAGTCGCTGGCGTGGCGGAGGTGGTTGTTCCACCCGACTCCGATCTCATCGGCAAGTCAGCCCGCGATGTGGTCATGCGCAAAACCTATGGCTTGGGGTTGCTGGCGATCCACCGTGGTGGTGAAACGTTGAGCCTCGTTGAGACAGAAGACCACGCTGTCACCGACATCAGCAATGAACCGCTGCGCGCCGGCGATACTCTGGTGGCATTCACTGCATGGGACCGCTTGGCACGACTGACGAAGGATCGTGATTTCGTGGTCGTGACCTCCGACTTCCCAATGGAAGACTTGCGCCCGAACAAGGTAGTCTGGGCACTTTTGTTTTTCCTCATCACGCTTGGGCTGATCCTTTTTACCGACATGCGCCTGTCGCTGGCTTTGCTCACGGGAGCCTGCGGGATGATTGCGACGAATGTTCTGCGGATTGATGAGGCCTATGAAGCGGTAAGTTGGCAGACGGTGTTCCTCCTCGCCAGTTTGATCCCCTTGGGGCAGGCGGTTCAGAACACCGGCACGGCAAGTTGGATCGCACAACAAATCCTGACTCTGTTGCACGGCTGGCCGATTTGGGGCCTGCAAGCGGGTGTCGCGGTCTTGGCGACGGGTTTCACGCTGGTGATGTCAAACGTTGGTGCGACCGTGCTTTTGGTGCCATTGGCTGTATCCATCGCTGTGGCGGCAGGTGGCGATCCGGCGATCTTTGCACTGACCGTGGCGATCTCCACCTCGAACTCCTTCCTGATCCCCACGCATCAGGTCAACGCGCTGATTATGGGCCCTGCGGGCTACCGCGTGGTGGATTTCATGAAGAGTGGGGGGATCATGACGATCCTGTTCTTGATCGTCTCCCTCACCGTGATGAACGTGGTGTTCTAGCGCGGGCCGCTTAGTACCCGCGCCAAATCCAACCACCACCCAGAACGCGGCTGTTGTTAGGGTCATAGAACGCACAAGCCTGCCCAGGGGAGACGCCTTCCTCTGCTGCGGCCAGTTCAACTTCGGCTTCGGTGCCAGAGATTGGCCGCAGGATCGCGTCGGTCGGCGGACGGGTGGAGCGGACCTTGACTGCAATCTGACGTTCGCCACCGTCCATGAAGCCCCCGTCACCGATCCAGTTCACTTCGCGGATCGGCACCTTACGGGTCGCCAGCATCTCTTTTGGACCAACGATGACATGCTTTTTCTCAACGTCGAGCTTCACCACATAAAGCGGCGTTGCAAGCCCGCCGATGCCAAGCCCACGTCGTTGTCCGATCGTGTAATGGATCACGCCGTTGTGCATGCCTAGAACGGTGCCGTCTGTGTCGACAATCTCGCCTGGTTCCGCCGCCCCTGGGCGCAACTTTTCGATTACTGCTGCGTAGTTGCCGTTTGGCACAAAGCAGATGTCTTGGCTGTCGGGCTTGTCCGCCACGCTCAGGCCATACTTCGCCGCAAGCGCGCGGGTTTCATCCTTGGACGGATGATGGCCCAACGGGAAACGAAGATAGTCGAGTTGCTCTTGCGTGGTCGAAAACAGGAAATAGCTTTGATCTTTACTTGGGTCGGCGGCGCAGTGCAGCTCCGCCCCCTCAGACCCCACCATCCGTTGGATATAGTGCCCAGTCGCCATGCAGTCGGCATCAAGGTCTTTTGCAGTTTCAAGCAGATCCTTGAATTTCACCCGCTCATTGCAGCGAATACAGGGTACCGGTGTTGCGCCAGCTAGGTAGCTGTCCGCAAACTCATCAATCACAGCCTCACGGAAGGTATTTTCATAGTCCAACACGTAGTGCGGGAAGTTCATCTCGTCTGCCACACGGCGCGCGTCATGAATATCACGGCCCGCACAGCAGGCCCCTTTTTTGACCAAGGCCGCGCCGTGGTCGTAAAGCTGCAAGGTGACGCCGACGACGTCATAGCCTTCGTCCTTCAACATCGCGGCCACAACAGAACTGTCCACACCACCCGACATCGCCACGACAACGCGCGTCTCCGACGGGGGCTTGGCAAAGCCCAGTGAGTTGAGTGTGGTCTCCAACGACATAGCTCAGGTCCAAGTTAAGCTAGAACGGAAATATAGGAAAATGTGACGTATATCCAACCCCTCGAAGTTACCAGTCCTTAAAGGCTTTGGCGGACTAATCAGCCCGAACGACAAGGCTGGTATCAGATGTATCTGAAAAGATTGATGGCCCGCGCTCCGAAACCTTGCCAAACGGCTCCATGCTGACCCGTGCCGATCTTCAGCCGTTTGAGACATCGCGTTGGGTGGCATCACGCAAAGCGGCGATTATGATGGCAGTGACGAGTGGTCTTATCAAGCGGGATGAGGCGTTGGAGCGATATGAACTGACGGTGGAGGAATACACAGAATGGGAGCGTGCGATTGCAAAACACGGTGTGCGTGCGCTGAAAACAACAGCATTACAGCGCCATAGGCTACTTTAAGGAGAGTTGATACAAAATTGCTTATGGGTAACGGGTGATTAACCATTCCGATCCTAGGGTGGGCCAAACGCACCCAGTTGGAGAGCATATTGTGCGCGTCTTACTCGTCGAAGATGATCTAACGACCGCGAAAAACATCGAACTAATGCTGAACCACGCCAGCCTAAAGGTCTATACGACTGATTTGGGGGAGGAAGGGATCGATCTTGCCAAGCTTTATGACTACGATTTGATCCTTCTTGATTTGAATTTGCCCGACAAGAACGGGCATGAGGTTTTGCGCCAGTTGCGTGTGGCGCGCGTTGACACGGCCATCCTTATTCTGTCGGGGGAAGATGACACCGACAGCAAGCTGCGTGGCTTTGGGTTTGGGGCAGATGAATATCTGACAAAACCGTGAAGAACTGATCGCCCGAATCCATACGATCATTCGACGCTCAAAAGGACATGCTCAGTCGATTATCAAAACCGGTACGGTGAATGTGAACCTCGATGCCAAGACTGTGGATGTACAGGGAAATGCCGTGCATCTGACGGGCAAAGAGTATCAAATTTTGGAATTGCTATCGCTTCGCAAAAGAACGACGCTGACCAAAGAAATGTTCCTCAACCAACTTTATGGCGACATGGATAAGCCGGAATTGAAGATCTTCGACGTTTGAATCTGTAAACTGCGCAAAAAATTGAGCGAAGCGACCGGCCGTCAAAACTTTATCAAGACGGTTTTAGGGACGTGGCTATGTGCTGCGCGATCCAGAACCCAAATCAATGGGACGAGCAATGGCTATAAACACTTAGTTGGCAACAAACTGAAGACCCATCGACACTGGACCTGCCTCTATTGCAGACTTAGAACTTCTACAAGAACGTCTATTCTGCAATCAGAGGCTAATTCATGCCTGCATCCCAAACTTTATATGATGTGCAAACACTTTTGGCTGCAGAGCCTTTGGAAATTGATGAAGCTGAAGCCAGCGCAGTCATAGCGGAATTGGCAGAGGTTTTGGCGAGAGCGAATGTTGCCTATCACACCGAAGATGCGCCCGACATTACCGATGCCGACTATGACGCGCTGAAAGCGCTGAACCTCGCGCTAGAGGCACGGTTTCCCGATCTCAGGCTATCTAATAGCCCGAGTGACCAAGTGGGCGCCAAACCCGCGGCGGGTTTTGCAAAGGTCAAACACGAAGTTCGAATGCTGTCACTGGCCAATGCGTTCAGCGATGAAGACGTCGCCGATTTCGAAACTCAGGTTCGTAAGTTTCTTGGCCTAGGGGCGGATGCGCCTTTGGCCTTCACGGCAGAGCCAAAGATCGATGGGCTTTCCCTTGCCATACGGTACGAGAACGGAAAACTCGTCCAGGCGGCCACCCGTGGCGATGGGGAAACGGGTGAGAACGTCACCACGAATGCTCTGACGATTGATGACGTGCCTAAAGTTATCGAAGGCGCACCTGACGTGCTGGAGGTGCGGGGCGAGGTTTATATGTCCCACGCAGACTTCGCTGACCTCAATGCGCGGCAGGCTGAGAAGGGGGAGAAGACTTTCGCCAACCCTCGGAACGCTGCCGCCGGATCCTTGCGCCAACTAGATGTGGAGATCACGAAAAGCAGACCGCTGAAGTTCTTCGCCTACGCTTGGGGCGCACTGTCGACACCCTTGGCCGAAATGCAGTCCGGTGCGATTGGGCGTCTGGCGGAGCTTGGGTTTGCTACGAACCCGCTGACCAAGACCTGCCAGTCAGCGGACGATCTTTTGGCGCATTACCATCAGATTGAAGAAAGCCGCGCTGACCTGGGCTATGACATCGACGGTGTGGTCTACAAAGTCGATAATCTGGCGCTCCAAGCCCGCTTGGGGTTTCGGTCCACCACGCCCCGTTGGGCCATTGCGCATAAGTTTCCGGCGGAGCTTGCATGGACAAGGCTCGACGCGATCGACATTCAAGTCGGGCGCACGGGCGCGTTGTCCCCGGTCGCCCGGTTGGAGCCGATCACGGTTGGGGGCGTCGTCGTCTCTAACGCGACGCTGCACAATGAGGACTACATCGCGGGGCGTGGCGGCAACGGCATACCAATCCGCGAGGGCCGCGACATCCGCATGGGCGATTGGGTTCAGGTCTATCGCGCGGGTGACGTTATTCCAAAGATCAAGGATGTAGACCTCAGGCGCCGACCATCGGTTACCGTCCCCTTTGAATTTCCGTCAACATGCCCAGAATGCGGTTCCCTCGCGATCCGCGAGCCGGGGGATGCGGTGCATCGCTGCACCGGTGGTCTCATATGTCCCGCGCAAGCGGTGGAGCGACTCAAGCACTTCGTTGGTCGCGCGGCCTTTGACATAGAAGGGTTGGGCGCAAAGCAGGTCGAACAGTTCTACACCGACGCCTGGATCGCCACACCCGCCGACATTTTCCGCCTTCGGGAACGATATGGCGACGGGCTTCAACAGCTCAAAAACCGTGAAGGCTGGGGCGAGAAGAGCGCAAACAACCTTTTCGATGCGATTGATGAGAAACGCCAAATCCCGCTCAATCGTGTGATCTTTGCCCTTGGCATCCGGCATGTGGGAGAGACGGGCGGCGCAATGCTCGCGCGGCATTATGGGTCTTGGGAGGCGTTTGCCACAGCGATATCGGAGGCGCAGATCGGTCAAGGTGCAGCTTGGGACGACCTCATCAGCATCGATGGCGTCGGTGCGGTCATGGCAGAAAGCGTCATCACCGCTATGCAGAACCCACAGGAACGAGAGAGTATTGACGCGCTCGCCGCACAACTCACCATCGAAGACGTCGCCGCGCCCGATACGTCCGTCAGCCCCGTCGCGGGCAAAACCGTCGTCTTCACCGGAACCTTGAAAAAAATGACCCGTGCCGAAGCCAAAGCACGGGCTGAAGCGTTGGGCGCGAAAGTCTCAGGCTCCGTCAGTGCGAAGACCGATTTGCTGGTTGCAGGGCCGGGCGCAGGCTCAAAAGCCAAAAAAGCCGCGGATTTGGGTGTTGAGACGATTGATGAGGACGGCTGGCTGACACTTATCGGTGACGCATGAGCGGTCGGCCGGAGGTTCTTTTCTCGCTTTTCGGTGATCTGACCGCCTTGGACGGAATCGGTCCCAAAACAGCACAACATCTAGAGGCGCTCCACATCGAAAAGCCGCGGGATCTGCTGTTCACTCTGCCGCATTCCGGCATCGACCGCGCACGGCGGGACAGCGTGCGGGATGTGGTGGCGCCAGCAACGGTGACGGTTGAGGTGAAGGTCGAGGAGCACCGCCCGAACCGTCAAAAAGGGCGGCCGTTTCGCGTTGTTGTCTCAGATGCGCAAACTGCATTTCAATTGGTATTCTTTCATGCGCGCGGCGACTACCTACAACGGCTTTTGCCCAAAGGGGAGCGGCGGATCGTGTCCGGCAAGCTGGAGGTTTTTGACGGCGTGGCGCAGATGGTTCATCCCGATCACGTAGTCAAACCCGATGAAGGCGACCAGATCCCGGCATTTGAGCCAGTCTACCCTTTGACTGCAGGCGTGACCCAAAAGGTGATGTGGAAAGCGTCGAGCGCTTCCTTGGCGATGACACCAGAGCTCACCGAATGGATTGACCCGACTTTGAAGGCGCAACAGGGCTGGCCGGATTGGAAAGATGCCATTACGCAGGCGCATCGTCCTACGGGGTTTGGCCATATCTCGGCGGAGGATAAATCGCGCACGCGGTTGGCCTATGATGAGCTTTTTGCACATCAAATGACACTCGCCCTCGCACGGGCCAAGGCGCGGCGGGCCCCGGGCAGACGCAGCATGGCGACGGGGGCTTTGCTGGACAAGGTTTTGTGCTCACTGACTTTCAAACCCACTGGCGCACAGACACGAGCGATTGCCGAGATCACGGAAGACCTGGCAACATCGCTCCGGATGAACCGCTTGCTTCAGGGCGATGTAGGATCGGGCAAGACGTTGGTGGCGCTTATGGCTTTGCTCGCGGTGGTGGAGGCTGGCGGGCAGGGCGTCATGATGGCCCCGACGGAAATTTTGGCGCGTCAGCACCTCGACGGGTTGCAGCCCTTGACGGAGGAGGCGGGCGTAGTGCTCGAAATCCTCACAGGCCGGGATAAAGGCTCAGAACGCGCCGCGAAACTTGCCGCGTTAGAGGCGGGCAAGATCCAGATCCTTGTTGGCACTCATGCGGTGTTCCAGAAAGGAGTCGAGTTCAACGACCTGCGCCTTGCGGTCATCGACGAACAGCATCGCTTTGGTGTCGCTCAGCGGATGGAGCTTGGGGCCAAAGGCAAAGCGGTCGACATCCTTGTAATGACCGCAACGCCAATCCCGCGCTCCCTCGCGCTGGCGCAATATGGCGACATGGATGTGAGTGTGCTGGACGAAAAGCCCCCTGGCCGAACGCCTGTGCAAACGGCGCTGGTCTCCACCGAACGGTTGGACGAAGTGGTCTATAAGCTGCGCAAGGCGGTGGCGAAAGGCAAGCAGGCCTATTGGGTCTGCCCACTGGTCGAAGAGTCCGAGGTGATGGACATGACCGCGGCAGAGGAACGTTTCAAATACCTGCGTGCGGCCTTGGGTGTGGGGGTCGTCGGCCTCGTCCACGGTCAAATGCCGCCAGCAGAGAAAGACGTGGCGATGGCAAAGTTCGTGGCGGGGGAGACGTCAGTGCTTGTCGCGACGACGGTGATCGAGGTTGGGGTTAACGTACCCAACGCATCCATCATGGTGATCGAGAGGGCGGAAAGTTTCGGCCTTGCGCAACTGCACCAACTTCGGGGGCGCGTTGGACGTGGGGCGGAGGCATCGACCTGCTTGATGCTTTACCAGGCGCCGCTGACAGAGAACGGCAAGAGCCGCTTGGAAATTCTGCGTGAGACTGAAGATGGTTTTCGCATCTCCGAGGAAGACCTCGCCATGCGCGGCGCAGGCGATGTGATTGGTGTTGCGCAATCTGGCCTGCCACGGTTCCACATTGCTGATCTGGAACGCCAAACCGCACTGATGGCGATGGCGCAGAAAGATGCACGCATGCTTCTTAACGACGATCCAGAGCTGTCATCGGAGCGCGGAAAGGCGGCGCGCGTACTCCTTTGGTTGATGGAGCAGGATAAAGCCATCCGTTTGTTTTCAGTGGGTTAGGCTAAAATGAGAACTTTTGTTCACAAATGTTCTTAAAAGGTTCTTTACAGACGTACCGCAATATGAGAACAAAGTAGCAACAAAACGAACAGAGCACAGGAGCCTTCCATGGCTAAGGAAATCAAAGATGTTGTGATCCGGTCCAGTGATACGATCATTTGGGATGCGATGGGCGCTGTGGCTTTGTTGGTGATTTTGTTTGTTGGTCTATCCTTGCCCGGGATTGTCTAACTTGCCCTGATCTTTTGTCTGGCAAACGTCACTTATCCCGAAACGTGTCGTTTTGACCTGCCTGTCTTACTGTCCTTGCCCACAGGGTTTTTGCCTGCCCTGATCGGACATCAGACGAAAGATCGTTGTCCTGTCCGCCGCCATCCTCCCTCGGATGCGCGGCGGCTTTTTTATGAAGCGTCTTGGATGGCTGATAGCGCGTCAAGCGTCGCATCGAAGGCGAGCATGATGGACGCGTGGCGGTTCTTATAGTCCTTGGCCGGTTGTAGCACCTCTAGGTCGCTGAATGGCGCAGACGGCACGGGGCCATCTTCTTTCAACATGCGATAAAGTTGATCGCGGCCATGTTGAACACTCTCGCGGTCCAACCCCACGATATGCGCACCGACAACCGCCGCGGCGGCTTGGCCCAAGGCACAAGCTTTGACGTCTTGGCCGTAGTCGGCGATCACACCGTCTTTCATAGCAACATCGACGGTGACTGTTGACCCGCAAAGGGGGGAGCGTCTTTTGGCCGTGGCACTTGGTGCGGGCAAACGATCCGTCTTGGGCATATTTGCCGCCAACGCCAGAATGCGTTGGGAGTAGAGTTTGATCACATCGGTATCCGACATCCGTTTGCCCTTTCAACGTCTTGACCGTAGATAGGGCGCAGGACCGCCCTTGGAAAGAGAGTGCCATGACATTTGATCCCGCGACCCTCCGGTATAATGACGCAGGTCTGATCCCCGCGATTGCGCAGGATGCGGCGTCGGGTGAGGTGCTGATGATGGCGTGGATGACGGCCGAAGCGGTGGCGCAGACGCTTGAGACAGGTCAGGTTACATACTGGTCCCGCTCTCGACAAGAATTTTGGATCAAAGGCGCCACAAGCGGTCACACGCAACAGCTTGTGGAGTTCAAGGTTGATTGCGATCGGGATTGTCTGCTGATCGAAGTGACGCAAGAAGGGCCAGCCTGTCACACCAATCGCCGGAGTTGTTTTTACACGGCTGTGCAGAATGGCGAAGAGATGGAGATTATGTCCCCTATGGAGGCGGCCAACCCGCCATCCGAATGACCTCGTCCGGGCTGTATCCAGCCTCGTGGTATGTTGCCACCGATTGTGAATTTGTGATTTTGGCCAATCGGTTACCGTCTGAACCTGTGACAAGGTCATGGTGGATGTAAGTGGGTGTCGGCCACCCCATGAGGTTTTGCAGCAGGACATGAAGCGGGGTCTGGGCGGAGATATCCTTGCCCCGCACGACATGGGTGATGTCTTGGAAGGCATCATCGTGCGTGCAAGCCAGATGATAGGCGGGATCACCCGTCTCCTTGCGTTTCAGCACAGGATCGCCAAGCGTTTTGAGCACGTGAGCGACGTCAAACCGAACGGTTTTGCCGTTATCGGCGTAGCTCAAGATATCTGGCAGAGTTTCAAACGCTTTGGCGATGTTCAGTCGTAGCACATCGCTGGGTGTCACATCGCTCATTGTTCGATGGCGGCATGTGCCAGGATAGATATACCCGTCGCTGCCTTGTTTCGCTCCTACCGCTTGGATAGCGCGACGGCTGCAGGAACAGGGGTAGAGTACGCCACGGTCGGCGAGATCGGACAGCACGGCCTCGTAGTCGGCACAATGTTCGGACTGACGACGCACGGGCGTGGGCCATGTCAGGCCGAGCCATGCGAGGTCTTCGTAGATACCATCCTCAAATACTGCACGGCTGCGCTTGCTGTCGGTGTCTTCAACACGCAAAAGGGCGACTCCGCCAAGCTCTTTCGCGGTTTGCCAGACGGTCAGGGCCGAAAACACATGGCCAAGGTGCAACCGACCTGTAGGCGATGGGGCGAAGCGTGTGATCACTTGTGGCGTAGAATGATGACATCGGATGTCATGCCGACATCTTCAAGATGCGGGCCGTTTTCGCGAAAGATGACTTCAACATGACCTGACGCAACTTCATCGTCTAAAGCTTTAATATAGCTCACATCCCGCAACGTTGGCTCATTATACGACATCGCCAAGATGTTCCCTGTGTTGAGCTTTCCGACCAGCATGGCGAGCGTTTCTGGAGGGGCGGCGCCAAGGCTGACTACGCCAATGGCTGCGATAGCTTTGTAGGCCCCTTTGCCAAACGCTGGATCCTCGGGTGTTGAGACCCACGTCTTTTCATAAAGTCCGATCGCAGTGGCCTTCTCCAACATTTCCGACGTGACGTCGGTACCGTGAAGGGTCTGAAAACCCGCATCTTTTAGAGCTATCCCTGACAGCCCAGTGCCGCAGCCAAAGTCCAAGACAGTGGTGGAAAGGTCAATAACGTCGGCAAGTGCTTTCGACAGCCGTTCCGGTGTCCGGTAGCCGCGCTTTTCAACCTCCGCGTCGTAGGTTTCGGCCCAATCGGCGTAAACGGCGATGGTTTCGGCAACGGGGCGCGGGGTCCAAAGTTGGGGTTTCAACACGTCTTTCTTGGTCATGAGCCAAGCGTAACTGGGTAGGCTAGGCGGCGTCCAGTGACTTTTGACCCAGCCAGTCGGACCAATCCGCCTTGGCGCGGTCTGTGTAGGCTTTGTAGCGATCCTTGCGGCCTTTGCGCCCTCCTTTGACGCCCTCGATTGGCGGGAAGAGCCCGAAGTTGACGTTCATCGGCTGGAATGTCTTCGCCTCAGCCCCACCGGTGATGTGACGCAAAAGGGCGCCCATTGCGGTGGTTTGCGGGACGGGGGCCAATGATGAACCCGACATCTCCGCCACGGCCATTCGCCCAGCCAGCAAGCCCATAGCAGCACTTTCAACGTAGCCTTCGACACCTGTGATCTGTCCTGCAAAGCGGATGTTTGGGCGGCTTTTGAGGCGCATATGATCATCTAGGAGCATGGGTGAGTTGATGAAGGTGTTGCGATGGATCCCACCAAGACGCGCAAACTCCGCACCCTCAAGCCCCGGAATCAGTTTGAAAACATCTTTTTGTGCGCCGTACTTCATCTTGGTCTGGAACCCGACGATGTTGAAAAGAGTGCCAAGCGCGTTATCGCGGCGCAGTTGCACGACGGCGTAGGGTTTATTCTCAGGTTGATGGGCGTTGGTGAGGCCCACAGGCTTCATCGGGCCAAAGCGCAGGGTCTCACGGCCACGTCCCGCCATCACCTCTATCGGCAAGCAACCGTCGAAATATCCAGCGGTTTCGCCTTCTTTGAACTCTGTCTTATCAGCAGTCAGCAATGCGTCAATGAACGCCTCATACTGGTCCTTGGTCATTGGACAGTTGAGGTAGGCGGTCCGCTCTTCCTCCGTCTCGCCTTTGTCATAGCGCGATTGCATCCACGCGACGTCCATATTGACGCTGTCGAAATAGACGATGGGCGCGATGGCATCGAAGAAGGCGAGCGCGTCGGAGCCGGTCTCTTTCTGGATCGCTTCTGCTAACACACCGGAGGTCAGCGGGCCGGTTGCGATGATCCAATTTTCGTCTAAGGGAAGCTCTGTAATCTCTTCATAAGAAACAGAAATATTTGGATGTGCGGTAAGGGCTGCTGTGACGCTTTCCGCAAATGGATCGCGGTCCACCGCCAGTGCGCCACCCGCAGGCAAGCGGTGCGCGTAGGCGGTCTTCATTATAAGGCCGCCGGCTTGCAACATTTCCCAATGGAGGAGACCGACCGCATTCTGCTCATGATCGTCGGAGCGAAAGGAATTGGAGCACACCATCTCCCCCAAATGACCCGTACGATGGGCGAAGGTTTCGACCTTCGGGCGCATTTCGTGAAGAATGACTTTGACGCCAGCATTCGCTGCCTGCCATGCTGCTTCCGACCCGGCCATGCCGCCGCCGATGATGTTCAGTGTTTTGCTCATGCCCCGCATTTAGGACATGAGCGTTGGTTTGCAAAGGGGATTAGCGACCTTCGAATGTTGTGCAGCGCTTGGCGCCAAAATTGATGCGCGCACCAATGCCAACGTATTTCTCAGACGCTGTTGTGGTGCCGTAACTTACTGACAAAGATCCCAAATGTACAAACAACTCAGGCCCATTGCTCGTGTTGTATTGAACACCAAGTTCGCTCGTACCAGCGAAAACGTCGTCTACAACGGCGAGATCTGTATCTTAGTAAAGCTCAAAAGCGTTATAGATGAGCACTTCGGCATTGAGACCGAATGTGGCCGCGCCTGTCGCGCCGATATCTTGCCGGCCAAGATACGCGCCGAAGCTAAAGGTACCCAGTGACGTTCCGCCCTCAGCGCCATAAGACGAGGAATCAACATCACCACCAACGCTTTGACCATAGAAAGCTCACACGGAGGAAGTGTTGCTCATGTGGTAGATGCCGTGAAGGGTGGCGCTGGACGCCGGTTCGCTGTCACTAGACGCACCATTCTAATCTAGTTCCACACCGAATTGACGGTTGATCGCGAATTCAACTTCGCCGTTGTAGATGTTACATCGGCCCCATCGAAGCTGGTGTATTCAAGTTCAAGCGTGCCGCCCACAAATTCTTGGGCGCCAAACGCTGTGGAAAGCACGGACGAAAGGCCCGCGCCAATATATTTTTTGAATAAAATTATGCTCGCCGCAATTTATTTTTGCTGAGGTTTCTTACCTATTAGAGCAAGCATAAACGGCCATGCGGAAGGCGGCAAGGTGTTGAAAAAGCAAGCGCTATTCTTCACCCGCTTCTGTGCCATCTTCTTCATCCTGTTCAGCAATCCAGGCGACACTGACGACGGTTTCACCCTTGGCGGTGTCGAACACCTTCACGCCTCCAGCGCTGCGGCTGCGGAAGCTGATGCCTTCGACAGGGACGCGGATCGATTGGCCGGTGGAGGTGACGAGCATAATCTGGTCCCCCATTTCCACAGGGAATGAACTGACCAAAGCACCGCCGCGCATGGCCTTGTCCATCGCTGCCACACCCATGCCACCGCGACCGCGCACGGGGTAGTCATGACTTGAAGAAAGCTTGCCAGATCCTTGTTCCGTAATAGTAAGTATCAGGTTCTCAGCGGCTGACATCTCTGCATAGCGTTCTTGGCT
Organism: Cognatiyoonia sp.; assembly: GCF_965661665.1. Lineage (NCBI taxonomy): Bacteria > Pseudomonadati > Pseudomonadota > Alphaproteobacteria > Rhodobacterales > Paracoccaceae > Cognatiyoonia > Cognatiyoonia sp. Next base: position 29,737 of record NZ_CBFIEO010000015.1, on the reverse strand, counting down.
GATGGCACCTGCGATGACTTCGTCGTCATCATCGCTCTCGGCATCGTCGCCCAAACCTGCCATCGCGCGGCGCATCTTGAGGTAGGCCGCGCGTTCTTCTGGGTCGGCGACGAAGTGCCGGATGATTGACATGGAGACGACCTTGTCATCGCCGGAGAGTTTGACGCCGCGTACACCTGTGGAGGAGCGGCTGGTAAAGACCCGCACATCGGTTGCAGGGAAGCGGATCGCGCGTCCGGAGGCGGTGGTGAGCATCACGTCGTCATCATTGGAAGCAATGCGCGCGTCGATCATCGACCAGCCTTCGCTGTCGCCCTCAAACTTCATCGCGATTTTGCCGTTCGATTTGACATTTGTGAAGTCGGACAGAGCGTTACGGCGCACAGTTCCAGCGTCAGTTGCAAAGACAACCTGCAGGTCGGCCCATTCATCCTCTGGCCGGTCCACTGGCATGATGGCCGCGATAGATACCCCTGAGGGGATTGGCAGGATGTTCACGATGGCCTTGCCTTTGGCCGTCCGGGAACCCTGTGGCAGGCGCCACGTCTTCAGCTTGTAGACCATCCCGTCGGTGGTGAAGAACAAGAGCTGCGTGTGTGTGTTGGCCACGAAGAGGGTCGTCACGACATCCTCTTCCTTCGTGGCCATCGAGGAGAGACCTTTACCGCCGCGCCGCTGCGCACGGAAATCTGCAAGCGCGGTGCGTTTGATGTAGCCGCCGGAGGTGACGGTGACGACCATATCCTCTTTCTCGATCAGGTCTTCGTCTTCCATGTCGCCGGACCAGTCGACAATCTCTGTTCGACGCTGGACGGCGAATTGATCTTTGATCTCGTTCAGCTCATCACGGATGATTTGCATGATGCGGTCCCGTGACCCAAGAATTTCCAAGTATTCACGGATCTTCGCGGCGAGATCTTGAAGTTCGTCGGTGACCTCCTTGACGCCAATCTGGGTCAGGCGCTGCAAGCGCAACTCGAGAATGGCGCGGGCTTGCGTTTCAGACAGGTTGTAGGTGCCGTCATCGTTGGCAGTATGGGTCGGGTCATCGATCAGTTGGATATATTCGATGATCGATTCCGCGGGCCAACGGCGTGTCATCAGCTTCTCACGCGCCTCCGCTGCATCGGCAGAGCTGCGGATCGTGTTGACCACCTCGTCGATGTTGGTGACAGCCACGGCCAAACCACAGAGAATATGGCTCCGCTCCCGCGCTTTACGCAGTTCATAGGCTGTCCGGCGGGCGACAATGTCTTCGCGGAAGTCGAGGAAGTAGGTCAGGAACTTGCGCAAAGTCAGCTGTTCAGGTCGACCGCCGTTCAGAGCCAGCATATTGCAGCCAAAGGACGTCTGCATCGGCGTAAAGCGGAACAGCTGGTTCAGGACCACCTCTGCCGTTGCATCGCGCTTTAACTCGATGACCACGCGCACGCCGTTGCGGTCGGACTCGTCTTGGACGTGGGCAATGCCTTCGATCCGTTTGTCACGTGCGGCTTCTGCGATGCGGTCGATCATAGTCGCTTTGTTCACCTGGTAAGGCACCTCGGTTATGACGATGGCATAGCGATCCTTACGAAGTTCTTCGACCTCCGTTTTGGCGCGCATGATAACGCTGCCGCGCCCTTCGAGATAAGCCTTCCGAGCGCCAGAGCGACCCAGCATGATGCCGCCGGTCGGAAAATCGGGGCCAGGCACGTATTCGATCAGTTCTTCGCTGGTAAGATCGGGATTGTCGGTCAGCGCCAGCGTGGCGTCGATAACTTCGCCCAAATTGTGGGGCGGGATGTTCGTGGCCATACCCACCGCTATGCCGCCCGCGCCGTTGACCAGCATGTTGGGGAATTTTGAGGGCAGAACCGTCGGCTCACGCTCTTTCCCGTCATAGTTGTCAACAAAATCAACGGTTGCCTTGCCAAGATCATCGGTCATATGGACCGCAACCTTCTCAAGTCGGCTTTCGGTGTAGCGCATCGCAGCGGCGTTATCGCCGTCCATGGAGCCGAAGTTGCCCTGACCATCGATCAGCGGCAGGGACATGGCGAAATCCTGTGCCATACGGACTAGGGATTCGTAAATTGCGCTATCGCCGTGTGGGTGATAGGAGCCCATCACATCGCCCACGGATTTCGCAGATTTGCGGTAGGTTTTGTCGTGCGTGATGCCCTTTTCGTACATCGAATAAATGATGCGGCGGTGGACGGGTTTTAGGCCGTCGCGAAGGTCGGGAATCGCCCGTGAAACGATCACGCTCATCGCGTAATCGAGGTAGGACGTTTTCATTTCATCGAGGATGGAAACCGTCGGACCGTCGTACGCGGAGCGTTCGGTTGGATTTTCATTTTCATTTTCAGGTGTTTCTGGTGTGTCGATCACGCAAATCGCCCCGGATGTTTGGCCGCTGCTCCGGCCCATATTTCGTTGCAAAATTTATATCAGACCCCGCATATGGGGGCAATGGCGGCCCTCAAAAAAGGCCGCGTATTGCGTACACAGGCTGTACACACAGCGTATGTACACATCGGCTATCTGGCGCGTTGTAGCATCCCGAAAAGATCGCGAGGATCGTCGGGATCGGCGATCATATCTAGATCGTCAAAGAAGGGCGTGCCTTTGATCTTGGCATGGACGTAGCGCAGTGCGGAGAAATCCTCGATCGCGAAGCCGACGCCATCAAAGAGGGTCACTTCGTTCAGCGACGTGCGGCCCTCGGTCTTGCCTGCCAAAACCTCCCACAATTCGGTGACGGGGTGGTCCTCCGCCATTTGCTGAATTTCGCCTTCGATCCGTGTCTGCGGCAGGTATTCCACGAAGACGGTAGAGCGGGAGACGATATCGCGGTGAAGCTCCGTCTTGCCGGGGCAGTCGCCGCCGATGGCGTTGATATGCACGCCTGTGCCAAAGTGGTTGTCGGTGAGGATTTGTTGCTTGTCTTTGTCGGCGGTGGCCGTGGTGATGATCTGGGCTCCCTCCACAACGTCTTCGATAGAGGAACAGGTTTCGATCCTAAGGCCGGTGCGGGCGAGGTTGCCTGCGCATTTGACCGTCGCCGCAGAGTCGATGTCATAGAGCCTGACCGTCTCGATCCCGCAATAGGCTTTCATGGCGACGCATTGGAATTCGGATTGCGCGCCATTGCCGATCATGGCCATCGTCTTTGCGCCCTTGGGGGCGAGCGCTTTGGTCGCGACCGCAGACATGGCGGCGGTGCGCAGGGCGGTCAGCACCGTCATCTCAGAAAGCATCACAGGGTAGCCGGAGTAAACCTCCGCCAGCAGACCGAAAGCGGTAACAGTTTGCAGCCCTTCTTTCGCATTCTTGGGATGGCCGTTGACGTATTTGAAGCCGTAAAGCTTCCCATCACTGGTGGGCATCAGTTCCATAACGCCCACGTTGGAGTGGGACCCAACGCGCGGGGTTTTATCGAAAAGCTCCCACCGTTTGAAATCTTCCTCGATGGCTTGTGCCAGATCGCAGAGGACGTTTTCGATGCCGATGTGGTGGACGAGCTTCAACATATTCTCGACGGAGACGAAGGGCACCATGGCGAGTTTTGAGGGCTCAAATGTCATGAGGAGTAATCCCGTGTTGGTCGGTCAAAGACACGGCGGCCCATGAGGGAGGCGGTGAGGTCAACCATCAAGCTCGCCGTTTTGCCGCGGTCGTCCAGGAAAGGGTTGAGTTCGACAAGGTCGAGGGAACGGACAACACCTGCGTCAGACAGCATCTCCATGACCAAATGCGCCTCCCGTTCGGTCGCTCCACCGGGGACGGTGGTGCCGACTGCGGGCGCGTGGAGCGGGTCGAGGAAATCGACATCGAGGGAGACGTGGAGGACGCCATTCGCAGCCTTCACCCGCTCGAGGAAGGCGGCGAGGTGGGTGGCGATGTCCGTCTCGTCAATCCGGCGCATGTCCACAACGTCGATGTTGAGGTCTTGCAGAACGTCATTTTCGGGCGCGTCGACGGAGCGAATACCAATCATGCAGATGTTTTCCGATGCCACAGGGGCTTCGACTATTGGGAAGCCGTCGAATCCGTCGCGACCGATGTAGTAGCCCACGGGCGTGCCGTGGAGGTTGCCGCTGGCTGTGCTTTGCGGGTTGTGAATGTCGGTGTGAGCGTCGAGCCAGAGGACGAAGAACGGGCGGCCCTCTTTCGCCCAATGGGCTGCCATGCCGCTAACCGTGCCAGCCGCCAATGCGTGATCGCCGCCCATGAAGATCGGGAAGCCGGTTGGCGCTGTGTCCTTCGCCGCGCGTTGCAGGGCGAAGGTCCAGCCGATGTTTTCAGCGAGTTTGTGCAGGTGCCCATCGTCGCTGGCGTCAACTTTGTCAGGCACGACGTTGCCAATGTCTCGTGCGGTGTGGCCAAGCGCGGTGAGCGCGTCGGCCAGTCCCGCTGTACGATAGGCGTCGGGGCCCATCAGACAGCCTTGGCGTCGTTTGCCGCAATCGAGCGGGACGCCGATGAATATACAATTCTTCTTGTCCATGTGCTGAGTATTGATCGAAAGCCATGCTTCCCCTAGCGGTCCAAAGGTGCGAAACGCATGAAGATTGATCGAAACGGATAGTTGTGTTGGACGAATTGGATATGAGCCTTGTGCGGATGCTGCGCCGGAACGCGCGGGCATCTTTGTCAGAACTGGCGGCTGATTTGGGTGTGCAACGCAACACCGTGCGCGCGCGGATGGCAAAGCTGGTGGAGGCGGGCGATATCGTCGGCTTCACGGTCGAAACAAAGGCCGACATCAGTGACTACCCCGTGCGTGGTTTGATGATGTTGGAGATTGCGGGACGGCAAAGTGAGAAGGTCGCGGCGGCGCTTTTGAAGCGGCCAGAAGTTCAGGCGGTGCATTCGACCAACGGCAAGTGGGATTATATCGCTGAGATTGGGGCGGAGACGCTGGAGGCATTCGATGCCGCCCTGACTGCGATCCGTCGGACAGAGGCGATTGGCCGGACAGAGACAAGTATTTTACTGTCGACGCGGCGGTAAGGCGCGGGTCGAGCGCGTAGCGCGCCGCGCCAACACCTGCCCGTCCCGGCGGGCTGATGTTTTTTAGGCCGAGCGCATCAGCAAATTTGTAGTCAGTGCTTGGCGACCATTAAGCGCGGCCGAACGCTTGTTGCATCACCAGCCCACGGGCAGTTCTTGGACTAAGCCTTCCGCGCAGCGGCCAGCCAAATCAGCGCAAAGCCGAAGGAAAACAGAGCATTCCAGCTTGCCATCGACAGCGTCAGGAATTCCCAACTCACCTGATCGCACATCACCAGACGCGGGCCGTCGGTCGACAAAAGATCTGTCGCTGAAAGGTCGGTGAGGCCACCGCCTGTGCAACTGGTCGGGCCTTCCCACCAATCCCGCTCCACCCCCGTGTGGTAGACGCCGACGCCAGAGGTGCCGAACGCAGCGAGCGCGCCCAGTAATGCAAGGACACGGGCAGGAACAAAGTAGGCCACGATACTGATCGCGATGGCCACGAAGTGGGGCCAACGTTGCCAATAACACATCTGGCACGGAGGATAGCCGAAAAACTCAAACGTATAGGCCCCTGCGAGCAAGGCGAAAGAGCCAGCGGCGGCAAGGGTGGTGAGCATTTGGCGGGTCATAGATACCTCACTAGGGCAAAGCCGCCGATCAGCAGAACACAAAAGAGCGTGAACATGAGGCCAAGACGTTTTTCCATAAAGTCGCGGATCGGTGCGCCAAATTTCCAGAGGAGCGTGGCAACAAAGAAGAACCGCAGCGCGCGCGCGAGGATGGCGGATACGATGAAGACTGGCAGCGACAATTGCGTGACGCCCGACATTATCGTGATGACTTTGAACGGGAAAGGGGTGACGCCGGCGATCAGCACAGCCCACGCCCCGTGTTCATTATAACGGGCGGAGAATTCGGCGACGGCATCACCCTTGCCATAGAAATCAAAGATAGGCTGACCGGCCAGTTCGAAGAGTGCGTAGCCGATGTAATAACCCAAAAGCCCGCCAAGGACGGAGGCGACCGTGGCTATCCCTGCGATGAGAAATGCTTTCGAAGGGCGGGCGATGATCATCGGGATCATCAGCACGTCGGGGGGGATCGGAAAGAAGCAAGATTCCACAAAGGCGACAATTGCCAGCGCCCAAAGCGCATGGCGCGATTGCGCCAGACCCATCGTCCAATTGTACAGACCTTTGATCATACTTGCCTCTGCCGCGATCACGTCGCTTAGGCCATGAGGCGCGGTCTAGGTCAAGGCAGGCGAGAAGGATTTGGTGGTGCCGATGGAGAGACTCGAACTCTCACGATGTTGCCATCGGGGGATTTTGAATCCCCTGCGTCTACCATTCCGCCACATCGGCACGTTGCGTGTCCTAGCGTTCAGTCGCAGGGGGGTCAATCCACTATTCGGTCTTAGCTCGCCTTTCCGTTTGACGAGAGGCCGGGGACCATGCTTTCAAAGATCCCGTCTCTGCGAATGAAGCGATGCCAGAGCGCACCAGCGATGTGCGTGATCAACAGTATCGGCAGCGCGGCGAGTGCAAATTCATGCAAACCAATCATCGCCGACAGAAACAGACCGGAAAGCACCGGGGTTGTGTATCCCAGAGCAATGCCCAGACCTGAGATCACGATCAAGAAGACGCTTGCATAAAGTCCGACGTGAACGGCTTGAGAGGCGAATTTTTCCCACCGCGGCGCGTCTGTGGGCAGGCGCGTATGGCCGGCCACTTTCTTGGTCCACAACAGGCGCAAGGCAAAGAGGCCACCCAGCAGGAGGGAAAAGATCACCTCTGTCCGTAACAAATTCGGATCAGCGAGTTGAGACACGTTGTCGAGGCCCTTGAAATAGCCAAAAGCAATCAATGCGGCGGAGGCCCAATGGATGCTACGGGTGATAAAGCTATGTGGTTTTGCCGGAGTGGTCATATCTGTCTTTCCATCTTGTGTGGACCGACATGTGACCGGTGAACTTAATGAGAACCTGATGGCAACCTTACAAGTTTGTCAGGTTCGAGAAAGCCAGGAGTGCCGCACGGCCATGAAAATGACTTGATTCGGAGTGTCGCGGCGCAATTTCTGGGCGCACTGGAAACAAAAACAAGTATGCGTAATCGTTGTTTTGGGCACGTGAACAAAAGTGTGGCGAAACGCCTTCACTCAATTGACATCAATATCGGGCCTGTGCGGCTGTCGCGTTGTTTTCCATTCGTGATCGGTCTGCCCGCGTTTTCTCGTTAGAGGCGACGCGTTGACGCAAAACTTGGCGAAAAATTGGAAACAAAGATGAAATCGGACCTTGGACTAAGCCGCTCCACGGCATTGCGCGTTTTGCAGAAGTCGTGATGCCCTGATCACCTTGTGAATTTCGCGATCTTTGGAAAGTTGGACGCGGATCAGATTTAAGTTGGGATTTGACACGATCAAATTCGCGCCGTCATCACCTGACAGCTCTGAAAATTCTGGCCGAAGGTCGCTGGAAACGAGGATCGGATGGCCTGGGTCGTCCCTATCGGTAAAGGCGCGGACCACAGTGTTTTTTGCTTGGTGCGGAAATGTGGTGGTGACTTTTTGAAGGTCAGCGGTTTCCAAATCCGGCATGTCGGCTAGGACGATCATGAAGGCCTCGCACGGGGGCAGGCGGCGGACCGCCCCCCGCATGGGGCCGCCAATCCCTTCTTTGTGACCGGGCACGTCAAAGCAGGTGACAGGTTCGTCGCGTAGGGCTTCATATCTGGGATGCCACGGGCCGGGGATCGCGGCAAAGACAGGGTGCCCCGTAGCCGCTGCACGGCGGCACGTGCGCACAATCAGCGGCACGCCATCGATCTTGAGCATCAGCTGATCTTCGCCACCCATGCGCCGCGATGTCCCTGCTGCTATGATCAAAATCGGTATCATTGGATAGAATCTAGTGCCTCTAACCCGTGGTGACGATACCTTTTGGCTCAAATAGCGGGGACGTGATCAGTCGTGCTTTGCACATCTTGCCAAGGATTTCGATCTCCGCCTCCAGCCCGTCCTTCGCCTTGTCGCGCGGGATGAGAGCAAGGGCAATGGATCTCTGTGTGTGGTGACTGTAGCCGCCGGAGGTGCAGAAGCCCACGACTTCGCCGTCGATAAAGACCGGTTCATAAGCTGTGACGTCGGCGTCGTTGGCGTCCACCTCAAACGCAACGGAGGTGCGGGCCGGTGGGTTGGCGCGTTCAGCCTCGGCCGCTGCACGACCGATGAAATCGGTGTTCTTGGACCATTGTATGAAACGGTCGATGCCAGTTTCGGCGGCGGTGTAATCAGGTGAAAACTCCCGCAACCAAGACCCGAACAACCGATCAAGGCGGAGCGACATCATTGTGCGCATCCCAAACGGTGTGATGTTCATCGGTTGGCCCGCGTCCCAAAGGGTGTGCCACAGCTGACGCTGATCCATCGGGTCGCAATAAATCTCAAATCCAAGGTCGCCAGTGTAGCTGACTTGCTGCACAGTGCAGGTCACTTGCCCAATGGTCATTTGCCGCACGTCGCGGAATTTGAGGTCTGTCGCGTCGCGTGTGCAGGCGGCGAGCAGATCGCGTGATTTCGGCCCCGCGATCTGAAAACCCGTCCGGCGGTCACTGACATTTCGGACCTGCACGCCGTCCTCAAAGTGTTGCAGGAACCAGCGGTAGTGCGCCTCTTGATAGCCGTAGCTGGCGGTGAGTTGGAAGTTACCTTCCTCAAGACAGCTCACGGTGAAGTCGCCCATCAGCTTGCCTTTGGGCGTCAGCATTGGGGTGAGTGTGATCCGGCCAGGCTGCGGAAGGCGACCTGCCATGATTTTGTCGAGCCATGCCCGGGCGTTTGGCCCCGTGATGGCGAATTTGCCGAAATTCTGGATTTCGTTGATGCCGACGCTGTCGCGGACGGCACGCACTTCACGCCCCACAGCCTCAAAAGCGTCCGACCGGCGGAAGGAGGGTGTTTCGTACGTCGGTTCATCGCCTTGAGCAAAGTAATTGGGCACCTCAAGCCCGAACTGATGGCCAAAGACAGCGCCAAGATCTTTGAAAATGTCATACATCGCCGTGGTGCGGTGCGGACGGGCGGCGGGCAGTTCTTCGTTTGGGTAGCTGACAGAGAAACGGTTTTGGTAGTTCTCAATCACTTTTGGACGGGTATAGCCTTTCGTGATCCACTTGCCGTAGCGCGCGACGTCAAGAGCGGTGACATCGCGCTCGCACTCGCCTTCAATCATCCATTGCGCCAGCATCAGCCCAACACCGCCGCCTTGGCTGAAGCCCGCCATAACACCGCAAGCGGACCAGTAGTTCCGCACGCCGGGGACGGGGCCAACAAGCGGGTTGCCGTCAGGAGCAAAGGTGAACGGACCGTGGATCACCGTTTTGACGCCGGAGCGTTCGAGGATCGGGAAGCGGCGGTAGGCAAAGTTAATGGAGTTTTCGATCTTGTCGAGGTTGTCCGGCAAAAGTTCATGCCCGAAAGTCCAAGGGGTGCCGTCGACCGCCCACGGTTTGCAGGGCTTTTCGTAGAACCCTATACACAGGCCGCGGCCTTCCTGCCTGAGATAGCTTTCTCCACCAGGATCGATGATATGCGGATGCTCTTCGTCGCGTTCGTAAATCTCGGGAATCTCATCGGTGACGATGTATTGATGCTCCATCGGGTGCAGCGGCGCATAGATGCCTGCCATTGCCGCAACTTCACGCGCCCAAAGCCCACCTGCGTTGACCACATGTTCGGTGTGAATGGTCCCTCTGTCCGTCACCACGTCCCATGTGCCGTCGGAACGCTGGTTGGTTTCTTTGACCATCGTGTGGATTTTTACCGTCGCCCCACCCATCCGCGCGGCTTTGGCATAAGCGTGGGTGGTGCCCGACGGGTCGAGGTGCCCGTCGAGCGGATCATACAGCGCCCCGATGATCCCGTCCGTATTGGTGATCGGGGCCATCTTCTTGATCTCGTCCGGCCCAACAATGTGGGTGTCAAGGCCCATGTAGCGATGCTTGGCCCGTTCTGCGACGAGCATGTCAAAGCGGTCTTGATTATCGGCAAGGGTCAGACCGCCGACGTGGTGCAGACCGCAGGACATGCCGGTGATCTTTTCCAGCTCTTGATAGAGGTTAATGGTGTACCCCTGCAGCGCAGCCATATTGGTGTCGCCGTTCAAGGTGTGGAAGCCGCCCGCCGCGTGCCAGGTAGAGCCGGAGGTCAGCTCTGACCGATCGAGGAGCATGACATCGGACCAGCCGAGTTTTGTCAGGTGATAGAGGACCGAACATCCGACAACGCCTCCGCCAATAACGACCACGCGCGTGTTGGTTTTCATTTTGTGACCTCCATCGTTTTGGTCAGTCTGAATCTCCCATGGGCAGATTCTTGTTCTCAACCGACCAGTTGTGTCGATTTTCATTCACGTGTGCGTTCACATGTATTTTAGTGGGCCGTGATCAGAGTGCAGAATAATAGCGTCCGATTGCTTGGAGGTGGATGATGCCGTTTTGGAGAATCGCGCTGCCTGCTTTTGTCGGTTTTTAGACCGTGCCAGCAGGAGCTGCGCCACAAAGCTACACGCTGAAAATTGACGACTCTCGCATCGGGTTCACCAACAATCTGCAATGGTCAGAATTTCAGGGGGAGATACCGATTGCGGCGGCCGATATGGTGATTGATTTTGACAATCTGAGCCGATCATAGGTTTTTGTGATGTTTCATATGACAGGGACGCATGCAGGTTTTGGCAAGTTGACGGAAGCTGTGCGCTCTGAGGCGGTTCTGTCGACCACGCAGAATCCGCGGGCAACTTTTGAGAGGTCGCGAGTGACGCGGTCAGGGATCGGGGCCACGTTCGAAGGCAATTTGACGCTTCAGGGTGTCGTGCGACCGGTCACACTGGACGCGCGCATCTACCGCGAACGGGGCAGCGATATGGGCGATTTGAGCACTCTTGTGCTTCACATCACCGGCGATTTGGACCGAAACGAATTTGGGGCCTCCGGAGATGCCAATCTTGTCTGAACCAAAATTGGGTTGAACGTCGTCGTCTCAGTCGCCGCTGTGTGATCCCAGATTATGGGATGATGCGGGTATATTTAGTGCCCTCAAGTGTTGCGCCGATCCGCAGGCCCGCCTGACCAAAGACCAGCGCAACCACAGGGGACAGGGAGGTTGTCGTGTCTGCCCGCAAGACTTCACCTTGTTCCGCGATGGCGTACTCAAGATCAGCGCCAGCGGCCCAGCCGTCAGACGTGCGGAAATCCATCAGTGCGTCAGATGTCATGAAGAACAGCACGTGGCTGAACTGTTGTGCGCCAATTTGGAGACCAGCGGAGGCGGAGGCGGCGCTGTAGTAGTCCACACTACTGTCGCCAACGCGCAGGGCACCACGCCCGAAGGACGCGCCAAAACCCAATCCAATTTCGGATACAAGGGGCATTACAAGTTGACCTGCTGACCGATCAGCAAGGTCCTGCATGCCAGGGTAGTTGGCGTAGAGGAAGTTGAGTGTTTCGGCCACGCGGGCATCAATCATCGCGGCGCCACTGCCACCAATGCCGTTGCCGCAGGCTGCCAAAGGAAGTGCAGCCGCCCCAAGCGCAAAGCTGCGTCTACTGAAGTTTGTCATCTGAATATGCCTTATACTGCCGATATTGGGGCTTTTGCCCTCTTAGCAACTTTATAAACAGTGCCGTCGGCACTGTCACGCGCAAGATGTGGTGGTAGTCGATTTTGCGGCGTTACCCATTCAGCGCTTTCGCCACCCGTGGTGCAAAGTAGGTGAGGATGCCGTCGCAACCCGCTCTTTTAAAACACAAAAGACTCTCAGCTATCACTTTGTCCCCATCGAGCCAGCCGTTTTGTACGGCGGCCATCAGCATCGCGTATTCGCCGCTGACTTGGTAGGCGTAGGTCGGTACGCCAAAACTGTCTTTCACGCGGCGACAGATATCGAGGTATGGCATCCCAGGTTTCACCATCACCATATCTGCGCCTTCCATCAGGTCGCGTTCCACAAGGCGGAGTGCTTCGTCTGAATTGGCAGGGTCCATTTGGTAGGTGTTTTTATCGCCTGTGAGCGCAGAGCTTGCGCCAACCGCATCACGGAATGGGCCGTAAAAGCTAGAGGCGTATTTGGCGGTGTAGCTGAGAATGGTGACGTTTTGGTGGCCATTGGACTCGAGCGCCGAGCGGATCGCGCCGATGCGCCCATCCATCATGTCAGAGGGGCCGAGGATATCGGCACCAGCTTCAGCCTGAGCGATGGCCATTTTGACCAGCGCTTCAACCGTGCGGTCGTTGACGATCTCTCCGTCGTCGACAAAGCCGTCGTGGCCGTTGATGTTATAGGGGTCGAGCGCGATGTCGGTCATGATCGCAATATCGGGCACTGCGTCTTTGATCGCGCGGATCGCACGGTTGCTGACATTGTTGGGATTCCACGCCATGGCGCAGTCTTCGGTCCGCGCCTCCATCGAGGTGTAAGGAAAGATGCAAATCGCAGGGATGCCCAAGGTGTGCGCCTCTTTCGCGGCAGTGACCGCGCGATCGACGGTTTTGCGTGTGACACCGGACATGGAGGGGATTGGTGTTTCGTCATCTTTGCCGTCCATGACGAAAATCGGCCAAATCAAATCCTCAACCGTCAGCCTGTTTTGCCCTGACAAGGCTCTGAGTGCAGGCGATTGCCGCATCCGGCGGAACCGCATGGAGGGAAAAGGGGCGACGGTCGGTTTCATATTAGGGCCTTTCTGGTCACAAAGCGTTGGTCGCACGGATTTTCCTGCTTGCCAAGGCTAGGCAATTGGCGGCGCTGACGCTAGTGTCCGCCGAACGCAACGAACCGCACAGTAGGACCCCTCGGGTGGACTGGACCACAGCTCTCTTTCAAGTCATCGAACTGCGATCCTTTTCCTCCATCTGGTATTGGATGGCGGTTGCGGTCGTATGGTCGTCTGTGAGTCATTTTGTGCTGGGCGTGCCTAATGACTTGATCCAGCGTGCCCGCCGCGATGAAACGGGGCAAGGGATGCGTGATTTGGAGGATATCGCACGGGTGAACGTGAACCGTTTGGTGCATATAAACCAAACAGCCGGCGCCTTCTTGGTTGGTTTCATCTATTTCCTGCTGACAGCGCTTGGCTTGATTGCCTTTTATTACTGGTTTGAACTGGCGCAGGCGATTTTCTTACTCGCACTGCCGCTGTCCTTTGTCCTTGGGATCAGTATGCACACTGCTTATGTGATGAATGAGGCGCAGCCGAAGGGTAAAGAGTTGATCTCCGCCCTGTTTTGGCACAGATTGAAGACGCAGGTCGTCGGGATCATCGCGATCTTTTTCACAGCGATGTTTGGAATGTACCAAAACCTTGATGTTGTCAGGTTTCTTTAACTTGACACCTGCGCAGGCTCGCATAGGTCGCGTCGCATGTCAGCAGTGAAGAAAACTACCATTAGCGGTGCGCCGGAAGGCTTTGATGCGCAAGTCATCTTGGAAGAGATGGGCAAAAGCGGCGGGCCGGTGTGCCATGTCGCCCGCGATGATAAGCGGTTGGCAGCGATGCAGGCTGCTTTGGCGTTCCTTGCGCCGGATGTGCCTGTTGTCGTGTTTCCGGCGTGGGATTGTTTGCCTTACGACCGTGTGTCGCCTAACGCGGATGTGTCGGCGGCGCGGATGGCCACCCTGGCCGGATTGGTGCATGGGATGCCGCATCAATACATCCTGCTGACCACGGTGAACGCTGCGACGCAGAAGGTGCCACCGCGGTCCTTGCTTAAAGAGGCCGCGTTTTCCGCCACGGTTGGCAAGCGCATGGATGAGGATGGGTTGAAGTCCTTCCTTGTGCGGATGGGTTTTACGCAAAGCCCTACGGTGATGGAGCCGGGGGATTACGCTGTTCGGGGTGGGATCATTGATATCTTCCCGCCAGGCCAGACAGGGCCCATAAGGTTGGACCTTTTCGGTGACGTGTTGGATGGCGCGCGGCGGTTTGATCCCGTTACGCAGCGCACCACCGAAAAACTGACCGAGATCGAACTGGCGCCCGTGTCCGAGGTTGTTCTCGATGAGGCAGCGATCACGCGGTTTCGGCAGAACTATCGCATCGAGTTTGGCGCGGCTGGTACGGACGATCCGCTTTATGAAGCAGTGTCAGCGGGTCGGAAGCATGCAGGTGTGGAACATTGGCTGAGTTTCTTTCAAGACGATCTGGAGACGCTCTTTGACTACTTGCCAGGTGTGACGGTCAGCCTTGACTATCAGGTTGATCCAAGCCGGTTGGCCCGCTGGGAGGCGATCGAAGATCAATACGGCACGCGCATACACGCACTTGAGCAAAAGTCGCGGATGGACACGGTCTATAAGCCTGCACCGCCGAAGCTGCTTTATTTGGATGATGCCGCGTGGGATGCGGCCTTGACCGAAGCGCGGGTCATCCAGTTTGCACCTTTGCCTCAGGCAACAGGGCCCGGTGTTACGGATGCCGGCGGGCGTCCGGGGCGGAACTTTGCGCCAGAGCGCCAGCAAGAACAGGTCAGCCTGTTCGGCAGTTTGGCCTCTCATGTGAAGGCGCGGTTGGCGGATGGGCCAGTTGTGATTGCATGCTATTCTGACGGCGCGCGCGAACGCCTGACGGGATTGATCGAGGATGAAGGTATCGCAGAGGCGATCCCCATCACTGACTTTTCTCGCATCGGAAAGGCGGGCTTGCATCTGGCGGTCTGGGCCTTGGATGCGGGGTTTGAAGCGCCTGGGCTGACGGTGATTTCAGAACAGGACGTCTTGGGCGACCGCCTGATCCGGCAGACGAAGCGGAAGCGACAGGCGAAGAACTTCCTAACGGAAGCCACGTCGCTCGCTCCCGGTGATTTAGCGGTTCACGTCGATCACGGCGTTGGGCGGTTTGTCGGGCTTGAGGTGGTGACAGCCCTTGGTGCCGCACATGAGTGTTTACTGCTAGAGTACGCAGAGCAGGCGAAGCTCTATCTGCCCGTTGAGAATATCGAGCTGCTATCAAAGTACGGTCACGATACGGGGCTTTTGGATCGTCTAGGTGGCGGTGCATGGCAAGCCAAGAAAGCCAAGCTGAAAGAGCGCATCCGTCAGATCGCAGAACGTCTGATCCGTGTCGCGGCAGAGCGGGAGTTGCGCACGGCGCCGGTGATGGAGCCTATGGACGGGCTTTGGGATCAGTTCCTTGCGCGGTTCCCTTATGTGGAAACCGACGATCAGCTTCAGGCGATCGAGGATGTGATGAACGACATGTCCTCCGGTCGTCCGATGGACCGCTTGATCTGCGGCGATGTCGGCTTTGGCAAGACGGAGGTGGCCATCCGCGCGGCCTTTGTCGCTGCATTGACCGGCGTCCAGGTGGCGATCATTGCGCCGACGACCCTCCTAGCGCGACAGCACTACAAGAACTTTGCGGAACGGTTCCGTGGGTTCCCCGTGAACGTGAGGCCCCTGTCGCGGTTTGTGTCCCCGAAGGATGCGAATTCAACGCGGGAAGGGATGGCGAAAGGCACGTTGGATGTTGTCGTGGGCACCCATGCGCTTTTGGCCAAGAACATTCGGTTCAAAAACCTTGGCTTGCTGATCATCGATGAAGAGCAGCATTTCGGGGTACAGCATAAAGAGCGGTTGAAACAGATGCGCACGGATGTGCATGTGTTGACCCTGACTGCAACGCCGATCCCACGGACGTTGCAACTCTCGCTCTCTGGCGTGCGGGACTTGTCGATCATTGGCACACCGCCGATCGACCGCTTGGCGATCCGCACTTATGTCAGTGAATTTGACACCGTCACAATTCGGGAGGCTCTGCTGCGCGAACACTATCGCGGGGGGCAGTCGTTCTTTGTCGTGCCGCGCATTTCCGACATTCCAGAGCTGGAAGCCTTCCTGCGGGATCAGGTGCCGGAAGTGTCCTTTATCACCGCCACCGGCCAGATGGCGGCGGGGGAGTTGGATGATCGGATGAACGCTTTCTACGACGGCAAGTACGACGTTTTGCTGGCGACCACGATTGTAGAATCCGGCCTCGACATTCCAACGGCGAATACTATGATCATCTGGGCGGCAGATATGTTCGGCTTGGCGCAGCTTTATCAGATCAGGGGCCGTGTTGGCCGGTCTAAAACCCGTGCCTATGCCTATCTGACCACGAAGCCACGCCAACGATTGACGGACACTGCGCAGAAACGATTGCGGGTGTTGGGGTCGCTCGACAAATTGGGGGCAGGGTTCACGCTGGCCTCCCAAGACCTCGACATTCGCGGGGCAGGCAATCTTCTGGGCGAAGAGCAGTCCGGCCAGATGAAAGAGGTAGGCTACGAGCTTTACCAACAGATGCTGGAAGAGCAGATCGCCGCGATCAAGTCAGGCTCCGCCGACGGGATCGTCGATGACGGACAATGGGCACCCAATATCAACCTTGGGATTCCTGTACTTATTCCAGAGGATTACATCCCGGATCTGGATGTCCGTCTGGGCCTCTATCGTCGTTTATCAGAACTCAGCACCAAGGTAGAGCTGGAAGGGTTCGCGGCAGAACTCATTGACCGCTTTGGCAAACTGCCGAAGGAAGTGAACTCCCTCATGCTGGTCGTACGGATCAAGGCGATGTGCAAGAAAGCGGGAATTGCCAAGCTCGACGCAGGGCCGAAAGGCGCGACAATCCAATTTCACAACGATAAGTTCGCAAGCCCGCAGGGGTTGGTCGAATTCATCAACGATCAACGCGGTTTGGCAAAGATCAAGGACAACAAAATCGTCGTGAAACGGGATTGGACCAAGGAAAAGGACAAAATCCAAGGCGCGTTCAACATCGCTCGCGATCTCGCCCAAAAGTTGGCGGATGAGCGAAAGCGGAAGGCCGGTTAATCTTCGCCCGGTCGCTTGATCTTGTTCGTGATAGCAAAGGCAAGCGTGGCTAGGATGACAACCGCGAAGCCTAAGGGGATTGGTGTGCCGTTGAAGGCGAGGCCCACAGGGATCGCGATGAGGACGGAGCCGACGGTGCCAATGGCGGCGACAGCGGTTGCGGCGAGGCCCGCGATGTGGGGCAAAGGCTCCATCGCTAGGGCATTGAGATTGCCAAGTGTGAGTCCAGCATTGAAGAAGCATCCCAAGATGAAGATGTAGAACGACCAGAAGCGGACCGTCTCACTGCCTAAGAATTGCATGATCAGCATGACGACAGCGATCAGCACCATTGCTTGAAACGAACGGCGTATGATCGCGCGCATCCCGTAGCTGCCCACGATTCGCGCGTTCAGCAGCGATGAACTGGCCGCGATGACCGCGATGCTGCCGAACCATAGGTGAAAATGGTCGCCACGCCCAAAGCCCACGTCGAAAATCTGCTGGATCGAGGACAAGCTTGAGAAGAGGATACCGAACCCCAGCGTCTGCACGATGATCGACAGGCGTGTTGTTTCGGTTGCGAAAACCTCTTTCGTGGCTTCCCAGAGTTTGGTCGGGTTCAGCGGACGGCGGTCCTCGGCCGTCAGTGTCTCTGGCTGGCGGCGCCAGAGCCAGAGGGTGGTAACGGCAGAGAAGACAAGAAAGCTAAGGAAGATCGCCCGCCAGCCAAAGCCCGCGATAATGACATAGCCCAGCGTCGGGGCGAGGGCGGGGACGAGCGAAAAGATCAGCAGCACAAAGGACGTAATCCGCGCCATGTTCCGCCCGCCATAGAGGTCACGGATCATCGCCATGGCGACCACGCGCGGGCCTGCCGCGCCGATGCCTTGGATCAGGCGCGCGAACAGCACCCCTTCAAGGCTTTGCGCGACATAGGCCCAGAGTGCAGCGGCGGAATAGATCAGCGCGCCGCCGATCATCACAATCTTGCGCCCGAAGGAGTCCGACAAGGGACCAGTAAAAAACGTGCCAAGGCCCATGCCAAGGATAAAGACTGAGAGGATCAGTTGCGCGTTGTTGAGCGCGACAGGGCTGAGTTCTTCGCCAATCTCAGGCAGCGCGGGCAACATCGCATCAATGGAGAACGCGACCGTGGCGGTGAGCATGGCCATGAGCGCAATGAATTCGCCTTGGCTTAGTCTTTGGCTTGGTTGGGTCACTCCGCCTGATCCAACTGATCTTGAATTTCCTTGATTACCTTCGCCCACATTTCCGGCGGTTGGGCCCCCGGGACGGCGTGTTGGTTGGCGACGATGAAGGTGGGGACGGATTGGATGCCCATTTTGCGGCTGTGCACGTCGCGGGCGCGGATATCTTCGATGTCGCTGTCGGTTTTCAACAGGCGGGTGACCATGCTGGTGTCCATTTCGGCGGTTTCCGCGATGGCGGACAACACCTCGTGATCGCTGATGTCGCAGCCTTCGACGAAGTAGGCTTTGAAGAGCAGGTCGACGACGAGCAATTGCAGCTGCTCCAGCCCCGCCCAATGGATCAATCGATGGGCATCGATGGTGTTGGGCGTCTTTTGGATCTTATCGAGGTTAAGTTCGACGCCTGCATTCTCCGCATGCGTGACGACGGGGCCGTAGGCTTGCATCACACCCTCCTTACCGCCGAATTTTGCTTCAAGGTACTCACGGCGGTCCATACCTTCGGGCGGCATGTCGGGGTTCAGTTGGAAGGGGTGCCATTGAATCTCAAACGGATGATCCGGAAAGTCGGCAAGCGCCTTGTCGAAGTTGGATTTGCCAATGTAGCACCACGGGCAGACGGGATCGGAGATGATATCAAGCTTGACCATGTGCGGCCTCCCAATCTTGGCGGAGCTTCTGGCGCAGAAGCTTGTTGTTATTCCCACGCGGCAGCTGAGACACCGGAACGAAAAGACGCGGGATTTTGTAATCGGCAAGGCGGGTTGCAAGAGCCGATTTGATCTCGTCCTCGTCTATCAGGTTTGGCGCGACATAAAAGGCGGCAATCAGCGAAAGGTCGTATTTGAGCCGCACTTCTGCGCAGGCCACTTCTGTGATTTCCGAACATTGGGCGAGGGCGGCTTCCACCTCTATCGGGCTTACGCGGTGCCCGCCTGCGTTCATCATATCGTTGGCGCGGCCTTTGTAGTGAAACGCTCCGTCTGGTGTTTGCTGCGCGAGATCGCCTGTACGGAACCACGGGCCATCGAACTTAGCGGCCGTTGCATCGGGGGCATTGAAGTAGCCGAGCATAAGGCCAAGATCATCACGGTGGACAGCGATTTCGCCGATCTGGGTGCCGGGGTCCACGTTCAGGACAGTGATCTGCCTGCCGGGTTGCCCAAAGCCCAGCGTGCCTTCGGGGGCGTTATGGAGGGCTGAACCGGAGATGAAGGTTGAGCATTCGGACATGCCGTAGGCTTCGTGAACCTTCGTGTATGTAGCCTGTTCCCATGCCTGTCTCGTTTCTTTGGGGAGTTTTTCACCTGCGGAGAGGCCGTAGCGAAGGTGCGGGGCCGCTGGAAACGTTGTGCGGCTGAGGCGGCGATATACGCCAGGGCTGGCGGCGAAGATGGTAGCTTGCCCCTCGGCCATCAGGTTTGGCAGGTCGGACGTCGGGGTGCCATCGGCGGGGATGAGGGCTGTCGCGCCAAGGGTCCACGGATCCATCAGGCCGGTGCCCATTGTATAGGTCCAATTAAAGGCACCTGCGTGCATAAAACGATCGCCGGCAGTCAGGCCAGTCCAGCCGTCAAACATGCTCCGCCGAGCCCAAATCGCGCGGTGGGCGTGCAACACAGGCATCTGCTTGCCGGAGGTGCCGGAGGTGAAAACGATGTATGCGCCGCGATTGGGATCGCCCATTTCGTAGCCTTCGAACGTTGCTTCAGTCTCCTGAAGGATTGGGATGCCTTTGGGTGCGTTGAGGTCAGGGTCGCAGACGGTGAGTGCGGGCTGGGTTACATCGACGATATGCTCCACCTCCGCCGCCGTCAGTTTAGCTGAGGTCACGATCGGAATGCGGCCCACGGCGATGGCCGCGAGGTAGCTTATGGGGCAGTCAGGCTTATTGCCGAGGCGAAGCAGAACGCGATCGCTTGGTCCACTCGTTTGGTCCGCAATCTGAGCGGCGTACGTTTCAACGGCCTGCCGGAGTTCGCCGTACGTCAAGCGGATGGGATTGGCGCCCACAATCTCCAACGCGGGTTTCTCCGGATCGACATCGGCCGAGAGCACATACTGCGCCATGTTAAAGGATTTTGGGGGAGGTCCTAGGTGCATGGCCCATCGGTATCTGCGGCCTCGTTGGGTTGCAAGCGCAGGCTTGGCTTGGTTATACGAGCGTATGTCCAAGAATGATCCCACCGCCATCGTCCGCGTCGCCCGTGATAATGGGGAGATAGAGAAAGCCGAGCCGCTTGATCTTGGTCTGCGCGTGCGAGAGTTGCGCAAGGCTAAGAATTGGACGCTGGAACAGGCCGCAAAGCAGGCTGGTTTGGCACGCTCAACCCTGTCCAAGATTGAGAATGGGCAAATGTCGCCGACGTATGACGCTTTGAAGAAGGTGGCCGTAGGTTTAGAAATCTCTGTTCCGCAGCTTTTCACACCGCCGTCTGGCGATCAGGTGAATGGGCGGTTGAGTGTGACGAAGTCGGACGAAACCACAGTTCAGATGACCACCACCTATGAGCATGAGCTTTTGGCAGATGGTTTGACCCGCAAGAAGATGCTGCCCTATCGGTCACGCATTCGGGTGCGGGATATGTCCGAGTTTGACGGCTGGATCCGGCACGATGGGGAAGAATTCCTTTACGTGCTGACCGGCGTTGTGCGGCTTTATACGGAGTTCTATGAGCCGCTGGAGTTACGCCGTGGGGACAGTGCGTATTACGATGCCACGATGGGGCACAACGTCATCTCCATCAGTCAGGACGATGCGACGATCCTTTGGATGACGTCACTCACCTGATTTCGGAAAAAGCCAGGGGAATAGTGCAAGCGCGCCCCCGAGGCCGATCACCTGCATGAGGATGAACATGGGGGCGTCGGTTGGCGCAATGCCTGCGAAGGTATCGCTGAAGACGCGGGCGATGGTGACGGCGGGATTGGCAAAGCTGGTGGAAGGAGTGAACCAATAGGCGCCGGTGATGTAGAGAGCCACGAGCGTTGGCACCGCATCGGGTTTGGAGCGGAGGCCACCAGCAATCACAAATAGAAGTCCAAAGGTGGCGATAGCTTCGCCGAACCATTGGCCAAGGCCACTTCGGGTGGTTCCACCGAACTGCCAAATGGGCAGGTCAAACATCAGATGGATGAGCCAGACGCCAACGATCCCGCCAGCAATTTGGACTGGTATGTAGCCCAGCGCGACAGCGGTGTCCGTCTCACGCCGGAGCCAGAAGTAAAGCGTGACGACTGGGTTGAAATGCGCGCCGGAAATTGGGCCAAGTGTGGTGATGATGGCGTAGAGGATGCAGCCGGTCGCAATGGCATTGGCGAGGAGTGTGATTGCGACGTTGCCGTCTGCCAAAGCCGACCCCATAATACCGGAGCCAACAACGCCGATCAAAAGCAGGCAGGTGCCCAAACCCTCTGCCACCAGCATCCGACGCATTTAGAGCAGCATATCCGCAGCACCCAGCACGACTTGGCCTGTTGTGACCGCCGCGTCGGCAGCGATGCGGGCCGGGGTGCAGGCGGTCGTAAAAAGGGCGATCGTTGCTAGAAAGATATACTTCATGTGTGATGCTTTTTGTTGAATGAGGTGGTGGGCTTAGTCTTCCCACCACCATACGTCAGGCTGCCAACCGGGCCAATCGCCAAAGATCGGCAATTCGTCTGGGAACTTGAGCTCTTTAACGTGAGCCTGTCGGCTGATGTTCCACTGATAAATTGGAATAACATAGCGGCCAGAGGTCAAGGTGCGGTCCAAGGCTTTGACGGCGGCCACAAAGTCATCTTGGCTTTCTGAGGTCAGCAGCTTTCCGATCATCTCATCCACGACGGGGGATTTGACACCCATCAGGTTGCGCCCGCCTTCCTCATCCGCGCGTTCAGAGCCGTAGTAGGCGTATTGCTCATTCCCGGGGGAAAGGGAGACGCCGCGACGATAGTAGACCATGTCGAAGTCGTAGGTGTCAGTGCGTTCCTTGAACTGCGGGCGGTCCACGGCAGAGACGGTCGCGGTGATGCCCATTCGTTCGAGCGATTGCACGAACATGTCGGTGATGGCTTTGTTTTCCGACCCGCCGCTTTGAATCAAAATATCAAAAGTGAACGGTGTGCCGTCGGGGTTGGTCATCGCGCCATCCACAACGGTGTAGCCCGCTGCAGCCATCTGATCTAACGCCGCGGCGATCCCTGCGCGGTTACGTTCGCTGCCATCCGCGACGGGAAGCGCGTAGCCATCAAGTGCGCCGGGAGGGAGGTCAGCGGCGAAAGGTTCCAGGAATTCACGGACACGACCTGTGGCGGGGCCATCCTCCATGCCCAAAGGGGAGTTGGACCAATAAGAGGTAATGCGCGGCTGAGCAGAGCCTGTCAGTGTTTCGTTGATAAATTCAAAATTGAACGCATGGAGCATCGCATCACGCACACGCCAGTCTGCAAACTTGTCGCGACGGGTGTTCATTGCAAAACCTGTCATGCCGGAGGGACGTTCATGCGGTACGACGGAAAGAACAACCTCCCCATTCTGAACGCGCGGGAAGTTGTACTGGCTCTCCCACTTGGCAACGTTGAATTCGCGGTTGGCGTTGACTTCGCCGACCTTGAACGCCTCGAACGCGGCTGTGTCATCGCCGTAGAACTCCAACCGGATTTCATCGAGGTTGCCGGTGCCCCTGCGGAAGGGAATGTCGTTGCCCCAGTAGTCAGGGTTGCGTTTGAGGGAGATGTATCGCCCCGCCTCAAACTCATCGATGACATATTCGGCGGAAGTGATCGGCACGATGTCGCGGCCGCTTTCCGCAAATTCCACACCGTCCCATTGTGCTTTCTTCAGGATCGGACGCAGGCCCGCGATCAGAACCAGTTCGCGATCTTCAGTGTTGAAGGTAATGCGCACGGCGCGGGGGCCGGTTTGTTCGAGGGTTTCAACCTTTTCCCAGAAGCCGCGATAGCGTCCGTGGCCTTGGGTGCCGAGTGTTTCGTAGGACCAAAGGACATCTTCGACAGTGACGGGGCTGCCATCTGAGAATGTCGCCTCTTCGCGTAAAGTGAATTCGACCCAATCACGCTCCGGACTTGTCTCAATCGTTTCGGCCAAGACCCCGTAGAGTGAGAATGGTTCATCGAGTGAACGGCCCATCAGGCTTTCTTGCGTCAGAAACCGCAATTGCCAGTGGACGGAGCCTTTTTGAATGTATGGGTTCAGACTGTCGAAGGTGCCAACGCTAGAGGTGACGATTTTGCCGCCGTTGAGCGCATCAGGATTGGCATAGGGTAGATGGGTGAAATCCGCAGAGAGGGCCGGTTCGCCGTACATCGCGATGCCGTGTAGCGGTTCAGCTCGTGCAGACGTGGCCAAAACCACGGAGGCAGCAAAACTGCCCAACGACAGGCGGAAAAAATCTGATCTCATATCTGCTACAATCCTTCTTGGCCCAGTTCTTAGTAACTTTGAGAGTACTGAGGGTTTTCAAGTATTTCAAACTTTTAGCTTGGTTGCTGGCGCCGAATTGCCTATAAAGCAATCACTGCTCGATAGGTTTCTTGCCTGTATGAAACCTGCCTCAAGAACTTTACGCCCGCTTCGTGCGGGCGTTTTTTTTAGGAAAATGGCAGATTCTTGCGAATGTCCGTGCAGGTTTACCTGAAAATTAAGTGATTCTTAAGTCGCCCTGATGGTTGGCTATTTTGCAGTTGCAGCATAGTGTTTTTCCAAAATGATTTGAAAGGATTGCCAAGATGAGCGGCGAAAAGACAGCGATCATTACAGGGTCAAACTCCGGCATCGGATTGGGTGTAGCGTGGGAGCTGGCGCGGGCTGGCGTGAATGTTGTGCTAAACTCTTATACCAATGATGAAAGCGATCATGCCTTGGCCGCGGAGATAGCGAAGGAAACCGGCCTCGATGCGCGGTACATTCAGGCGGATATGTCCAAGGGTAATGCCTGTCGCGTGTTGATAGAAAAGGCCGGTGGCTGCGACATTCTTGTGAATAATGCAGGCATTCAGCACGTTGCCCCGATTGAGGATTTTCCGGTTGAAAAATGGGACGCGATCATTGCGATCAACATGAGCTCTGCCTTTCACACGACAGCGGTGGCTTTGCCGATTATGCGCGAACGGGGTTGGGGCAGGGTGGTCAACATCGCTTCCGCCCACGGGTTGACGGCGTCCCCCTACAAATCGGCCTACGTGGCGGCGAAGCACGGTGTTGTCGGCATGACCAAGGCTGTGGCGTTGGAGACGGCTCAGGAACCAATCACCTGCAATGCCATCTGTCCAGGCTATGTGCTGACGCCATTGGTTGAGGCTCAGATCCCTGACACCGCCAAGAAGTACAACATGAGTAAAGAAGAAGTAGCGCAGAAGATCATCTTGGAGCGCCAGCCGTCCAAGGAATTTGCAACGGTGGAGCAGTTGGGCCAGACCGTGAACTTCCTATGTTCATCAGCAGCGGACCAGATCACAGGCACCACGATCAGCGTTGATGGCGGCTGGACGGCCCTGTGACCAAGCGGATCAATCTGGCGCTTCAGCGCGGCGGGGCACATGGGGCGTTCACCTGGGGTGTGCTGAATGTCTTGCTGGCGGATGAATACATTGAGATTGCCGGCATCTCTGGCACATAGGCGGGTGCGCTCAATGGATCTGCGCTGAAAGCGGGGTTGATTTCTGGCGGCCGCAAGGGAGCGCTTAACAATCTAAATTCACTTTGGGGTCAGGTCGGCGCCCGCAACCGTGGATCGCGTCGCTGACGCCTTTTGCAGGGGCATTTACCAAAGCGCTCGACTATTCGCCCGCTTACGCCTCCTTTGATTTAAGCACTCGTATGTTGTAGCCTTACATGTACAGCGGTCTAGTGAAGAACTCGTGGGAACGGATTTTACGGGAGCTGCATTTTGATCAGGTCTACGCAGCAGATGGGCCAGCGTTGCGGATTTGTGCAACCAATGTGCGGTCTGGCAAGATCAAGCTGTTTCAAGGCGATGAGATTAACCCCACAGCAATCATGGCCCCCGCCTGTTTGCCGAGCCTGTTTAAAGCGGTTGAAATTGAAGATCCCGACACATAACAAGTTGGAGGCTTATTAGGACGGCTGGTACACCGGCAATCCGGCGCTATTTCCGCTGTTCGACAAAGGCCTGCCAAACGACATTTTGGTCGTGAATATCAAACCACTTTATCGCGAAGAGTTGCCGGTGGACAGCACGGCAATCCAGAACCGTGCGAATGAGATCAGCTTTAACACGTCGCTCTTGCGCGAGCTGCGGCCGATCAGTTTTGTGTTGCGCCTGTTGGCCGATGGCAGCATCGAGCGCGAGACAATGAAGGACGTTTTGGTTCACATGATCGCAGATGACGCGCTGATGAATGAGCTGAGTGTTGCAATGAAGACGATTCCGACGCCTGTGATCTTGAACCGTTTTCAAGCAGCGGGTGAGGCGGCAGCGAAGGCGTTTTTGGCAGAGTATAAGGACGACTTGAACGAACGTTCGACCGTCGATCTGGCAGCAATGTTCAGCTGATAAGCTTCAGGGCCAGCGCCCACATCACCACTCCAATCACCACATCAAGGATGCGCCACGCACGGGCCGATTGGAAGATGGGCGTCAATAGCCGCGCACCATAGCCCAGCCCGAAGAAGAACACGAAAGACGACAGGACCGCACCGACTCCGAACGCGGTCCGCTGTGACCCTGCCGGATAATCGGTTGAGATCGCACCGATCAGGCCAAGCGTGTCGAGGTAGACATGTGGGTTGAGCCACGTGAAAGCCGCGCCGGTGACAAGCGTGGTCAAAAGGCCTGCGGACTGCCCCTCGATCTGCATCGCATAGGCACCTTTCCACGCGGCCAAAAACCTCATGGCACCATAGACGAACAGAAAAATCGCACCGCCCCATGCCATAACAATCGGCAGGTTTGGGAATTGCGCAACGATGATGCCGAACCCCAAAAAACCCGCCGTGATGAGGATAGCGTCAGAGGCGGCGCAGAGCAGGCACAGCCAAAACACGTACTGACGCATCAAGCCCTGCCGCAGAACGAAAGCGTTCTGCGCACCGATGGCCAGAATGAGGGAGAAGCCGGTGGCAAAGCCCACCAAGGCTGGCGTGATCATTTAGGTCTCTGGTTTGTCGTCATCTATCCCGTTTGGATAGACAAGCCCGGCAGAGATGACCAGCTTCGCGGCATCTTCCACCGACATATCAAGGACTTTGATGTCGCTGCGCGGTAGGAAGAGGATGAAGCCTGAGGTCGGGTTGGGTGTCGTTGGGACAAAGACGGTCGCGTAGTCCTCGCCGTTCGACAGGTGGCGTTTTATTTCGCCTTTCGCGTCAGTTGAGATAAAGGCAATCGCCCAAAGACCTGGGCGCGGGTATTGGATCAGACAGGCTTTGTCGAATGACGTATCGCGCTGGGAAAAGACCGTCTCCGCAATTTGTTTCGCGCCGTTGTAGATGGAACGAACAACAGGCATGCGATCGACAAGACGTTCGCCGTAGCGCAGGAAGGAGCGGCCCATGAGGCCCTTACCCAACCAGCCCACGAAAATCGTAAAGATCAGGAAGACGAAGACGCCGATGCCACGCACGTTGACCTTGATCCGTTCTTCGCCTGTCAGGCCGAGCGCCCAGTTGACCAATTCTTCTGGATGATAGGCGCGCGGCACGAAAGGCCAGACCCAGCCATCAATCCAGCCCACGACCGTCCAGATCAGCCAAAGGGTTAGGCCAATTGGCGCAATAATGATAAGCCCCGCAAGGAAGTTTCCGCGCAGCCGCGAAATGATCCCGGGTTTGCGGCGGGGTGCATCATCATGGAATGGGTCGTTCGTCATGTCTTGGGTCCTAAGCCGTACTTTGGATGATTTAGGGCGTTGGCCGTGATCTCACAAGGCGATGAGGCGTCTATGGCTCAAACGCTTTTCATTTTGTTGATTTCAGTGGCTATTTCGGCGGCCAAACAGGCATTGTTGCGAACCAAAGCGATATTGGCCGTGAGGGAGCGACCATCGGTTAGCTCAAAGATGCGTCCCAAGAGGAAGGGCGTGACGGCTTTTGCGGCGATGCCTGCGGCCTCCGCTTCGGCGAGGGCTTGGGTGATGATTGGCTGAAGGTCGGCGGTAGGAATCTCATCGTTTTGCGGGATTGGATTACAGACCAATTGCCCGCCGGCAATCCCCATAACACCGCGGGTGATGTGAGCTTTCGCGATCTCTGCAGCCGTATCGAACCGCAGCGGCGCAGGGAGGTCAGAGGCGCGGGACCAGAACTCGGGCAGGGTGTCTTGCCCGACAGCGATGACAGGGACGCCGAGCGTCTCGAGGACTTCAAAAGTTTTGGGAAGGTCGAGGATCGCCTTTGCCCCCGCGCCAACAACGGTGACAGGTGTTTGCGCGAGCTCCTGAAGATCGGCAGACATGTCAAAGCTGCTCTCTGCACCGCGATGCACACCCCCAATCCCGCCAGTGGCGAAGACGGAGATCCCAGCAAGATTTGCCGCAATCATTGTGGCAGCAACGGTGGTGGCTCCAGTCCCACCAGAAGCGATACAGGCGGCAATATCCGCACGGCTGAGTTTCGCAACATCTTTGGCTTGGCCCAATGCTTGAAGCCCATCTGCTTCCAGGCCGATGTGCAGTTTGCCGTTGAGGACAGCGATCGTGGCGGGCACGGCACCCTTTTCGCGCACGTCTGCTTCGACCAATTGGGCCGTCTCAACGTTTTGGGGGTAGGGCATCCCATGCGTGATGATGGTGCTTTCGAGCGCCACGATGGGGTGGTTCTTCTCTCTTGCAGCCTGAACGTCTGCACTGAAATGGAGGGGGATCATTTTGGGGTGGCTCCAGACACGTAGGTCGCTGCGGCCTCCAGGGCGCGGTTTAAGGCGTCGTCACGCGGCATGTATTGAACTTCGGATGCGATGTGCGCGGCCATGAAGGTATCGCCTGCGCCAGTAACACGGGTGACGAGCACTTCGGGCGGGGTTTGGGTGATGAGGCTGTCCTTGGTGCCATCTGTGACTGACCGCGCACCATCTGTCACCAGAACGCGCGCGCAGCCGCGTTTCAGAAGTGTGTCTGCAGCTGACCGGCTGTCTTCAAACTCTGTCGAGCAAAGATAGCCAGCCTCTTCCAAATTCACATACAGAGTGGCTGTTGCATGTGGGATAAAAGCGTTTAGGCGCAGTGCTTTTCCAGGCGAAGCTGGCGCAATTCTGAGGTCTGCGCCTTTGAAGAGGTCGTCCGTTGCGATGGTTTGCAGCAGATCCACCGTCAGGTTGCCGTCCAAAACAAAGGGTTGATCACCAATTTTGAGCGCTCCGGTGCGCAGCGGGGTCAGGATTTTGTCCCCTGCAGCCTCCAGTGAATGGGCATCTGCGATTGCGGCAATAAGGCCATTGCCTCCCTCAATCGCCATATAGACATCTGTGGGCAGGTCGTCGGATCTGTAGATATGGGCGCAATCCATGCCCATCCGCCCCATTTCATGGAGGAGTTCGGCACCAGCCTTGTCCTTGCCAATCGCGGAAAGAACGGTGGGTTTGATGCCAAACTGTTGCAAGGTCATTGCAATGTTGAGCGCCACACCACCGGGCAGGCGGGTGATCCGGCCCGGAACATCTGATCCGACGCGCATGTGATTGGAGGATCGACCAATCACATCCCAAAGGAACGAGCCAACACAAATAATATCAGAAGGTTGTGGCATATAATTAATGTATATCGCGTTGGAATTATTCCGGCATAGCCCAAGTGATATTGGCCCAGAGCGTTTCCCAAACCGCACCCGTTGCTGCCGCCAAGTCATCTGATGGTTCGCGCAACACGACCGCATCTGCCATATACGCATGCCCTGGTTTGACAGGCACGGTGGCGACGCCGTTGTCATCGGTTCTATAAAGCGATACCTCAACCGTGCCATCTGGAGCCTTTACAAAGACTTCTATTTGCTCATTGGCACGCAGATCACGTTGGTAATGCAGTTCGAGCCGGATCTCCGTCAGACCGTCCATGTAGGGATTATCAAGTGCGACAATCTCCGTCTCTAACCCGAGGCGTCGATCAGCACCTTCACCACTGCCAACACTGACCAATGACTTTGAGAACCGCGTGTAAGCCTCTGAAAACCCTTCCTCATCCAGCCCACGCGCACGATGTTCCGTCAGCGCATCGCCCAGATCCTTGTGATCTACGAAGTTCTGAAACTTTTGCCATTCCTCATATTTGATGGTGGCGACTTTCGACAGATAGGCGATGACATGCAGTCCATCACCAAGCGGCTGCAATTGCATGGCAGGACGGTCCCCGACGCGGCCCTGAACATTGGCAAATTTGCCGCCATTCACCGCCACAAACCGTTCGAATTGCGTAGGGATGTAGGACAATCGAATGCCTTCAAAGTTCTCACCGTTGACAACATCGGCTGTGACAATAGTTTCGGCAGGATTCCGATAGCTGTGTGGTTCGATCCAAAGTTCGTGCGCAGTGGCCGGTTGGGCAAAAAGAGCAAGGGTAAGGGCTAAACCGCGCATGGCACACTCCATCTTCGTTGGCACCAAGGTGTCGTTTCTCAAACTGTTGTCAAGCGTGCTGCTGCTGTGGTCACTGCTTGTTGTTCAAGTGACGGCTCATGAGGTTTTGCCGTCTATTGCCGATATGACCCACACCGAGGAGGGGTTGGTTTTTG
>NZ_CBFIEO010000014.1:0-84788 GCF_965661665.1 Cognatiyoonia sp. | reverse complement strand
GACCGAAAAGAAGCTTGGCGATTTGATGACGATCTTCGGCTATCCGTTTGACCATTATCAGGAAGAAAGCGATGTGACACCTATCTTGCCATATCTCCAGTATCCGGCCGAAAGCCAGTCCAACTAACGTTTAAGTTTTGTTTTGGCTCTCACTTGATTTGCGCGTTTCCGGAGCTGCTTCTTATTTTCACCCATGAGCAGAATACTCATCTGAGCCATGGTATCGAAAGCCTGAAGCGTTTCTTCTGAAAAAAATCTCGAAGCTTCGAAATCCTTGTTCACGCCAATCAATTTTTCTGGCACAGCCTCCAGCGCATGAGACATTGGGGTCCCTTCGAAAAACATCTCGTCTAATTCCGCGGCGTCTTTTCTGTAGGTAGATTGAATACTTGTCACCAATTTCGGCGGCAGAGTTACTCTTTCAGACGTTTCAGCAAGCCCAGAGATCCGGAACTGCGCAACCAACGCACGTGCCACAGCAGCTGGCATGCGGCCTTTATCCTTGGAAAACCCTTGGCGCTGTAAAAGATCGTGAAACCGTCTCAAAAGCGCGATTTGCCCTGCGGTCAATGCGGAATTCGAAAGTTGTTGTGCGTTCACTTTCGTTCCCGCCTCTCCCAACATCCATTGAAAGAAATCTTCGACTACATCCCCATTCACAAGTGCATTTCTCTGGAACAATCGCAGTGAAAACTTGTTACCGAAGGTGCTCCGCCATTTTTCAAACCGAGGCGCATAATGAAACTTTTTCTTACTGCGCGTGTTCTTAAAATGGTTGCGCAAATCATCTGCAACCTTCCCAAACTTGGCCTGTTCCGAAAAGGTCGAGACCAGTTTTTCTGCATGTGGGCGTACATAAGAAATAAGTCGCAGTCGATCGATAAAATCCGGCATTTCCTGTTCTAAGGCGTGCTTCAGATCCTCAGGGTCCACAGCTTGAAACAACTCGGCAGAAATGACCCCGAAATCGCACTCACTCGCTTTGAACTCTTCGGCGACAGAAGAAAAAATGCGTGACTGGCTGCTTTGTGCCACCGCATTGGGCATGCGGTTCTGATTGAGGCTTTCGCCAGGATAAAAAACCGTCTGTCCGCTGGGCGTTGTATATCTGCCCGACCTCAATACGGATTGTAAGGCGGTTGAACCAGTTTTCGTATCACCAAGGTGAATTACAAGTGTCTTAATCATTCACAATCACTCTAATCCGCTGTCTGAAATTCTAATGACTTCAGAAAGGCGATTTGTTCGGATGCCTTTTCAGTCTTAGGCCACGCCCGAACACATTGATCTCGCGCGCTTTCAAACACCTCTTTTTCGTCAATTGGCAGTACCTTCAGGACTGAGTTCTCATCATTAAAGAACGCATTTTCTTTTCCGGAAATTTGTCCAAGTTCTATATCAATCGGATGAAAGGCATCCATAATTTGCGCGCGCATGTCAGCGCCGAAAAGCTCGATCTCATGGGAAGCAGGTAGGTCCAAGTCAGGTGTCATATCGCTTAGCACCGACCGGAACCGACCAGAAAACGGTCGTTTCAAGGTATTGTTTCCACGCCGCGCAAGCTCATAAACCCCGCGATGCAAACTATCATTTTGCCAACGTTCTTTGTACATGCCTTTTGGCAATTGAAGCTCTGCTTGAGCAATCAAATCTGCAACAGAGCCGCCCGCAGCGCGCACATCAGCGTAATTTCGGATAATCACATTTGCATCCGGTGCTGCATCAAGCCAACCTTGCAAAAGGAGCTTGTAGTTGAAATGAATGGTTGGCGCATATTCATTCAGACCGTCGCTTGAAAGCCGCGGAAGTTTGTTTCCGAACTTCAATCGTTGGCCATGCCAAGAAACAAGATACTCATCGATGCGGCGCAGGGTCAGCATCAACGTTATATCAAAATCAGAAAACAGCTTCAGAAGTCGACCGATCATTTTTGGTGAGCGTACGCTGAAATTTGAAAAGACCTCTGCTGCCAAAACGACAGTATGCGGATCAAACATTGTGATCTGTTGAGGTAACGCATTTTCCATTTGGCGGAGCGATGGCAGATTTTGGTGATACGCGGGAACTTTACGTTCATCATCCATATTTGCCATCATCCGAAACGCAAGTGCATTATGGGGTTCGCGGATATTGATGGGCAAATGGTCTTCGTCAGGATGTGGCTTAGCCAGCCCCGAAGCCAAATAGGACAGGCCTTGGAAATCTACAAAGGGGTAAAGAATTCCGGCCTTAGCCAGCACCGGAGCATTGCGCGCAAAATAGTCCTGGATCGAAGTCGATCCGACTTTGTGATGTCCAATGAATAGGACCAATTTAGGTTTTTTTGACATCCCGAACATCTTACAACTTACTCTTTTTTGGATGCGGCATCGCGCACCTCAATAGACTGGTCGAATTGCTCTCGCCAGAATGGCTCGCCGGTCAAAATGGGGTATTTATCCTGATACTCTTTCTTGAGATCAGAATAACGACAGACAAGCTGAAAAAGGTTTCGGGCCAAACGCACGCCTTCTTCAAAGGCTCGACCCTTTGAATGGCGGACCTGGTACATCTTTTTTTTGTCGGCCGAAAAAACCGTCATCTTAGAAACACCCCAGTATATTCCAAGCGCGCCCCGATTATCGCCAACGACCGATTGCTTTGCTCCGAACACTTTGAACCCGGGAATAAGGTGTCCGTTCAACGTGAGCTTCATCAGCAAGCGAAATACCGTCGGCTTCGGCTGCGTTTGGATTGCGCCCAATGTGTTTTTCTCATCTCGCTCGATCCAGGCCTCTTCACGAGTGATCGCCTTGATGGCTGCGCGTCGTTCACTCATGTCTATGTTTTCAGCAAAGAAATCAGGGCCCTGCAAAACATCTTCAACCGCCAAGTTTACGGCTGAGACTGAGGAATAATGCATCTTTGCGATGTTCTTGAGAAAAAATTTTAATGCGATGGTTGCAAGCGCCAGTGGCCCAATCTCCATCTCTTTGATCGAAAGGTGATGTGCCATGTGGCTCCGAAGATCCAAGTACCACGTCAACGGGCTTTCTTTCTCGATAAAACTTTCCTGATAGGAAACGACGCCATTCAGACGAACAATTTCAAAACAGTTCACCAAAGAAAAACTTACGTCATCGCCGCGCACGAAAAATGGAAAAGCCAAATGGTCCACCTGCGCGACAGGGAATGCGAAAAACCACCATCCACCGTATAAATGAGGCGGCATCGCCCCCGCCACGGAACACTCTATGTCGACAACATTTTTCCACTTTCGCAGATCAACACCGCCATGCAAAGGCAGACAATTCTTGAAAAACCTTGCGCCATATTCCCACAATGCCCACGGGAACTGATCTGTCGACATGGCGCCGGAAATGGCGGTCGCATCATCACAAGCATAGGCCAGAAAATTCCAAGTCCGTTCAAGCGTCTCCATTTGGATTGAAGCATCATCATCCATAAAAAGAACGTGTGATGCACCGCGATCCCGCGCTTCTAAGAAGCCACGTGTAAAACCCCCTGCCCCACCAAGGTTTGGGCTATGTAAAACATCGACGCCTTCAAGCTGCTGATCCGGCGGAATGCTTTGCCCATTATCCACAATCTGCATTTGAAGGTATTGCTTCAGATCAGAGGTCTCTCGAAAGTCGCTAAACCGTTTCGCAGCTCGCAGCACCGACTCCTCTCGTTTGAAGGTCGTCACACTTAACGTAAGATCCGGACGCCGCTTTGGTGCATCGTGGGTAGCCCAAGCCATGCGATCAATGCGTAATGATTTCTCGGTTTCTTGTGATCTAATCCGACAGCTCAAGACGCCGCAATCAGCGGTTAGGATATCACCATGTGAAAATGAAACGAACTCTTGCAGATTAAAGACCTGCGGCTGACCAGCCGTGAGTTCGGTTTCGTAAGTCCAAGACCCGCACTGCCCTGTTTTGTTGTCCAATCCAATGGATAGAAAACACGAGCCCTCTCCCTCTACGACGAGAAACAGGCTCCCTAAGTCGCACCGGGTCTGCCAAGTGCCAAGGCTGAATACATTAAACCATCCATTGAATAGAATCCAATCCCGCGGCCCAATGGAGAGCCCGCCATCAGGCCGTAGTGCAACATCCCCCCGCCGTTCAAAGAAAAGCTCATGATCAGACCAAACCCGATCTTGCGGCCAAATGAATGTTTGTAGTGTGTGCAATTCCACGTCCCGAGAAACAAAAGTCAAAAAAACTATCTAACCGGCGTCGTCAGTAAAAGGTGCCGAAGAAGACAACAATGGGCAGAGGGCTCTATCCCTATTCATCTTCAACCCGTGCGCGTCCTCGCAACCCTTCAACGACCCGCGTCACCCAAGGCGCTTTGGCGGCTTGAATGTTCTTTCGTTTCTCACTTCCTTTCGTCAGCTGATTGATATGCCCATAAAATGAAATCGCCTCTTCAATATCGTCAAAAATATGCAGTCTTTCTTCGTGAATGACCGCGCCCATCGAACAAAAAAAACGAATTTTCTTCATACCATGATCGACCATGACAATGTCAGCGTTCTCCATCCGGTCGTAGATCAGTGCACGAGACTTCATTTTGAAATTCTCATCCCCAACGGCCCCAATTTCATCAACCAGATAAATATCAAACGGAATGGCCATGGACACCGCGAGGCTCAGTCGCGACTTTTGTCCCGAAGAAAACGTGTGAAGAGGTTGCCGAAGCTGGCTCCCCAGCTCTGAAAAATCTTCGACAAATCGGATAATCTCATCCGTATCGGCCCCATAAACGCGGGCAACAAACCGGGCCGCTTGAATGCCGGTCATCATCCCATGGAAACCGCCAGAAAAACCGACAGGATAGGAAATATTCCCATCTGTCAAAATGCGCCCACGATCGATTTCTTCAACACCTGCGATTAAATCGAGCAACGTCGATTTACCTGCTCCGTTCCTACCTAAAAGGCCAACACTTTCTCCCGTCGGGAACACAGCATTCACGTGGTCAAAAATAACATGGCGACCACCCCGCGTTGGAAAGCTTTTACGCAAGTTTTCTAAGAGTATCATAATTACTCCGCGGCTCAGCGCCTATCTCTGAGGCTCAAGGCCATTAGGGCAAAGATACCCCAAAGCGCAAAACACAAACCCGCAATCAAACCCAAAATTAACCACTTCTTTGGATAATCGGCGCGTTCGGCAAGCGTCGGGTTCTTGTGTGCTGCAAGATACACCGACTGCCGGTTTGCATCAGCACGTGCCGCATAAAACGCTGCAAGAGAGTTTTCGTAAGAAGATTCAGCAAACTTGAGCTCGACATTTAGCCGTTCAAATTCAGCGATACGGTTGGACAGCACAGATCCTTCATCATCGCCCGCCGCAGCCCCTAATTTAGAGCGCTCTTCTTCAATTTGCTGCTCAATAACCTCAATCCGTGCGTTAATCTGGATTAAACGAGGATCTCTTTGGTTGGTGTCGCGACCCAAAAGGCCTTTTTCGATCTTGGCCTCCACAAGCTGCTGTGTCAGCGCGTTCAATGGCCCGGTGGTCAGCGCAATATCGGAATCGATTGACGCAATTTGATACTGATTGCGGAAATTTGTGAGCTCTCCACGCGCCGTGCGAAGTTCCGCTTCAGCCGTCTCGAGATCTTCTTGCGCATACCTCAAAACATCCTGTGTCGCGATCGAAGAGAGCTTATTAATGATACTTGTACTCTCGTTCAGAATATCCTGTGCAATCATTTGCGCCGCATCCGGGTCGAACGCCAAAACTTGCACTTCCAAAATGCTTGCAGACGTATCGTAGGACACCGACACCATCCGGTTCCAGTAGGCGGTCTGCTCTTCAATGGTCCCACCGCGCGGCATCGCAAAAATCGGATCCCCTGTCTCCCAATCAGACCCGGCACCAGTCCAAATTTCTTCGAAATCCCGATACTTACGAATAGCTGAAACAACCTCTTGGCTGGTCAAAAAATCATACAATATATCCGTGTCATTGGTGGATGTATTCGTCAAACCAAATGCTGTTCCCAATACATCCGTTGGCGAACTGTGGTCTTCTTGTCGAACCGAAAAAGCTGTGATCGATGCAAATTGAGGCACTGCCCGTTCCGTCAAATACCAAAAAGCCGCCGCAGTCGGAGAAACCACAACAATTAGAAACGACAGTAAAACTAGGAAATGACGAAACCGGATCCTGGCTTGGCTGACAGTTGGCGGGACAATTTTTGTCATTGCCATCCGCTCGCCTTGCTCTGCGGCTTTGGACGCCATTCCGGCCAAGGCTTCCTCAGGGGTATTTGCTTGACGGATTGCCCGCATCATATCCTTAGCGCGGATATCTGAATCCTCACCCAGAGCGGACTTCAGCTGTTTTCGGGTAATATTGGCGAACGGGTCAACTTGCTCAGTCTCGTCTTCGTCAGAGCGGTTGATCGAATTCCTGTTTCGGTTTCGGCCTCGCTTGCCTTTGGGCTCTTTCATATCGCTAGATGTCGTCTCTTCCGTGTCATCTTCCACCGCAGCGCCAGCGTCTTGATCTTCAGTCTGCGACGCATCTGTTTGCGCGTTGGAGCCGGTTTCTGGCTTCTGTTTCATGACCGATCAGCTCTTCCTCATTGCCGCTTACTACTTGCATACACCCCCCCTAGAGGTCAATAATACTGGGCGTTTATGTGCCAAACCAATCGAGGTCCACGTGTCGCTAAGCACTTCACAAGCCAAGCTTCGACCCGTCGCATTTCCGCGAGGGACAACATTTCGATCCATTCTGGCCCTGCTCTTGCGGGAATTTGCGACCAATAATGCGAACGCCTTTGGCGGCGTTGCTTGGGCATTCGTAAGCCCACTTGCATCGATCATTGTCGCGACCACTATTTTTTCAGCGGGCTTCAGAAACCCGCCAATTGGTGATGTCTTTGCAATTTTTTATGCAACCGGAGTCGTCCCATTTTCAATGTTCACAGCAATCAATGGCCGACTTGGAAATGCTATCAAAGAAAATCGGAGGATCCTGAAGTATCCGCGGATCTCTGTCATGGATTGCATCCTTTCAAGACTGGTCTTCGTGATACTGATACAAACCCTGGTCGGCCTAGGGATCTACGCTGCCATTTTAGGTTTTTGGGACACAAAAACCGTTCTTAATTTCCAACCCATTCTTTGCGCTATGGCGCTGGCGATATTGCTCGGTTTCGGCGTTGGTACGGTGAACGCATATTTGTTCCGCGTGATCCCAACATGGCGACATATTTGGAGCATAGCAACAACACCCCTCTTCCTTCTGTCTTGCGTGATATATTCTTTCGAACAAGTCCCGCAACCTTTCGATGCTTGGCTCATCTACAATCCGCTTGTGCACATTGTTGCGATGTCCCGCACCGGATTTTACCACGACTATCCCGCACATCATGTCGAGCCCCTCTACCCGCTCGCGGTAGGGTTAATCCTGTCGATCATAGGCCTACTTTTGCTTACCCAAGGGCGTGCGCGGCTTTTGGCCCGTTGATATAGAAGGCGCGCAACACAAAGCAGCCGTTTGCCATTTTCTTTCCGCCCTGTTACGTCGAATGTCACCTGTAGCCTGTCTTTGTGAGCGGATGTTTTCCTTTGATCAAAATTGCACAATCCGCTGGTATAAATGACATAACTCTACCTATGGCAATGGCCGTTTCACATCAGCCTTACTCTGTGGACATCATGTACCGACCTTCCGACAGGAGAATTGAAAAATGATAGTTCTACCCAACAAGGGTCTTGGTTTTATTTCCGTTACTAAATGTGCTTCAACCACGATCGAGGCGGCCCTTTCCGGAAAGAAGGGGATATTTGTTGGTGGTACAACCGGCCTTAAGCACACAAAATACCGCTTGGTCGAACGCTATATTTTGCCATTCTTGGAAATCAAAGGAGTCGAGAAACCTCACTTTTTTGCGGTTACGCGTGATCCGGCTGACCGTTTGCTTAGCTGGTACAAATATCGGCAGCGCGACCAAATTGCGAAGGCAAGCAAAAATAGCCGTATCAAACAGAATTACACAGGCGACATAACCTTTGAGGAATTCGCTTTCGGGGCGATTGGAGAAAACCCTGAACCCAAATATAAAATTGAAACGCAAAAGTCGTTCCTAATTGGGGATACGAAAGAGATAGAGGTAGGCACTTTGATCAAAGTCGAAGCCGTAGATAGTCTTTTGCCGGTTTTACTTGATGCCTTCGCTATCGAGGCGCCCACTACAATGGAACGAAAGAACATCAGTCCAACGCCCTCCAACGCAGTGATGTCAGACGAGCTACGCGCCAAGATCAATGAATCGGAAACTTTCAAGGATGATTTTGATCTCTATCAGAGCAGCGCAAGCACGCCTGAGGCTCTATTTGAAACCATCAAGACTATTCCAATTGTAAGAAAGCGCTTGCGTAAAAAACGGCGGGCAGAGCGCGCACAACTAACAAATGAGAAATAGAAAATACATGTCCGCATTTCGGTCTTAGAATACAGTGCTCCACCACATCGAAACATCTTGGAGTAATTAGCCAATGTCAGAACCAGTTAAAAAAAACTAAAGCGCAGCCCGTCAGGCTGCCTGTGTAATCGCCCGCAACATTTGGATGCATGAGTTAAAAGTTGAAAACCCAAAAGCAAGCAACGAAAATATCGATTCTGTTCGGAAAGCCGTCCGAACAGCTCAACTTGACAAAGTCATGAAAGGCGTTCGCGCCGCAAAACGCAGCGGATTAAAAATCACCAAAGTCGAGAAATCTTGATTTTGGGATCACTCCAGCAGTTTTTCGCTGCGAGAGTGTTGAGCAAGTGTCTGGGCCCGCGCGCCGCTGAACAGTAGCTTCAAGGAGCTCACATTTATGAAGAAAATTTGCATAATTGGTGATTCTCACGTTGGTGCAATGAAACTCGGCTGGGACGAGATAAGTTCAGAATACCCAGATGTCGAAATTGTGTTCTTTGCCGCGGCCCGTAGCGGAATGCGGCAACTGACAAACGACGGTTCAGTGCTGTCGATAAAGAAGGATTTACCCCGCGAAAAAGTAGAGCAGTTGGGTGGATATGGATCGATTGACATAGAAGATTTCGATGCAATCTTATGCGTCGGTATGGGACTTCTGATCCACCCCTTCGTAAAACACCAAAGAGAGCATCTTCTGCCAGGTCAAAGCACCTCCTCCAGAACACAACATTACGTTTCCGAAGACGCATATTTGGAGAGCTGGATAGAGATTTTTGAAAAATCACCGCTTCAACATGTCCTCAACGTACTAGGAAATGCGAAAGCCTCGAGCGTGTTTGTTTCGTTTAAACCTTTGGTCAGTACAGACGTTTCGAAGAAGAAAGATAAAGTCGCGAAAGCTTATATTGAGCTAGGTAAAAACAAAAAAGATCGGGACCGTTTATGGAGCATTCTGCACCGCGGAATCGAGACCGTTTTGCCTGCCTCGGCAACGTTTTTTCCACAACCCGAAGAAACGGTTCTTAACGAACTGCTTACGAAATCTAAGTACAGTGTCCGGTCAACGCGCCTCATGGCGCCAGACGAAGAACACGGAATCGACGACCACAAACATATGAACGCGTCCTATGGCGTTGCCTACATCCGAAACTTCTTGGAACAGTTTGCAGAGTAGCTGGAAAGGTCATTGTAATGAAACATCCTTACGAGTCTCTTCCATCGAAATCCTATTGGCGGACCGGGGTTGCGGAAAAAACACCGTTTGACCTTGAAGGTTTCTACACAAAGCGCTTCGAAATTTCCAAAACGGACAAGATCGCAACCGCAGGCAGCTGTTTCGCACAGCACGTAGCGCGACATATGAAAGCAAGAGGCTTTCCAATCATAGACGTTGAGCCCCCCCTGCCTCAGATGAGCACCACTTTGGCGCAAAAGTATGGTTTTGCGACATATTCCGCACGTTATGGCAACATTTACACGACCCGCCAGCTTCGCCAACTCCTCGACGATTGCCGCGCTCCTAATTACACCAATTCCGGGAAGCCGTTCCAAAAACGTGGTGCGGTGCGTGTGGAAGATATCTTCGAAAAAGACGGCCGTTACTATGACGGTTTACGACCGAACATCGAACCAAACGGCCTCGCATCTGTCAAAGAAGTGCAGGAAATGCGTCTAGCCCACCTGCGACAAGTCCGCCGAATGTTTCGGACGATGGACGTGTTTGTTTTCACTCTCGGTCTGACCGAAACCTGGGAAAACATTGAAACCGGTACCGTGTATCCTGTTTGCCCAGGCATAATAGCGGGTGAGTTCTCTGACAAGAAATATCACTTTCGCAACCTGAGCTACCAAGAAACAATTGACGATTTCAAAGTGGTCTACCGGACGCTTATGAAGATCAACCCCAAACTCAAAATACTTGTGACTGTTTCCCCTGTTCCCCTCACAGCAACTGCAAGTAGCGAACATATTTTGAGCGCCACCACCTATTCTAAATCCGTTCTAAGAGCCGTCTGCGGTGAATTGGTCGCCACATATGAAAACATCGACTACTTTCCGTCTTACGAGCTCATTACGGCCCCAATGAGCGGCGGGCAGTTTTTCGCTGAAAACCTGCGTTCTGTTCTCGACGAAGGCGTTCAAAACGTAATGAGCTATTTCTTCGCACAGCACGATCCGCATGGCAGCTCAGAGCCCGCCACCAAAAAACCGAACAACAAAGCAAGAAAACGCAAAACCGCGTCTGACGATTTGGTGTGTGAAGAAATTCTACTGGACGCGTTCAACAAGAAATAAGTGGTAAAACCAACGCGTAAAGGGTTTGCCTCTCAAAGTGGTAAAACAAGAAACGCAGGCGTAATCTCTCCAGCTTTTTTAGCCATGATATAGGCATTTGCCGTATCCAATGCCTCGCGGATCGTAACATCCATATCCAGATATCGATAGGTTCCAAGACGTCCAACAAATGTTACGTTATTGGTTTTCTGCGCAAGTGCGACATAGTCAGCCAAGAGTGCTTTTTCCTCGACTTGCCGAATAGGATAATACGGAATGTCCTTTGGGCCGGCAGCACGGGAATATTCGCGGTAGCAGACAGATCCTACATGGCTTTCCCAAGGGCTAAAATGCTTATGCTCGGTGATACGAGTGTAAGGGACGCTCTCTTCACCATAATTCATAACTGCGCACCCCTGGTAATCCCCGTCACATGAAAACTTTTCGAAATCCAGCGTCCGATAGCCCAGACGCCCCAGTTCATAATCGAAGTAACCATCAATTGGGCCAGAAAAGAACACGTGCTGATACCCATCGCACTGTGCCCGGGTGAACGTCGTGCTCAACTGTACCTCAATGTTTGGGTGGTCCAGAATCTTCGCGACCATGTCGGTGTAGCCATTTTCCGGCATACCCTGGTATTTATGGAAAAAATAGTTGTCATCGTAATTGAACCGCACGGGTAGCCGTTTCAAAATCGACGCCGGCAATTCAGAGGGATGACATCCCCATTGTTTCACGGTGTAGCCTTTGAAAAAGGCCTCATACAAATCCGCACCCAGAAAGCGCAACGCCTGCTCTTCAAAGGTTTGGGGATCTTCAATGCTCAAATCTGCCTGCTCTTGGGTTATGAACTCAAACGCTTCTTCGGGACGTAGGGTCTTGCCAAAGAATTGGTTGATAGTGTGCAGGTTGACCGGCAGGGAATACACCCCTCCACGGGTCGTGGTTTTGACACGGTTCTTATAGGCTCTAAACGTCTGAAATCTGTTTACGTAATCCCAAACCTCTTCGTCATCGGTATGAAAAATATGAGGTCCGTAAACATGCACCATAACATTTGTTTTTGGATCGCGTTCCGTATGACAGTTGCCTGCAATATGCGGCCGGCTGTCCATGACCAACACCTTATATCCCGCTGTGGCCAGTTCCCGGCCGATCACGGCACCGGACAAACCCGCCCCAACCATCAAAACCCGTTGTGTCGTCATGCTTATTCCTGACTAAAATTACTCGTAAAAATGAGTGCCACGGCGCTCATAGCCCAGCGTTTCAGCAAAAGGAAATGTGACCTCTTCTGCCATGTGATGCAGCTGTGAATTTGACGGATGCTTCCATACTTCGGCCGGGGAGATATGAATCCGCTCCCGTCGCTCTTTCAGAACGGTCGCATTTGCCGGGGGAAACAGATGCGCATCATCCCAACTCGTTTTTGCATCATGAGGCCCAACAAAAAACGAGATGTCTTCATCCAAACCTGCCCATGTCTGGATATCCGCCACCCCTTGCTTCGGTGAAAGGGTAAAGTCTTCGTACCGCATTTGCATGAACTGTTGCGGAGCAAAATCCCTCAACAAAGCCAAACGTTTCTGACGCCCTGCCCAATTCCGCGTCCGCCGGCGCAAGACCATTGGGCGTTTCAAAACTTTAGACCAACTAACCGCAACAGCGCGCGGATCACGAACAAGGTTCAAGACCTTAAGGTTGATGTCCGGTATCAAAGACAATGCAAGTGCCAGATCAACCGACTTGGAACTGTCAATTAACATCGCGCGCCCTGCCCGATCTGCAGCAACGCGATACAAGTCTCCATACAGGTCAAGAAAGTCTTTGTTATTCTGCGCCAATTTGCTCCGGACAGAGGCGCTATCCCAATTTGTATCAGCCGCCGCGTCTTTTCCATAAGCCTCCATGCCAACAGAAATGGCTTCGAGGAATTCATCCCCATTTTTTCTGTCAGCCTTGAAACAACCGAACCCCAGTAAGGGCAGTCAGGCACGCTGTGCCCGCAACTACAGTGCGAGCCCTTCATAAAGGCCTCAGGCAAATCTCGGATCTGTCCTATGTTGAAGGCTTTTTCATGTTGAGACAGCAGCATTGAAAGAAAGGTAGATCCAGACCGCCCAGCACCAGCGATATACAGCACGTCAGTCTTCATATGTTCATACCTTTGTAAGTTCCGCGCAACATCTATCTAATTCACCGAGCAACGCCCAGTCTCAAATATAAACGAACAATCGCCTGTTCAGATGTTCTTAATCAGAGTTCCCTTCAGCAACCTTTAAAACGTCCCGATGAGTTTTGCTGCGGTCATTGAGTAACCCGTCCCAAACCGCCTGACGCAGCAGCCGAAAATAGGTCCGGGCTTCTCCTTTGTGTTGCCACCCTCGAAAAACCCATTTGGGCACCACAATCAAAAGGGGAATCCAGAATGCCCAGCCTGCCGCCATACGATACAAGATCAGCAAATTCCGATGGTAATAATACACCTTCCAAAGCCGGTTAAATTTCCGATTATCCTGGCTTTCAAACGTACTACAGTCATGGTCAAATCTGATTGCGGGATGAAACACCAAACGGTATCCGCGTTGGGACAACCCCAATGTATAAATGCCGTCATCCCCGTAGATAAACAAATTCGGATCTGGCAACGCAACAGCCCGCGCCGCCTGAGCGGATACGAAAAAACCTACGAATGACGTGATATCAATGTCTGTGGGTTCGTTCGCTTCATAGTGTCCAGGCGCAATGTGAAACCCGTCTCGCCCGCCCAACCCAATCACAGTCCGGAAAAACACGACCTTGCTCCAGAACGGGTTTCGACTGGGCCTGTTCATTTCGCAAATTTCACCGTCTGGAAAAAACACCGCTGCAGCTAAGCCATCCCACCCCTTGGCTTCTGGATCCAAATCGTGAAACGTCTCCAGCGCTCCTGGCTGTGGCCGTCCATCGTCATCCATGACCACAAGCCAGTCCGAGTCATGCGCGTCCAATGCGCGCTCCAAGCCCTGAGCAAATCCCCCTGCCCCGCCTGTGTTCTTTGGGCTTAGTATTACATCTAGTCTGGGATCATCACAGCCCTGCAACCACGCCTGTGTTCCATCCGTCGACGCATTATCAACAACGACAATTGCAGCGAGAGTTTGTGCGTCTGATTCACAAAGCCGAGAAAGTGTCACCTTTAGCTTCTCTAAACGATTGAAGCTTACAACAACCGCAACAAGCCGCCGCGTTCTGATCGCTGTACCAACACTTTCCATCCTCGACCCGGCATTCTTCTGAACCATTTACTTAGCGGCGTATCTAATCCGTTTCGTCTGGGATGACCATTATGTTTGTCAAATATGCCCGTGACCGACTGACGCCTTGAATGCGGGACTGTAGTTCCGTCTCGGTCGTCTTGCCATGCTC
Organism: Cognatiyoonia sp.; assembly: GCF_965661665.1. Taxonomy (NCBI): domain Bacteria; kingdom Pseudomonadati; phylum Pseudomonadota; class Alphaproteobacteria; order Rhodobacterales; family Paracoccaceae; genus Cognatiyoonia; species Cognatiyoonia sp. The sequence continues at coordinate 70,670 of NZ_CBFIEO010000014.1, read as the reverse complement.
ACTCCTTCGTCCCGACAAAGCTGCCGGATCAGGAGCGGAAAATACACCTGACTCAATTGTTCAGATTTGTCGGGCCACCTCTGTTTTCGTTTGGTTGGAAAATATCGACTCCATTTGTCGGGTCGTTCCTTTTCGGACTGAACAGATATCAAAGAAAACCTGTGCCGGAACAGTTTTGAAACGACGAGCGGACATCGCCTTGGACTTGGTGTATGGTGGCCCAGTCCGCACAAAGGTCATTGGCACAGCTTGTACCGAACGACCGCCTTGAGCCTAATGCGGAATGCTGCGGCGTGCATTGAAGTCCACTTTTTCGCAACTAGGCCTCCAAACCGCTGATGATGTGCGACCGAATAGACCTTATAGCGTGTTCGCTTGGCTTGTCCGTTGACAGCCCGCGCAAGCCCAACTCCTCAAGTGCGTCGAGCGCCATGCAGGCCACAACGCGCGGATCATCATACCGTACGAAAATGCCCGATTTGGCGCCCTTATTTAGGCAACTGACCAAGACATCAATCAATCCGCTTTGATTTGCGCCGGAAATCTCGGCAATGATCGGATTTTGCAATGCCTCTGTCAGGATTTCAACGCCGAGTAACGCATTGTCAGGGCGCCCCACATAGGCTGCGTTTTGATCAATGAGCTGTTCCATTGCTGCCCGAGGATCGTCAGGATTTGACAGAAGTTTGATGAAGCCGGATAGCTCCTTTCCCTCCAAATCGGCGATAAAGGCGAGAACTGCATCCTTGCCTTTAAAATGGTTGTAGAGATTGTCCAGGCTGATCCCAGCCTGTTTGGCAATATCGCGGACGCCAGTCTGATGATAACCATGCTCCAGAAAACAAGTCACCGCAGCTTGGGTGATTTCGAGCTTGCGTGGATGGATAGAGGTTTCGGTCTCATGCAACGGCTTGACGCTCTTACGTATGGTGAATAAATCAAGAACGATCGTTCGTTCATAAAATTAGGTTTGATGTAAAGAAAAGGAAAACCATGATGTTCAAAAGCGCTAGTATCTTGGGTTTCTAGGCATGATCGGTTCCTGAGAGCTTCCAAAGCTGCTCGAGGTCTTTTCCGCAGATGGATCATGGTGGGATCTCACAGGCGCAATCTGGCTTCTTTGGTTTCTCTACTTCACTCCCGACCAAAAGTCTGACGCCTCGGATACCGCACCCTGATCTCGCCTTTGTCCCGGCTTCTTTAGATATCCGACGTCCAACGGATGCCAGACAACCAGCTAAAAACACCATTTTCAGATTTGACAGAAATGATGAAACAGACCCAGCAGTCCCCTAAAAACAACCGCCTCGAAGGCCTCGATCTGGCGCGCTTCCTGGCTTTTGTCGGCATGGTCATCGTGAATTTCAAGATCGTTATGGGAGCTGAAGGGGAGACCGGTGTTCTCAACCTGCTGACCAGTGCCCTTGAGGGGCGTGCAGCTGCTACCTTTGTTGTTCTGGCAGGCATAGGGCTAGGACTGGCGGGGCTGAAAGGGCTGGATCCGACGGTCTCTGTTACCATCAAACGTGCGTTATTCCTGCTAATAATCGGCCTTTTGAACATGATGATCTTTGAGGCTGACATCCTCCATTACTATGGGTTCTATTTTCTGTTTGGTATCTTTCTATTACCCTTGGGTGTGCCGGCGCTTTTAGGGGTTCTTTTGGGTCTCAACATTACTTTTATGGTTATGATCCTGAAGTTGAACTACGATGCAGGCTGGAACTGGGACAACTTGACCTATATTGGTCTTTGGACGCCTGTAGGCTTCATTCGCAACCTGTTCTTCAACGGTTGGCATCCGGTTATTCCGTGGCTTGGGTTTCTGCTGTTCGGCATTATTCTCAGCCGTACTTCCCTTGCCGAACGCGCAACCCAATGGAAACTGGTCCTTGGGGGTGTGATTGCCTTCGTCGTCGCTGAGGGCGTAAGCGCGTGGCTTATGGGACGGCTAGGACAGATTGACCCGGAACTCGTACTACTGGCGTCCACGGCCCCCGTGCCGCCGATGCCGCTCTATACCGTCGCGGGTCTTGGCGCTGCATGCATTGTCGTCGGGGGCTGCCTGCTGATCTCGGATCGTCTGAAGGCTTTGGAAGTTTTACATTTGCTGACCCCTGCGGGGCGGCAAACTCTGACGCTTTACATAGCCCACATTCTGGTTGGCATGGGGACGCTCGAAGCCTTGGGCATGCTAGGCGAGCAAACCGTTGCACAGGCGGTTGGGGCATCCCTCCTGTTCTGTTTCGTAGCAACGGTCTACGCACTGATCTGGGCGCGCTGGTTCAATCGTGGACCGATCGAAGCAATGATGCGAAGGCTGGCAGGCTAGCGTTGAGCGTCGGCAGCCACAATGAATGCCAGTTTCAATGCTGCCATTCATTGGAACGTTCGCAGCAAAAGCTCAACTTATTCGCATCACGGTCATTGCTGCAAGCTGCAGCGAATGAATGGTCTGGGATCCGTCGACCACTGCCGCGGTACCAGTGTCGCCTGACTTGGTTATGGCCCCGAAGTGCAAAGGTGTCGTGGTGCCATAGACCTTCAGGCAAGGTTGATTGATATCCCGCCGCTCGTTCGAGCCATCACGGTTGGCGTATTCCGCACTGAGGAAAATCCCGCCCGCAGCCGTGTAAAGCTCACTCATGCTGTCGAGGATTTCTGTGATATGACGCGGACTGCGCCGCCGGTCGGCCGCCGCTGCCAGGAACATCCTAAACTCATTGATCTGGAAGAGGATCGCCGGCTGGCGGTGCAGCGTGGTCAATAGGCCTGCGCCGGAGGCAATCTTGTTGCCACCAGAGTGATTGGCCAGCCCCGCCTCGAAGACGACCTCGTTGATGATCTCGCGCGCGTGGTTCTTGCCCGAGCCGCTGTCCGCAATGCCCACGTCAGACAGGTTCGAGCGCTGTTTGCTCTCGGTGCGATACTTCCGCCCCAATAGCGCGCCGATCGCACAGAGGCTGGCACCAAGCGACAAAATCGGCAGAGGACGCCGGGCTGTCGACAACATGTAATCGGTCAGATCCCCCACAAACCTTCGGGCACGACCAAGGCGCCCCATAGCGAAGTAGGCTGAAAATACCCCTGGGTTATCCTAATAAATGTTGATAAACCGCGGGCCCTTGTTAGTTATTTTATTTCGAAGCATTCTGGACTTATGTTAAGAGGTTTTTATGGATTTCAAATTAGCTGAACTTCCGAGCAATCCCTACAGTCTAGGGATTATTTTGAGGTTCCTTTCGAACCATCGACCCTTTGCAGAATTTGAGTTTGGCGCGACGACAAAGAGCGTGCTCTTTCAGTTGAAGGCGAATAGTTATTTTGTCTGCATTAAGAACGACCATGTCGTAGGTTATTTGGGCTGGGTTAGGTCCTCCGAGGAAAATTGCAGAGCTTGGATGGAGAATGGCGCACCACTTCTAGCACACCCTGACCCGACAGCAATCGCCGTAACTGTTTTTGCTATCGACGAAAAACGCTTTATCCTTCCCATGATACGTTATGCTAAAAAACGAGAGCCGGGCCTCACAGTGTTTTGGAAACGATATTATCAGGACGGTAGAGTTCCGTCTTCCAAAATTGTGAGTGTGGAATAATGCACGCAATTTCAGAGAGGGAAGAGACAGTTGGTGTTCTTGTTGGGGACTATCTTGTCGATGTCGTGGTTCGTATCTGGGAACCCGATGCGCCCCAGGCATCAGTCGTTTGTGTTCATGGTTTCGCAGGAACAAGTGTCGACTTTGCACCGCTTGCTGAGACGCTCGTTCAGTCTGGATACCGTGTAATCGCGCCCGACATGTTTGGGCGTGGCCAGAGTACTTTCCTGTCTGACCCACGACGGTACACTTTGCGGACGCAATTACTAGCACTCAATCTAACGAAGCGTTACCAGCTCCCAGCCAATTGTTTTCTTGGCACTTCTTGGGGGGGATTGATGGCACTTGCTCACGTGGCCTCTCTTAACTGGAACACGCATGGCGTTATTCTAAATGACTGCTCAATCAAAGCGGATCAAACCGTCGAATATTTCCGCGACAAACTGGCAGTTGAGGCAGAGATGATTTTTACGTCACGCGAAGAGGCTGAAGCTCATGTGCTGGAAACTCGTTCGATGGGTTTTCTGCAGGGCAACATGCGAAATCGGTTTCTCGATAGCCGCGTAAGGCAGGTTGTAGATGGCTGGCGAATGAACTACGATGCCGCACTCGCAGAAACCCTTCGCGCCAATAATCCATTTTCAGTAGTGGACCTATTGAAGAATGCGCCGACACCTATTTTGATGAATTTTGGCACTGAAAGCCCGTACGCAAGTGGCCCCTTAAACGATGAAATTGCAGTAGCAAACCCTAATATCACTCTCATCAAGTCAATGTCGGCCCCGCACCCACCTTCACTGATGAAGCCTGAGGAAATATTAACTATTGCTGGCTTTTTAGGGCGTTGTTTAAGCTAGTCTTCCAGCGTACGTGTCGGCACTCAATTAGGGTTACAGTTTGGAAAAATGACTTGAATGCAATTTTTGCAATGCTTTGATCTGCATTTATCTTGAACCAGAGAACGAACCTACGCTCTATCTTGTTTCGAATACGAACAATCCTGCAAATAACGAACCTACGAGGTAATGTTGGGTGGATCTTATCCACGCTTAAGGCGATCAAGTCGATTGATTTCATACCCAAAGGCGCTATCGCACAATAGAAGCTGCCGAAATGGAAAATGAAGATTTCACCCCATTTGTGTTGTCTATCAGTAACCCTGTCACAACGATTGCCTTCCGCAATGAGATACATCTTGTGCTCACCAGAGAGTGCAATGCGAACACACGCCTGACCGTTATCCTCGGAACTGATGACGGCGGTTGAACGTAATGGTTTTATAAATTCATACTCAGCGCTCTGGCAGCCAATAATTTTCTCAATGTTACGCACTACATCAACTGCCCGGACATAGCGACGCGAACCGACAAAGTTGAATTCAATAACCTCTGAGCCGCTATACATCTGCCTTCGCTTCAATGCGCTCAATCACTAGATCATTGGAAAATAGGGGTCGAAATGCGAGGGAGTATCGGAAAGCGCAGTCGGGACCTTCATTTCTAAGCAAGAAATGCTTTAAGATGAGCCTAAGCCCTATATTGAGTTCCATTTCTGCAATTCGCCGACCACCGCAGGAACGCGGACCAGATAAGAAAGGTCGGAATGAGCGTTTGGAAAGCGCTGTCCAATCAGTATGCTCCGGTCGTGCAGCGCGAAACGATAAAGGTGTAGTCCAGTACTTCGGGTCTCGATGCAAGCTGACAATAGAAACCATAATCAGTTCACCCGCCTCTAGTCTAATGCCGCGAAAACTTGATGGCGCTGCGAGTTTTCGTACAACGAACGGGATAGGAGAGAATAGTCGCAAGGTCTCATCACGGAATCCATCAAGCCGCTTATCAATTCCCGCGTTTACGTCTTCGCGAAGTGCCTGTTGGACGTCACACCCTCTGCTCAGACAATCGACCATCCACAAGAGGGTGGCTGTTGTCGTTTCAATCCCTGCAAACATGTTAGTTAAAAAATCTGTAAAAACTGTTTCCAGGGGAAATGGGTCTCCCTGCACCGAAAACCGCTTGAACATATTCATAAGTGGCGGACTTTCCTGACAGCTTTGCCACAATTTTCTGAGAATGCTGGATAATTCAATCTCGATTTCCTCCAGTTCTGATGATCCATCTGCAGCGGGAATCCACGACCGATATTGCAGCAGCTCGACCATGCGGCGCAGTTCAAGAAAGTGGCGAAGCAATATCGACGGATCAACTTCAACACCAAGCGCTGAAAAAAAGCAGCGGAGTGCTGCTCGCGATAGTGCATCTTCTAGCTGATGCGGACGACAGTTTGTGACGCGGAGAAGCTCCTCTTGATATATCTCCTGATAGGCGTGTACAGCAGTTGGCTTTCCTGCCTTGGCGTACTGTCGTTGTGTCTTTGCACGGAGATTGATCCAGTCTATCCCATTCATGTTGAAGCGGCTGGGGCCCACCGCTGATACCAATGAAAAATCCTTTTCAAATGTTATTGGATCATTGAAAACCCGTTCTATATCGTCGGCGTCATCCAGAACAAACAGCTTCCCAAGCCGATCTGACCGCTCACTGGGAGGTTTCGCTGCACGATCAAACAGTGCGATCACTAGACGGTTAAGAAATACAGAGGCCTGTCTGTCAATTGGAGTCTTATTTGACGCGCTCATGCGATGGCCTTCCAAAAACGATTGAGTGCTGATTTGCATGAAGTCGTGTGCGTGTAATGGGGCCAGTGACCGGCGTTCTCCAATATGACTGTGTTACCGCGTAGCGGGTGCACGGAGGAGCTACCCTCCAAAATTTCGGGTGGAAAATAAGGATCGTCGCCACCCATAATATTTAGGAGTGGGACGCTTCGCACACTACCTCTTGGAGGAATGGGGCAGTCTGCCAAGTTCTGATAAAGAGATGAGATTGCAAGTGGGTTTGTGAGTGATCTGTTTTCCGAAAGCCGTTTAGCTAGGTGGGCGTCCTCAGTTTCAGCTCCCGCAAGTTTCATTTGGTCCGGCAGCGTGCTGTCGGTTTTATGGTTTGCCAACTCCTGTCGGTAGTCAAGGTAGCCACGCGCTCTTAGCTGTTTCAGATTTTCGTGATAGACATCGAGGCGAGGTGTACCAATCATTATGAGCGATTGTACATTTTGCGGTGCTAGATGGGCAAGAAACCATCCGATTACGGCTCCCAGATCGTGGCCAACAATATGGGTTGGAGTTTGAAGAAAGTCTCTACCAAGGGCCGTTACGATATCTATCAAAGCAAGCTTGGTGGCGGATCCATCCAGCCACGGCATCTCAAGCAGTTCGCAACTTGTGTCCAGCTGCGATGCAAGCGGAACAAACTCTGCCGGATGTCCTGGGTAACCATGCAAAAAAACGGCCCGGCCGCTAGTAGCTTCCGGACCTCTACCATCAGGTGACATGACTAGAAACTGACTGACACACCCACGTAAGCCGTATCGCTTGTCACATCGTCAAACAAATCGCCCAAATCGTCACTGTCAGAGCGGAAGATATCACGGCGTATGCCAGCGCGAAAAGCTGTACTTTCATTCACTTCATACTCAATTCCTACATCCAGCGCGCCGTGGAACACATTTGTCGTTTCATCTACAGTGATATTCCCACCAATGTCGTCAAAGTCGTTAGCAATACCAATTAGACCTTTGTCGACAGTCAACACACCTCTGGTCAGAGCGGCGCTTGCTCTGCCGTATATACTCAGTGGGCTTCCTTGCCGTACTTCCATTGACCCTTCTGCTGAGACTTGTGGGCCAAGACCCACGAAAGAGGATGATATATCACTGTCTAAGAATACATCACCATCATCAGTGTTTGCGGAAAAACCTTTTTCCTGGGTTGTGCTTAGGGCTTCAATCCCAAGCCCTATTCGAAATTGCGCTCCAGCTGCGTCGTAGTTGCGCCCAATGTCAAAATCTACAAAGCCCGCGTCGAACTCATGCGAATAGCTAGCAACGTCGTCTTCGTCCTCTTCAGTCTCTACATTTGGAACGAAGTTGAGGCTAGATGCGCTGGCAGACCAGTCCCAGCCGGGCTGAATGTCTCGAACTACGCCAACAGATCCATAAAGTCCAATGTCACTGTCCATTACGTCTGCCGGCGCACCAAGTTTGTCTCTCGAAAATTCGGAGGAGGTGACCCCGCCCTCGACGCTGAAATTCATCTTTTCGCCATCTGCAAACGCTACTGATGACGCCGACGCCATGCTTGCGGCGCCAACTGCAATACCCGCGTTCAACTTTCGGAACGTGATCCCCATGATTTCTCCACCATCCAGCCTACTAGACAAGTAGATCCCTTTAGCCTCAGAGTAAAGGCTTTGTTACACAAATCGGGGTTTGAGCGTACTTCCCCTGCCCCAGGAAGAACTTAGCCTACCGGCTGAGTGGTGGGTATGACAAGAGCGGTGTAGCTCAGCTAGAGAACGCATCAACACCCAAAATTGTTGTCGCAAGACTTATGGGCCATGAAATCGAAGGCCAGACCTTTGGGAATTACCCTGATGTTTTGACCTGTGCTTCGTCAGGATTTTACGGAATGCCAAGTCGTTTTTGTAGCGGAGGCTCTGGTTCTCTTTTTGTTGCAGTTTAGGCGGCAGCGGCTTGGTGCTGCAACCGGCGTTTTCTGATTGTCTGTTTTTGATCTCTAGATAATTCTCTCGCAAATGATTGTTATTGCCTGAGGCAATCACTCTAAAAATGCACTAGAAGAGCGAATTGGCGCGAAATACCCTGTAAGTGTCGTGGTATCAGAAAAATCTCGTTCCCAAAGCGGACCCAGAGCATCACCACTTTCAGCCAAGTTCTTCTGACAGATACACAACTCTCTACGAACGCCTGAAGAGCTTCGCAAACTGCTTTATCCACGTCATCGTGCGCGCCTCCGTCATATGGCTCTCAAGTGCCGGCAAACGCTCTGCATTGATTTCGAAAACATCGCTAATCCAGTCTGAACGAAATTCCCGCACCGGGCGATCAGAAATGCATGCATAGTCCAAATCGTCAAACAGAACGCCATATTGATCTCGCAGCCAAAGTAGATCCGTTGAAGCGCAGTCGATGTAGTCTGCAATCTCGGCTAAGAGTTTCGGCCGCGCAAATCCAGATATGCTCCTATCCGCCTTCAGCACCTTTTTCCGCCACCTATTTCGTTCTACGAGCACGACATCATCCTGTCCCTGAAAACGCTCGAGTTGGACGGTTTGAAGTATCAGAGCTGCTTCTGCAGACATGCTCTCATTAACGGCGATTTCGACAGTATTGCCATGACGCGTCAGGCCAAGGTAGGACACCAGAAAATCTTCGACGACATCACCGGAGATGAGAGAATTTGCGTCATATTTTCGGATAAACACATTCCCTGGAAATGACGCTTCCCAAGCCTCAATTTTACCACGCCAGCTCACCGGCTGAACAGGGGGAAACGTTGCTGACTGCTTGATCCTCTGTTGTACGTAAGAGGCGTAGAACTTGGAGGGTTGCCGCACGTAGATAACGATTTTGGTTTCAGAAAAGGTTTTCTCAATCGCGTGCAAGAGCTTCTCCCGCCCGTTGTGACCGATACGCATGAACAGATGCTCGGTCGACATCACGACGATCTTGGGGGAGGTGGCGCGAATTTCTGCCTCCATAGCTTTCCAAGACTTTTGGAAAACCTGATCCGCTTTTATTTGGGAGCGCCCAATCTCATTCACCAAGAGACGTTGGCCATCTGCCTCGAAATCGAGAGGCAAGGACAAAAAGGGATGCGACTTGTTCTTGTTGCTCTTAGGGTAAAGCACACTCTGCGTCAGCAGATATGCCCGAGATTTCGCAAACCATTTCTGAAGGGCACTGGAGCCGGTCTTCGGCATGCCGACATGGAGAACCAGCTTTGGCTTGTGGGAGATCATGAAAGCACCTAAAAGATCGTTTTGGAATTATAGGTCAGGCTTTATCAGCAGAGCAACATGAAGTGGGACAGAACGGACGTTACCGGCTGAATGGCTTTAGCCGTCCGCGACCAACCATTGCAACACACTGAAGCAGTCAGTCTTCCCTTGCCGCCGCCCTGACCGTGGAGTAGCCCCTGAAAATGGTTCACCAATTAGAATAATTTTGTCGCTCAAATTGCAGTATCAGCATGTAAACAGCTGGAAAACCCGATGGGTTTGAGGCGACACTCAACACAACCGCAGGCGAATCTGGATCTTGATCGACTCTGGCCTTACCGGATTCAAGCTATAGCCACCAAGGCAAACGAAACACCAAGTGCACCCGCGCCTGTATCTACGATCCGTCAAAGTATGATTTTATCGTTTAGGTACAATTTATTATAGAAGTAACATGGCGGACAGACAGGGATTCGAACCCTGGAGACGGTTTCCCGCCTACACACTTTCCAGGCGTGCGCCTTCGACCACTCGGCCACCTGTCCGCGTGGGGGCTATTTAGCGGCGCGGCAGAGCTGTTGCAAGGGCTGGATTGCGGTTGAATTACTTTTCGGTTTCGATCCAGCGCAACCAAATGTCTTCGGCGAAATACTGATAACTGTCGGCGTTCTCAATCGCACGGTTAGGGTCGCGGATCGCCATATCACTGCATTCTGACCGGCTATAGCAGTGGTCTTCCGTCTGTGCGACAACCACGAAGTGGCTGATCTCATGAACAATGGTACCGCCCTTTGATCCGTTCTCACCATCTTCCGTTCTAGGGTTAAACGTCCGCATGTGCGGTTGATTGAAGAACGACGGGCAAATGTGGACCAAGAACGCCTCGTCCGAGAAGACATAAGCGTAAGTCTCAATCTCACAATCCTCACGGCCGACACGCCCGCATCGCGCCGTGACACCTCCGGTTCTGATGGCGCGTGCGATGCTTTTGAAATTGGCGCGGACCGTTTCTGCGGCAGCAGGCGAGTAATTCCCAAACCACTTTGAATAAAGCTCATCTTCGCGGACATTGGCGGCTGCTGTCACAGCAAGGCGCTTGGCCACCGCGACGGCAGTTTTGACGGAGGCTTCTTGCGCTTTTGAGCACCCTTCCATCCGCGCCATTGCGGGAGTGGCAAGGGTCATAGCGAGACACAGGAAACCGACGAACAGACGCATCACGCCTCTAAGGTTATATTGACACGACGGTTTTGTCGGCCTTTCTTTTCAACCTTGCCGATGCGCACATGGCCAATCTCTTTGGTGTGGCGCACGTGGGTGCCACCGCAGGGCTGCAAATCGGCGGTGTTGTCCCCTTCCCCAATACGGACAAGGCGGATCAAACCTGCGCCGCGCGGGGGTTGAACCGACATGGTCTTCACAAGAGTTGGCTGCGCGTCGAGCTCAACCTCTGTGATCTCTTCCGTCGACACCAGAAAGTCGCAGTCGATGAGGCGGTTCAGCGTGTCATTGAGCGCGTCTTTGTTCGCCGGGGCCGTTGGCATGTCGAAATCAAGTCTGCTCTTCTCCGCACCGATGGAGCCGCCTGTCACTGCCAAGGGGATGACGACCGACAAAAGATGCAGGGCTGTGTGCATACGCATGTGGCGATAGCGTCGGTCCCAGTCCAAAACCTGCATCAGCGATTGACCCACTGCGGGCAAACCAACCGGTTCGGCCGGGATGAGCACAACAGCCCCGTTAGGGCCTTTCATAGCGATCGCGATTTCGATGGAGCCGCCGTCCCAGACCAACATCCCGTTGTCGCCGGGTTGGCCGCCGGATGTCGGGTAGAAAACGGTTTGATCGACAATGATCCCACCTTCATCCGTGTGGGCGGTCACGGTCCCATCGCACTCACGCAGATATGCGTCTTCGTGAAACAGCAATTTCGTCACGACTTGTCCGCCCCAGGCGCATTCTTAAGCCAGATATCCCGCTGTGGGAATGGGATTTCGATGCCTTCGGCGGCGAACTGCTTTGCAATCTCGGTGTTCAGTTCGGACTTCACAGACATGCCGAAATTGATGTCGCGCAGAAGAGCCCGGATTTCGAAATCGAGCGAGCTTGCGCCAAAGGCTTGGAACAGCACATTTGGCTCGGGGTTATGCAGGACCATTGGGTGTGCCATTGCAATGTTTTTGAGAATTTCGCGGACCTTTTCCACATCCGTTCCATAAGCCACACCAACCGGTACGATCACGCGACCAACGGAATTGTCGCGGGTCAGGTTGGTCACTTGATTGTTCAACAGGTCTGCGTTGGGAATGATGACGTCAGAGCGGTCGAAGGTTTCTATACGAGTGGACCGGACGGAGATGTCACGGACATAACCCGCTTGCCCGTTGACCTCGATCCAATCGCCCTCGCTCACTGGCCGTTCGATCAACAGGATGATGCCAGAGACGAAGTTCGAGACGATGGTTTGCAGGCCAAAACCGATACCCACGGACAAGGCACCTGCGACTAGTGCAAGGTTGGTCAAGTCGATCCCAGCGCTGGTGATCGCGATGACAGCGGCAAGGATGATGCCCACATACCCCACGCCCGCAACGATTGCGTTACGCCCGCCAAGATCCAGCTTGGTGCGTGGCAGGACATTGTTGCGCAGCGCCGACTGTACCAATCGTGTCAGAAGGTAGCCGACGGCGAAGATAATGAGAAACCAAAGGAAGTCTGTCGGAGACAACGTCGTTTCGCCAAACGTCAGACCCGTCTGGAACCGTGTCCACACCTCGCGCAAATCTGATGAACCAGCCCCCCAGATCAGGGCAAGCACAGGCAAAGCAAGGCAGCCGAGCAAAATACCGATCAGGACCGGTGCCAGTGGCCCCGCGCCTTCATCGTCGTCTTGGCGCATCAATGACCAAAGAGCATTGACTAGTTGTTGCAAGAGCATGACGAAGCCGGTCAACGCAATCGTCATGATGAACGGCTGCAGTAGAGCCGTATAACCAGTCTTGTACCCCAGTGCCGACAGCAATGGCGCCGCCACGGCCACAATGATCGACAATGATCCAAAGAACTTGCGAAGGCGCCATGTCCCTTCCCCATCAACAAACTCGCTTGCTGGCCCTCCGATCATTTGTCCAAATCTGAAAAGAGCAACGCTCAAGACAACGACAATCGGGAAGGCAAGCACGGTGGCGTTGATGGATGGTGCGTCAACCGACGTCATGATAGCTTCAATGAGGGTGATCAAGGACAAGCCTATGCCAAAGATGATCCCAAGTTGCCTAAAGAATTGTCTAGACAGATGGTCAAAGCCCAACGGGCCTTCTGGTCCGCCTTTCGGAAAGAAAGCGGCGGACAGCCAGCGTGCCACAATAATGAGTGTACCAGCCTGACCAATGGCGCGAAGGATGTCCGTGCCGGTCGCGCTCAGCACATCAAGGCGCTGGACCCCTCCGATCACAGCCCAAAGCCCAACAAGGGGCAAGACGAGCTGCGCCAAACTTAGTAGGAAATCATAGATGGGGCGCCATTCGCTGCCGGCAATTGTGGATGAGCGTCTTAGCCTTGCGGTCCGGCGGGCAGATTGGGTCATCAACACGAAACCTACTACGATCAATCCCAATGCAACAGGCGCATTGGACTGCACGAATCCATTTTGCCACCCAACTTGCAGGCCCGACACAACCTCATTTCCAAAGATTTGCAACGCGGACCCGAAGGATTGAGTGGCGGGAAACCAGTTCACAGGATTGAGCGGCGTCATGCCGCGTGTCGTGAGCGCGGCGCGCTCCAATTCAAAGATACGGGTATCGACCTCGCGGATCAAACCATCGGCACGGGCAAACGCTTCTTGTGCGAATGCTGTTGGTGCAAATTCCTCTGCCCGCTGGCGTTCAATCAGGGCGCGGCGCAATGCGATTTGCGGGTTGCCGCCATCATCCTTGGCCGGTCCCAATGCGGCAAGCTGCGCATCCAACGTGGCAAGTCGACCGACATTAGCGTCGCGCTGTTCGGCGAACGTCTTCCGCCAGGTAATCAGATTGTTGCGCAGCCGGTTCAGCGCAAAAAGCGATGATTCGTCATTGGTGACGGTGACTTCTGCGCGTGACGCAAGATTGGTCCATTCCGCTGGCAGGTCTTGCGCATGGGCCAAAGAGGTCCATGACAGCGCAATCCAAACGATAACCAGACGGAGAAGAGGCCTGAGGTCCATTAGACGTCCTCAAAGACCGATGGTATATCGGTTTGTTCATTGGTCAGAAATTCCGGCACCGGCAGGTCTTTGCTGCGCAGGAAGTCTGGGTTGAAAATCTTAGACTGATAGCGCGTGCCGTAGTCGCACAGGATCGTCACGATGGTGTGGCCGGGGCCCATATCTTTGGCCATGCGGGTCGCACCGGCGATGTTGATACCGGTGGAGCCGCCCATCACGAGGCCCTCATCGCGCAATAGGTCGAAAACGATGTTTAGCGCTTCGGCATCAGGCACATTGCAGCAGAAATCAGGTATGAACCCTTCGAGGTTTGCCGTGATGCGCCCCTGCCCGATCCCTTCGGTGATCGAGCCGCCGGAAGATGCGAGTTCCCCCGTTGTGTAGTAGCTGTAGAGCGCGGCGCCATCGGGATCCGCCAGACCAACCTTCACGCCTTTGGGCTGTAGATAGGCCCCCATGCCTGCGACCGTGCCGCCAGACCCAGCCGCACAAATGAAGCCATCGAGCTTGCCAGCAGTTTGTTCCCAAATCTCCGGCCCTGTGGTTTCGATATGTGCTTGGCGGTTTGCGGTGTTGTCGAATTGGTTTGCCCAGATCGCGCCATGCGGCTCCGTCTTGTTGAGTTCCTCGGCGAGCCGTTGGGAGTAGCGGACATAGTTGTTTGGGTTGCGGTAGGGCGCAGCGGGCACTTGGACTAGGTTCGCACCTGCAAGGCGGATCATCTCTTTCTTTTCTTCGGACTGGGTGTCGGGGATCACGATGACGGTTTTGAAGCCCATCGACGCGCCGACCAAAGCCAAACCAATCCCCGTGTTTCCGGCTGTTCCCTCAACAATGGTGCCGCCTGGCTTGAGTGTGCCTCTTTTAATCGCATCGCGGATGATAAATAGCGCAGCGCGATCTTTGACGGACTGCCCGGGGTTCAGAAATTCAGCTTTGCCGAGGATCTCACAACCCGTCGCTTCCGACGCAGCCCTCAAGCGGATCAGTGGGGTGTTGCCAACGGCGTCGGCGAGGTCTGCTTTAATGGTCATTTGTCCCACCATTCCTTCACTCTTTGATCCTCTCTAGGTCGCCAAGTCACCTAACTCAAGACCGCTCAGAAAGGCTATCCCAACGCTCTTCAAAACCGCCTTAGGAGAACCGACTACCGAAGACTTCAGTGATCAGTCCAGCAATGATACCTCCCACCAAGGTAGAGACAATCACATCGACGGTTCCGAGTTCTTGCGCATGCTCCCAAGCCAGTTCGAAGATGCCACAATCGCCTCTAGCGGACCGTCGTAAGTCTTTCTCATCGAGCGTACGATCATCTCATAAAAAGAATAGAGCTCGATGATCCAAAACACCTTCGCAACGACGCCAGTGGTGCCGTTGCCAACGCCCGATGATACCCCGTGGCCAGCATGTTTTTCCACAACCACCCAGCCGCCCCAAAGCCCTGTTGCCACGCAAAGCGGCATCCAGAACCACGGCACGGTTCCTTCTTCAAACGGCGGTGTTGTGATGGTCGCCAGATACGCCCCTAGCGCTGCAAAACAGATTGCCTCTATGAGGCGGCCAAACGTCGGCATCCTCTCATCCTCCCGCTCTAAGCCTGTGACGGCCGTGTCAAGACGGCCGGCTTATTGTTATCTGTGTTACGTCGCAGTTTCCGCTATGAAACGTTCCCGCGCAAGAGGTGAGATAAAAGTTCCACATGCGTTTGAACCGCTCGTCAAAGCCCATTGCGGCGACCTGATCCCATTTTTCGTTAAAGATCTCGTGCCAACGGCGCAGGGTTTGGCTGTAGCTTTCGCCAAACTCGATGGATTTGACGACTTTGAGCCCGGCGTTTTCCACCGCTTCGCGCAGCTTCGTCGGACTTGGCAGCATGCCACCGGGAAAGATGTATTTCTGAATAAAGTCTGGGCGATCGACGTATGTGTCCCAGCGGTGATCCCCGACCGTGATAATTTGCAACGTCGCCTGCTTGCCTGGCTTGAGACGGTCACGCACGGTGTTGAAATATGCGGGCCAATACTTTTGCCCAACAGCCTCAAACATTTCGATGCTGGCGATGCCATCATAGACACCGGTTTCATCACGATAGTCCTGCATCTTGAGTGTCACCATGTCGGAAAGACCTGCCTTTTCGATACGATCCACGGCATAATTAAACTGTTCTTGACTGATCGTCAGGCAGGTCACCTTCAGCCCACGCTCTTTCGCGGCATATTCTGCAAAGCCGCCCCAACCACAGCCGATCTCCAACACGTGATCACCGGGCTGCGCGCCCATCTGATCGACCATACTGGCGTATTTCTGGGTTTGTGCTCTCTCAAGGCTTTCCTGACCAGTTTCGAACTTGGCCGATGAGTATGTCATCGTGTCATCCAGCCAGAGTGCGTAGAAGTCGTTGCCTAAGTCATAATGATAGCTGATGTTTTTCTTGGCCTGCCGTTTTGTATTGCTCTGCAACCAAAACCGCAGTTTTTCATAAGCGCGGACAAGCGCTTGGCCAGGGAAGCCGTCATACATGTCTTCCGCACCGTCGTGGACCATATCCATAAAGGCCATCAGGTCGGGTGTGGACCACTGTCCTTCGAGGTAGGCATCACAAAAGCCCATATCGCCTTCGCGAATGGTGCGGGCAAAAACATCGGGGTGATGGATGTGCACTTCGGCCACGTGGCCCAGCTCTTTGCCTTCGATCCGAAAGCGGCGACCGTCTTGCAAAACAATGTCCAGCCGACCCTTTTCCACGTTCTTGATCTTATCAAAAACCGGTTTGAAATAACGCGGCAGATCCGTCTGCCCCTCGGTTGACGTGTAAATCATGTTGCACCCCCTGCATTCGTGCCACGCCCAACATGAGACGCAGCTGAGTGGTAGATTAACCTTTGTTTTGACAGAGTCACGCGTTAAGTCTCACCAACGCAGCAACGTCAATTCGCGGGTTTTTCGCGCGCAGCGTAGGCATCCAGCGCGCGCATCCGACCTTCCTCTGGTGTAACAATCGGGCTTGGGTAACGGTCATCTGGCGACAGACCCCAAGAGCGTGGAATCGCGTCGAAATAAGACAGTGCGGTTTCGGTTGGTTGTCCGAACCCTTCAGTAATCCATTGCTTTTGATAACGCCCGTCGCGGTCAAACTTTTCGAGTTGTGTAACCGGATTGAAGACGCGGAAATAGGGTGCGGCGTCGGGACCGGACCCAGCAACCCATTGCCATCCCATCGCGTTACTGGCTGGATCCCAGTCGATCAGGCAATCTGCGAACCAACGTTCACCAATCTGCCAGCGGCTCATCAAGTTTTTGGTGAGGTAGGAGGCGACGATCATCCGCGCACGGTTGTGCATCACCCCTGTGACATACATCTGGCGCATTGCGGCGTCGACAAAGGGGATGCCGGTGCGGCCTTGCTTCCATGCTGTCACTTCGGCGGTGCTTTCATCGGTGTTCCAAGGAAAGGCGTCCCATTCAGGGCGCCAGTTCGCCGTGGTGATGTGCGGCGTGTGGAAGGCGAGGTGATACGCAAACTCGCGCCAGACAAGCTCTTTGAGAAAGATCTCGGCCTGATCCGCGCCGCGCCGGAACGAGGACCATCCAGCATGCCAACAGGTGGCGGGGCTGATCTCGCCGCAGGTGAGGTTCTCCGACAGGCCGCTGGTGCCGTTGACCGCCGGGAAGTCCCGCTGATCGGCATAGGACGCCACGCGGTCTTCTATGAAGGCACCCAAGCGGTCGTTCGCAGCGGCTTCGCCCACCGTGCAATGCGGCCCCAACACCGCCGCACCGCGGTTCATGGCTTTGTCCAACTGCCAATCGCCCAAGTTGTCAGAGGCGGGCCAAGCCGTTGGTGCTAGTATCTTGCTTGGTGCTGGCACGGGCGCAGGCACATCCCTGTTGCGGACGGCGCGCCACATCGGCGTGTAAACGCGATAGAAACCACCAGTTTTCGTCTCAACCGTCCAAGGCTCAAACAGCAGATGTCCGGTAAAGCTTTGCGCGGTGATGCCGTCGTCCTTCAGCGCCGCTTTCAGGGCCTTATCACGGTCTTTCGTGATCGGATCATAGGCGCGGCTCCAATAGACGGAGGTGGCCCCCGTTTCTGCGATCAAGTTACGCAACACCTGCAGCGCATCGCCCAGCCGAAGGATGAGTTTGCTGCCCTTCGATTCGAGTTGCTGGGCAAGCGATCCCACAGAAAGGCCGAGGCGAAACCGCGGGGCGGCACCCTGCCCCGCAACAACTTCATCATTGATGAAAACAGGGATGATCGGGCGCCCCGTTTCCACAGCCGCGGTTAACGCAGGATGATCGGCAAGGCGCAGATCACGACGGAACCAGAGGAGGATTGGAGCAGCGTCAGGCATTCAAAGTCTTTCTTTTCACCAGAGCTAGCCCTGCGCCGGAGGTGTCAAGCAAAACGGCGGAAATCATTGGCCCATTTTTGCATCATGCCGCCCGTGCTTGCCTAAAGTTCCTGATCCAGTGCGGCCATCAACTGATCGACCTCTGCCTTAGACGTGTAATGGGTGAACGACAGCCGTAGCACGCCGGTTGTCGGATCAAGACCCATCGCTTCTAAGGGTCGAACTGCATAGAAATCCCCTCCGCCCGCCATGATGCCGTGCTTTGCCAGTTTTGCGGCCATCTCCTCAGGGTTCGATTGAATTTGAAGCGCGACAGTCGGCGCACGGTGCGTGGCGTCGGTTGGTCCGATGACCCTGGTGGAGTTTTTGGATGACACGCAGTCGAGTAGCGGTTGCAGCAGTTCAACCTCTGCCTGCCGCATCAGATTATGCGCGACCCGTGCACCTTCGGCCCCCGTTCCACCACCGTGATGCTGAGACAGCGCGTCCATATAATCCGCCATGCCCGCGCATGCCGCTACTTGCGCGTGGTCGGGACCAGCGGGGGTAAATCGTTTCTCTAAATGATCGCCGTTGAAGAAATGGCCCTGGTTGGGAAGCTCCATCCCGAAGGCCTCACGGATCACCATCAAGCCCTGATGCGGGCCGTAGGTTTTGTAAGCGCTGAAGAGGTAGACGTCAGGACCAAGCGCCCCAACATCCACAAAACCGTGCGGCGCATAGCTGACCGCATCGACGCAGACACGCGCGCCTGCTGCGTGGGCGATCTTGGTGATTGCGGCCACATTATTGATCGCACCAAACACATTGGAACAGTGCGGAAAGACAACCAGCTTGATCGTGTCGTCGAGCAAGTTTTCCAGATCGGCAGGATCCAAGAGACCCGTCTTCGCATCAATTTTCCATTCGCGAACAGGAATGTCCGCCTCCGCCAGCCGTCGCCATGGGCCTGAATTCGCCTCATGGTCTTGGTTGGTGACGATGATCCCCTCACCCGGTTTCAACCAGCCTTTGACTGCTTGCGACAGGACGTAAGTGTTCTGTGTGGTGGATGGCCCAAAGGACAGCTCATGTGGCTGGACGCCGAGCATGGAAGACAGCCTATCGCGCGCCTCATCCATTTCATATCCACCCAAAGTGGAGGCCTCATAGGGTGCATAGGGTTGCACTTTGCGTTCCGTGTAGAATCGCGTCAGCCGATCAATGACTTGGCGGCAGGTGTAGGAGCCGCCTGCGTTTTCAAAAAAGGCTTGTCCTTGAAGCGGTGCGGCGGAAAAGGCGGGGAATTGGGCGCGGACCCAGTCGATATCAAGTGTCATACGACAGTGATAAAAGAACCGCCCCGATGCGCAAGCACCGGGGCGGCCAATTGTTTGCCCGTGCTGGGTTTATTCAGCCGGCTTCGCCATCTCGTGAATCGTACTTGGCACAAAATTCCGTTCACGACGGCTGTCGCTCAGGATGCCTTTCACCAAAGAGATGCGAGACATTATACCTCCCCTTTTATTGTTGGCTATTGGGCAACAGCTGACCACAGGAGGCTGGTATACCAAATCATAAACCGCCCAATTTTGCAGCAAAAAGGGCGGTTTTTCATTTCTTTTCAGTGCTTTGTAATAAAGGATTTATGCCTGATAAACATCGGTCATTCCGTCTTAAATTACGCTAACGCTTATCAGGCGTTCACATCAACGACCACGCGTCCGCGGACTTGGCCTTTGAGAATATCTTTGCCCAGTTGCGGCAGGTCGGCGAGCGTTGCTAGTTCAATCATCGCTTCCAGCTTGTCCATCGGCAGGTCTTTCGCGATCCGCGCCCATGCTTTTTGACGGTTCTCGAACGGCTGCATGACGGAATCGATGCCCAAAAGGTTCACGCCGCGCAACAAGAATGGAATGACGGTCGCGGGCAGCCCCGCCCCACCAGCGAGACCAACCGCAGAAACGGACGCGCCGTATTTCATTTGACCCAAGACACGCGCCAGCATGTCGCCGCCAACCGCATCCACGCAGCCGCCCCATGTTTCCGCTTCGAGTGGGCGTTTGGTTGTTTCGTTGATGTCTTCGCGCGCCACGATCTGAGTGGCTCCGAGCGATTTGAGGTAGTCAGCGGCTTCTGGGCGACCTGTCACAGCCGCAACCTCATGTCCGAGTTTGGCAAGGACCGCGGTCGCGACGGAGCCGACGCCACCAGCCGCGCCTGTCACCAGAACAGGACCGCCTTTGATGCCGTGCGCCTCTAGCACCATGACAGCCAACATCGCGGTGAACCCTGCGGTGCCGACAGCCATTGCTTGTTTCGTCGTCAAGCCATCTGGCAGAGGCACCAGCCAATCGGCCTTCACGCTTGCTTTTTGTGCGTAGCCGCCCCAGTGGACTTCGCCCACGCGCCAGCCGGTCAGGACGACCTTGTCACCAGGTTTGTAGCGGTCGTCATCTGACGCCTCGACCGTTCCTGCAAAGTCGATGCCCGGCACATGCGGGTAGTTGCGGACCAATCCGCCACCGGAACCAATGCAAAGACCGTCCTTGTAGTTGACGGTCGAATACTCGACCGCCACGATGACTTCGCCTGCCGGCAATTGATCCCGTGTGATCTGCTGAACGGAGGCGACCGGTTTCTTGTCGCCTTCCTTCTCTACAACCAATGCATTGAACGTCATTTTAATTCTCCTCTCGCGGCTTGCGCGGCGGCGCCAGATCGGGCCGCTGGTGTCAGTCTAAATCCAGAAGTTTTCGTGTACTTTCGCGGCTCGTAGGCCGTCAGAGGTTTCGACCGTCAGTTCGGTCCCATCATCCCAATGCGTGATCTTGACCATCCCGATGGCAACGACGGTGTCATAGTCAGGCGAGCGCGCTGCTGAC
Source organism: Cognatiyoonia sp. (assembly GCF_965661665.1). Taxonomy (NCBI): domain Bacteria; kingdom Pseudomonadati; phylum Pseudomonadota; class Alphaproteobacteria; order Rhodobacterales; family Paracoccaceae; genus Cognatiyoonia; species Cognatiyoonia sp. The sequence continues at coordinate 49,784 of NZ_CBFIEO010000014.1, read as the reverse complement.
GTCACCTGCCCCACTCGTTTGGTACCAGCCATCAGTGGCCAGATGCGGTCACACGGCGGAATGTCACCCTCAATCGAAATTGCGCGGATTTGTTGGGTCGGGCCATCTTTCGCCACGCGCAACAGAGCGTCGCGGCCAACGCAGCCGATAGCGGTTTGAGTGGAACAGAAACGCCCCAATCCACATTCATGCGGCGTGTTATCGCGGGTCATGTCGTTGCCGTAGGACAGCAAGCCCCCTTCGATCCTTTCGATCAGGTTTGGACAGCCTGCGTAGACGTCCAGATCCTTGCCCGCTTCCATAAGCGCGTTCCAGATCGGCATGCCATTCTGCGTGCCTTCGACATAAATCTCGAACCCACCTTGCTTTGAGTAGCCAGAGCGCGCGATGGCAAAGCTTTGCCCGTTGAAGTCAAACCAACCAAAGCGGAAGAATTTGATCGCGCGAATGCCGCCGCCAAAAACCCGTTCCATCAAATCATCAGCCAACGGGCCTTGGACCGCCAGCGGGGAGACGTCAGGCTCATCCACCAGCACATCAAGTCGATAACCATAGGCCATCGCCTTGATCCAAAATAGCAAATCACTGTCGGCGATTGAGACCCACCAGCGGTCCTCGCTGAGTTTGAGCGCCACGGGGTCGTTCAGCATGCCGCCTGTTTCATCGACAATGGGCACGTAATAACACTGCCCGGGAAGCATCCCGCGCAGGTCGCGCGGGGTCAGCATCTGCATCAGACGCGCGGCATCTGGACCGCGCAGTTCAACCTGACGCTCGACCGAGACATCCCAGATCTGCACAGCATGTTTGAGATGGTGGTAATCCTCAACCACAGAGCGAAACACCGTCGGCAAAAGCATACGGTTGTAAACGGTGTAGGCTTTGACGCCTGCGGCTTCGACGCCATCGGAAAACGGGGTCCGACGCAGTCTACGGGATGGGGAAATTACGGCCATCTCGCTGTCTCCACTTGAAGGTTTAGGGGTTTGGGCCTTGCCATTCGATTGGGCAAACCTCGGCCGATTTTCCGCCGAAATCCCAGACGCGTCCATAGTCGCGCACGCGGGACTTGGTGCCTTGTGCGGCAATGATGTCTGGACCCATCCAGTATTTGGAGTTTGACACCATGACAGGGTGATCAGCATCTTTGCCCGCGATCATCTCAATCTCACCTTGGATTTTGCGACCAATGTAGATGCCGCGCTTTTTGCCTTCGCGGACAATCTCCACCTTCTCGCGCTCCGCGCCGATGATCTCGCTCACGAGCATGGTGAATAGGCCGGTTGTGCCGCCTGCAGCACCGCTAAAGATTTTCAAAATGCCGTTATAAGCTTTCTGGGAGGCACGCTCATCCACGTAAGCGGCAACCTTCCAGTTGCCCTCCGCCATGCGGCCCGGGATGTCGACCAAGAGGCCGACATTGAGGCCGCCGATGTCTTCGCCCTCAAAATGCCCCTCGTCAATTGCGATGGCCATCCATGCGTGGCAGTGCCCTTCTGTCGGAGGATGCGCGCCCAATGAAACGACACAAGGACAGAACACGTTGCAGGAGCAGTTCAGGAATAGCTCACCTTTGATCTTCCATTCCGTCGGGTTCTTTTTGCGGCGCAATGGGTTGCTTTCCATGCGTTGATCGATGCGCTGGGACACGCGCATCCGGTCTGCTGGTTTTGATTTTTTTTCACCCATTTCATGACCTTTCTTAAAGTGACCAAAGGGCCAATCCGATCCCGCCAAGGATCAATCCAATTCCAATGGGCTTGGTGATACGATGCCCGAACTGTGGAAGTTTTTCCAACACCATGAAGAACGTCGCGGCCCCCATCCAAAGCAAGCTCATCACACCGCCAACAAATCCGAGGACCATAAAGCCCCAGCAACATCCGACGCAAAATGCACCAATGCCCAGGCCCATCCGCAAGCCGCCGCCAAAGCCAGTCCGCCATTGCGTGAGAAAGTAGGTCGTGGGGCTGTGGCAGACGCCGTGACAAATCTCTTTCGCGCGGGTGAACTGAAACATCCCTACCGCGATCAGCAAGGCGACCGCGAACCACACATTTGTGGGAATGCCCAGCATGTCGATCCAACCGCTGAATAGCAGCGCCAATTGAACGCCCGAAATCAAAGCCGCAAAGCCGACCCAGACAATGAAATAGCCAAGCAACACACCGGCCCACCCTACCCGTGTGCCATTGGCACTGACCATCAAGTCCTCATAAGCCCGCAAGGTTGGGACCAGTGTCGGCAGCATCATCGCGGCCATCATGATCGCCCACATCAGGAAGAGCGGCACGAAGTTTGCCATCGGCATGTACATTGACATTCGCGGGTCCATTTGGCGCATCGCATCCGCCATTGGCCCAGGACGCCCAATCCAATCTACATCCATGTCTACGCTCATCATGTAAAGCATGAGCCATGCCACCAAGATGGCAGTAAAGAACATCAGCCAGAGTGTGGATCTGATAATGTGGCTCACGGTTCCTCCATACGTGCGACTCAGCGCTTGCAAAATCATATGTCAGACAATTAAATGTCTGACAAATGAAAATCGACCCAGACAGCCCCGCCGATCTCTCGGCCCAGATTGCAAATGCCATTCGTGAAGCGATTGTGGATGGGGAGCTGCGGGTCGATGAGCGGCTTCCATCTGAGGCGGAATTGTCGGAACAGTTTGGCGTCTCCCGCCCCACGGTCCGTGAAGCGTTGAAACGGCTTGGTGCGCAAAGTCTTATCCGCACGCAGCGCGGGGCTTCCGGCGGCGCTTTCGTGAATAAGCTTACGTACTCTGAGGCGTATGGACAGCAGATCACGACGTCCACACTCCTCCTCTCCATGAATGCCGTCAGCTTTCCGACGGCCTGCGAGGCGCGCTATGCCTTGGAGCGTGCCTGTGCTCTCCTGTCGGCTGGACGTCGGACGCCCGATCACCTCGCCATCATGCGAGCCGAAGCGCACAAGCAATCGCAGCCGGGGCTGTCGGACGAAGCATTCTGCGCATCTGACGTGGCATTTCACCGTGCGTTAGTCGATGCGGCCGGCAATCCAGTTCTGTCATACCAATTGGCGGGTGCAGTAGAGGCGATGCAGCCACTCATGAACATGATCACCTTCACAGCGCGGTCGCGAGAAAAGATCGTGGCGTTGCACAGTGGAATTGTAGACGCTCTGGAAGCGCAGGATGCAGACACGGTCGACGGCCTGCTGGAAGATTTGGCGACCTACACCAATGAGTTGGCGCAAAGCGTTTTTGAAGAGCGTTCAAAGGCGCATAAGTCCAATTCCCAATTTGGCGCGTAGAAATCCAAAAGGACATATCGATGGACATCATCAACATCTTAGTCGCGCTTGTGACCATTGCCCTAGGCTGTTTTGGGTTTCTGGCCCCGCATTATACGATGGGTGCCTTGAACCTTAAAACAGATGGCTCGAACATGGGCATGAGCGAAATCCGCGCCTCGGTCGGGTGTCTTTTCGTGGCGATGGGCATTGCGTGCCTATGGTTTGGCACGGCAGCGGCCTACTTCATGCTGGGTGTTGCCTACGCGGGTGCCGCGACAGGTCGCTTGGTGTCACTCATCCTCGACAATCCACCAAAGCAGAAGGCGACCGTCTACTTCCTCGTCGAAGCGTTTGGCGCGGTTTGGTTGCTGGTGGCGAACACGTGAGGCTTACCCGTCTGAACCAAGGAATGATCCGGCGTCGAATCGTCCGATACTTCCAAGAAGCTGACGGATGAAAGTTGTGTCCCGAACTCCCGAATCTGTCACTCGGCGGGACAGTGTCACGACTTTACCGTCTTCAAGGCTAAAGCGTTCGATGTTTGACACAACGCGCGCATCGCTAAACGTGATCGCCACAACTTCACGGGTGACCTCTTCTGGCGCAAACGCGCCGAAGGTGCGGAATTGGCTGGCGACGTAGTAATACCCGCTGCCATCCAGAACACCGCCGGACGTGGGCGGGCCGACAAGGGCCTGCACGCTTTCACGGGTGTCCTGCCCGACGACGATGCGCGCAAGGTCTTCCTCAAGCGGAATGTAGCCGTGGTATTTGACGAGCGGTGTACATGCCACGATGACCAACAGTGCGGCGACCACGCCAAACCGCTTGATCATCGCTTGGATGCTTTGAATTGTCATCGCCCACCTGCCCTCTTGCCTTGGCCTACGCTGCCTTTTAACGAGGTGTACATCTGCTAACCTCGTTGTTCAAGAATGGAACATATGGTGTCTGAGCCTGCAACATACCGTTTGATCGTCAGCGATCTTTCGCAAAGCAAACCAACCCAGTTTGAGATCATCGGCGACGCTGATCTGATGGCGGAGGTCACCAAAGCGGTCGATGTGTACACAATCAAGAAACTGCGGTTCAGCGGGTCAATTGATACTCAAGGGGCAAGTGATTGGCGGCTGCAAGCCGAATTGGGCGCAACGGTCACGCAAGAATGTGTTGTGACGCTTGATCCGGTGAACACGCGCATTGATGAAAAGGTCATCCGTGAATACTTCGCCGAGGTGCCCGAGGTTAAAGGCACCGAAGTGGAAATGCCGGAGAACGATAACGTGGAACTGACACCGCGCGTCATCGACCTCAAAGCACTGATAATTGAGGCGCTCTCACTGGCCTTGCCCGCCTTCCCCCGCAAAGACGGCGCTGATCTTGGCGAAGCGGTCTTTACCGAACCGGGAAAGGCGGCGATGACGGATGAAGATGCGCGGCCATTTGCGGCTCTCGGTGGGTTGCGGGAAGCGCTTGGAAACAAGGGCTCAGAAGGTACAGACTAGCCTCTAAACAAAGGGCTTGCGGAATAAAAGAATCGCAGTATGTTCGCGGCCTCTTTGAGATACCACTCGACAGGGCCCACCGGATGGCTTAGGTGCCCGTTTAAATGAACGAAACTGGGGCAATAGCCCCCCGAAATTGACGAAGGTTGCGACATGGCTGTCCAGCAGAATAAAGTCTCCAAATCGCGCCGGAACAACCGCCGCGCACATGATGCGCTGGTCGCAGCAAACCCAAATGAATGCGACAACTGCGGTGAGCTGAAGCGCCCACACCACGTTTGCCCATCTTGCGGTCACTATGCCACACGTGAAGTTGTTGCGATGACAGACGAGATCGATTTGGACGAAGACGCGGCGTAAGCCCGTCGGTCGCAGATGTCGGACGCCGCGGGTCCATCACTGACAACGCAAACAGACGTCTCCAAAATTATTTCGGTCGACGCCATGGGCGGCGACAACGGGCCTGCAACGGTGGTTGCAGGCCTTTCTCAGTTTTTGCGCACGGCAAGTGATGCACACATCCTGTTGCACGGGCCTGAGGAACGGCTTCAAAAGCTGATCGATAAACGTGGGCTGTCGTCCCGTGTGACGATCCGGCACGCCGAGGATGTTGTCGCCATGACAGACAAACCCAGCAACGTTTTGCGACATGGCAAGAACACATCGATGTGGTCATCAGTTGAAGCGGTCCGCAATGGCGAAGCGGGCGTCTGCGTGTCTTGCGGGAACACCGGCGGGCTCATGGCGATTTCGATGATGCGGCTTCGCAAGGCAGAGGGCGTCAATCGCCCTGCCATCGCCTGCCTTTGGCCCTCCCGCAATCCGCAAGGGTTCAACGTCATGCTGGATGCGGGTGCAGACATTCGGGCGGATCAGGATGATTTGCTGACCTATGCCCTGATGGGCGCGTCCTATGCGCGGAACGCCTTCGATCTGGATCGCCCACGCATAGGATTGCTGAACGTGGGCGTTGAGGAACATAAAGGCCGCGCCGAGCTTAAGGTTGCTCATGACATCATCGGACGCTCCGCGGCTGCGGGTGCTTATGACTACGTTGGCTTCATCGAAGGTGGCGATCTGCCGTCTGATAAGATCGACGTAATCGTAACAGATGGCTTCACGGGCAACGTTGCTTTGAAGACCGGTGAAGGCACAGCCACGCTGATTTCGGAACTCTTGCGGTCTTCCTTGATGCGTAACCCAATCTCCATGCTTGGTGCCCTTTTTGCCCGTGGGTCGCTCAATCATCTGCGCAGGCGGATCGACCCGCGCAGGGTCAATGGCGGTGTCTTCCTTGGACTCAACAAAACAGTCGTCAAAAGCCACGGCAGCGCCGACGCTACAGGTATCGCAGCGGCGCTCAACCTAGCCTACCGTCTAGGACAAACCGGCTTCTCTGACAAATTGGCAGCACGGGTTGCATCCGCTGCGACACTTGCTCAAGATATAAGCACAGACATAAGCGCTGATTAAGCGCAGGCATCGGAAAGAATACGAGCATGACAAGACGGGCCGTTGTCATCGGAGTGGGTCACTATCTCCCGGAGCGCGTTGTTCCGAACTCAGAATTTGAGAAATCTCTCGATACAACCGACGAATGGATTAAATCGCGGTCGGGGATCGAGCGGCGCCATTTCGCAGCTCCGGGCGAGACGACATCAGATTTGGGCGCCAAGGCCGCGATGAAAGCACTGAAAAGCGCGGGCCTGACCGGTGAGGATGTAGACGCAATCGTCGTGGCAACATCCACCGCTGATCTTACCTTCCCCTCGGCCGCAACAATGGTGCAGGACGCGATCGGCAACACCAAAGGGTTCGCATTCGACGTTCAAGCGGTTTGCGCCGGCTTCGCCTTTGCTTTGGCTAATGCCAACGCTTTGATCGTGTCCGGTCAGGCGAACCGCGCTTTGGTAATCGGAGCGGAGACGTTCAGCCGGATCATGGATTGGACGGATCGCTCAACCTGTGTGCTCTTTGGCGACGGTGCTGGCGCGTTGGTTCTTGAGGCGCAGGAGGGCAACGGAACAGCAGATGATCGCGGCGTTTTGGCCACCGACCTCAATTCAGACGGTCGGTATAAAGAAATCCTCTATGTCGATGGGGGTGTCTCGACCCACACCACCGGCGTCCTGAAAATGCAAGGTAAAGAAGTGTTCCGCCATGCTGTCGAAAAACTGGCCGAAACAGCGCATACATCGCTCGCCAAAGTCGGGCTAACCGCTGAGGATGTGGATTGGGTGGTGCCGCATCAAGCAAACATCCGCATTATTAAATCAACGGCGAAGAAGCTTGGCGTCGACATGGACCGCGTGGTTGTGACCGTTCAAGACCACGGAAATACTTCCGCCGCGTCCATACCGTTGGCCTTGTCTGTCGGGGTGGAGAACAGCCAGATCAAACAAGGTGACTTGATTGTCACTGAAGCCATTGGCGGTGGGTTGGCGTGGGGATCCGCGATAATTCGCTGGTAACGCTCAGGTATTTCGATCACGCGATATTGACTCCGTTTTTCCCCCTGACCTATGGTTTGGGAAAATTGGGGGGAATTATGTCCGAAAAAACTCTGACGCGTATGGATTTAGCAGACGCAGTTCACACGCAAGTCGGCCTGTCCCGCAATGAAAGCGCTGAATTGGTCGAAGATGTACTGACCCATGTCTCTGACGCGCTGGTGCGCGGCGAGTCTGTGAAAATCTCCTCTTTTGGGACATTCTCCATCCGCGACAAAGCGGCTCGCATTGGCCGAAACCCAAAAACGGGCGAGGAAGTGCCAATTCATCCGCGCCGCGTTCTCACCTTCCGTCCATCGCATTTGACGAAAGATCGCGTGGCAGCAGGGAACAAGAAGTAAGGGAGACGGCACTTGGCCAAAGCCCCTGACGCATTCCGAACGATTTCAGAAGTCTCTGACGCATTGAACACGCCTGCGCATGTGCTGCGGTTCTGGGAAAGCAAGTTCAGCCAGATCAACCCCGTCAAGGGGGCCGGTGGTCGGCGGTATTACCGACCCGGCGATATTTCCTTGCTCGCGGGCATCAAGCTTCTGCTCCACGAACAAGGCATGACCATCAAAGGCGCACAAAAGCTGTTGCGCGAAAAGGGCGTGAAGCATGTGGCGGGGCTCACCGTTGCGCCGCAACTTAATGTGGTTGAGGAAAAGCCAGCTGATGTTGCTGAGCCTGATGTCAAACCGGTCGAGGACGCGCCCGTTGCGGCCTCTGCACCCAACATCGACATCGCAGCTTTGACACCCACCGCCTCGCCAAAGATACGAAAGCCACGCTGGTTCCAAGGGGATGGCCGTTTGGACGCAGACCGTGTCGCCCGCAATGCGGATGCCATTGCACCCCTGCTCGACAAATTGGCGCGCGTCAGCGCAAAGATGCGCGGCGCATAACTGCCAAACAGATCCAACTGATCGCCAACACGCTTCGGGGTACGGAATAGGCCTTTCCGAAGGCTCGGCAAATCACGTGAAAGCCCAAGTTGCGTGCATTTCAGATTGAACCGCCGGCGCATCAATTCCGCCCATTTGCCCCGCCCTGACATCCGAGTGCCAAACTCTGGATCATAGTCTTTGCCGCCGTGAAGCTCCCTAACGCGGCTCATGATCCGCTTGGCACTGTCTGGGAAATGTTCGGCGACGCAATCGCGAAAAACCTATGAGACCTCCAGAGGCAGCCGCAAGACGATACCAGACACAGCCGTCGCGCCCGCCTCTTTCGCAGCGTCGAGGATATGCGCCACCTCATAATCTGTGAGCGTTGAGATCATAGGTGAGACTATCACGCGGACGGGAATGCCAGCTTCTGTCAGTTGTCGGATTGACCGCAGCCGCGCTTTTGGGGCGGGCACGTGTGGCTCCATCACCCGCAACACATGCGGGTCGAGCGTTGTGACGGAAATACCAACGCGTACCAGATCAAGTTTTGCCAAGTCCGCCAAGATATCGATGTCGTAGGCGATCAAGGTGCCTTTCGTGACAATCCCCGCTAGATAATTGAGGTCGCGCAATACTTTCAGGATCTCGCGCATAATCCCCCTATCCTTTTCGATCGATTGATAGGGGTCTGTGTTGGTCCCAAAGGCGATCATGCCGAGGTTGTAGGATTTCGCACGCAGTTCCTTCTCCAGAAAAGCAAGTGCATCCGGCCACACGATGAACTTGGATTCGAAATCAAGACCCGGTGACAGACCCAGATAAGCGTGGCTGGATCTGGCAAAGCAGTAAACACAGCCATGCTCACACCCGCGATTGGTATTGATCGACAGATCAGGGGACGTGTTGCGGCTGATAACTTCGCGCGGTCGCTCCTCCGTCACTTCGGTGCGTCGAACGGGCAGATCCTCCTCTCGATCCCAATCATCACCCACCGCTTCCGTCAAGAAGCGGTCAAAGCGCACAGCGGGGTTCAGGCTGACCCCATGCCCGCGCAGCAGATGTGATGGCTTCACTTTGAATTCGGACATAGCCAATGAAGCGAACAATTGCAGAAACTATTCAATCTAGGTCGGTCACGTTTCTGCAATTGTCGCAATTTGTCGCGTGACACAGGGTAACTTGTCGCACTAAGAATCCAGACGTAAGAACAACCCTTTACCCCTTGTGGAGGCCGCAATGTCCGACGAAGAAGACGACATCATCCTGGCAGAACTGGACGACGAAGAACTTGTCGCGCAGATGTTTGATGACTTGTACGACGGGATGAAGGAAGAAATCGAAGAAGGCGTGAACATCCTTCTTGAGCGGAAGTGGGAACCTTACCGCATTCTGACCGAAGCACTGGTGGGCGGCATGACCATCGTCGGTAACGACTTCCGCGATGGTATCCTCTTTGTGCCAGAGGTGTTGCTGGCGGCCAACGCCATGAAAGGCGGGATGGCCATCCTGAAGCCATTGCTGGCCGAAACCGGCGCCCCGCGCGTGGGCAAAATGGTGATCGGTACCGTGAAGGGTGACATCCACGACATTGGTAAGAATCTTGTGTCCATGATGATGGAAGGGGCTGGCTTTGAAGTCGTCGACTTGGGCATCAACAACCCTGTCGAGAACTACATGGAAGCGCTGGAGACGGAGCAGCCAGACATCCTTGGTATGTCGGCCCTGCTCACCACGACGATGCCTTACATGAAGGTCGTGATTGACTCGATGGTCGAACAGGGGCTGCGCGATGACTACATCGTCCTGGTCGGTGGTGCGCCGTTAAACGAAGAGTTCGGCAAAGCCATCGGTGCGGATGCCTATTGCCGTGACGCGGCCGTCGCAGTGGAGACAGCAAAAGAGTTTGTTGCACGCAAGCACAATCAGATGGCAGCGGGCTAACCCCCCCTCACATCAATGCAATTTGGGCGGCTTGGCCGCCCTTTTTGGTTTCAGCGCCGCGGCATCCCCTTCAAATCCACATGTTTTATCATAACATTGAGTCCAGGAGTTGGGCTATACCACTTGATAGACTGATCCTGATCCTTGTCGTCGTGATTGCTGCCGCGGCGCTGACCGTTTGGGGCGGTGCCGGCCTTTTGGCCGGCTTTGCCGTTAATCCAATGATCAGTATTGGCATATTGAGCATTCGCGCTCTCGGCGCATATTTAGTTTTCCGCGTCGTTTCGGAGCGGCTCAACAACCTAGAAGAAGATCATTATGACAATATGGAGAATTGAATGATGATCACGACCACAGATACCGTTGCTCATATGGAGATTACGCAAACTATAGGCAAGGTGAGCGGCGCGCCCGTGCGATCAAAGCATATCAACACGGACATTGTTGCGTCGCTCCGCAATCTCGTGGGTGGGGAGCAGACGGGGTATTCGTCCCTACTCGCTGACGCGCGGGAACAGGCACTGGATCGTATGATTGAACAGACAGAGACTCTAGGCGCTGATGCCATCGCCGGGTTTCGGATGGAAACCTCATCGATCATGGATGTTGCGTGAGAAATCCGGGCTTACGGTACCGCTGTCCGCACGCGATGACGCTCGAAGACGCCACGCTGACAACAGACGGCCTTTCTGCAAAAGGTGAAGGTCGGATCCTGCTGTTGGCCTGTGGCGCCCTCGCCCGCGAGATCATCAACATTCAGGTCCAGCACGGGCTGGCGCACCTTGACTTGCAATGTCTACCCGCAATCTATCACAACCATCCTGAGCGGATCGTGCCTGCAGTGCGCGAAGCCGTGGCAAAGCACCGCGCGGATTATGACGACATCTTCGTGGTTTATGCAGATTGCGGGACCGGTGGGCAGTTGAAGTCAGCGTGTGACGAGCTTGGTATTAAGATGGTGGAAGGCCCGCATTGCTACAGCTTTTTCGAAGGCAACGCAGCCTTTGCAGATCGGGAGGAGATGACGTCATTCTACCTCACTGACTTTCTGGTCCGGCAATTTGACGCTTTCGTTTGGAAGCCGCTCGGCCTCGACCGGCATCCAGAGCTGCGGGATATGTATTTCGGGCATTACGAAACGCTAGTCTACCAATCTCAGATCGACGACCCTGCCCTTGTCGCCAAGGCAGAAGGCTATGCCAAACAGATGGGCCTTGCCTTTGAACACAGACCCACTGGTTACGGGGACTTGGAGGCGGTTCTTACGTCGCTTTAACAGCGATGGAGCGGATGCGCTCAATCATGGCGCGTAAACCGTTTGACCGCTGCGACGACAGGTGATCGTTCAGCCCAAGACGTCCAAGTTCGGCATGGGCATCGATGTCGTTGATGCCAGACACAGGCATGTCGTTGTAGAGCGCGGCCAGGACTGCAATCAGCCCCCGCACAATCATCGCGTCGCTGTCACCTTCAAACCGAAACTGATCGTCAGCGACGGTGGGATGCAGCCACACCTGACTGGCACAGCCGTCGACCTTGGTAGCAGGCACCTTCAGCGCGTCATCAAGTGGAGGCATCGCCTTGCCCATGTCAATCACATGGCGATAGCGATCTTCCCAATCGTCCAAAAACGCAAAGTCCTCGACAATTTCTTCAAAGGCAGCACTGGCCATCTGTCACCCCATTTTGGTCAGGACAAGATTTAGGGCCAATGCGTGCAAAGTTCCAGTGCTGGGTTTTCTTGCCGCGTGAGTTCGGCTAGGAAGTTGAGAGGGTTCGGGGAGACGAAGATATGAAAGCCACGCTACCAATATTACTGTCAGCCACAATCGTGCTGACGGGATGTGAGCGCATCTCAACCTCCCGCTTCAATCCGCTGAATTGGTTCGGCTCTGTTGAGCCAGCGGCGCCAGTTGACGCCACCACGGGCGAACTGCTGCCCCTGACGCCAGCCAATGCGGATAGCGTGATTGATGCGCGCACCCTTGCGGGGACCATCGTTTCTATGTCGGTAGAGCGGACCCCTGACGGCGCGATTGTACGCGCGACAGGCACGACAACTGCGCCCTCGCAGTTCAATGCGCAACTGGTCCCGATTGACGCAAGCGGTGGGCGGTTGACGTTGGCGATGCGGTTTGAAGCGCCTCAAAGCGTGACCTCGGCGGCCGTAGAGCCGCGCCAGATCACTGCGGCCTATGTGGTCGACAATGCTGTTCTGGCAGGTGTTCGTACCATTCAGGTCCAAGGCGCAAACAACGCCCTGTCACGGCGCCGTTAACGCGAGACGGTCACGACCTTCGCACCATCGACGGCCAAGGCCACCCGGCCTTCACAAAGCTTCAGCGCGTCTTTGCCAAACACTTCCTTGCGCCAGCCTTTGAGTGCGGCAAGGTCACGGCCGCCTGCTGCCATCACATCCAAATCTTGCGCAGATGCGATCAGCTTTTGCGCGACACCTTCCTGGTCGGCTTTTGCCTTGAGAAGAACGCGCAACATGTCGGCAATCGCAGGGTTCACCTGCAGTTTTTCACGGCTGCGGTCTGGTTTGGGCAGTTCATCACCCGGAACAGCCAATCCAGCCTTCACTGCCGTCAGGATCCCGTCCGCAATGGCGCCTTTGCGCGCTTCACGAAGCAACAGACGGGAACGACTCAGGTCCTTTTCCGTCTGTGGTTTGGTTGAAGCAAGCTCGATCAGCGCGTCGTCTTTGAACACACGGTTGCGTGGGACGTTATTGGATTGCGCGTGGTTTTCACGGAACTGCGCCAGTTCCCGCACGATTGCGAGGAAGCGGCCAGAATTCGTGCGCGTCTTGACCCGCAGCCAAGCGTCCTGCGGGTCAATCCGGTAGGTTGCCGGATCGTTGAGCACGTCCATTTCTTCCGACACCCATTTCTTACGGCCCGACTTGGCAAGTTCGGCAGACAGCACCTCGTAAATATCCCGCAGATGGGTCACGTCGGCCAAAGCATAGCTGGACTGCGCATCTGTCAGTGGGCGCCGCGACCAGTCGGTGAAACGGGATGATTTATCGAGCGACGCTTTGGCGATTTTGCGTACCAGCGTCTCATACCCCACCTGATCGCCATAGCCGCAGACCATTGCTGCCACTTGCGTGTCAAACAGCGGTGTCGGGATCACGCCTGCGTCGACATAGAAAATCTCAAGATCCTGACGGGCGGCGTGGAAAACCTTGACCACGCCCTCATCGCGGAAAAGGTCATAAAGCGGCTCCAGCGACAGATCTTTGACCAGCGGATCGACCAGCACGGCATGCTCTTCGCCCTTCGCGCCACGATAGGCTAACTGCACGAGGCACAGCTTTGAATAATACGTCCGCTCTCTCAAAAACTCAGTATCTACCGTGACGTAGTCATGCCTTGCCGCTTCGGCGCAAAACTCTGCCAAGTCCGATGTGTTTGAGATGGTTTTCATATGTGCCTGCTTTGCCTAATCTTTATGCCAACGCTGATACGCGAGCTCGCCCTTAAAGTGAAGCGATCGGCGCAATCGTTTCCGTTTGGTCAGGAAGTAATGCGATCAAGCGTCAACTGTTCCGTTTGGCCGGCCAAGAACCGCTTCAAAACAGCGGGGTACAATTCATGTTCAAAGGGCAAGACGCGCTTTGCCAAAGTGTCGGCGGTGTCATCTGGCTTGATGGCAACTTTGGCTTGGCCAAGGATCGGCCCATCATCCAGATTCGCTGTCACAAGATGGACGCTGCAGCCATGTTCCGCATCACCGGCATCCAGCGCCCGCTGATGCGTATGTAGCCCTTTGTATTTGGGGAGCAAGGAGGGATGGATGTTGAGCATCCTGCAGTCCCATTTGGAGACGAAACCCGCCGTCAGTACCCGCATGAACCCAGCCAAGCAGATTACGTCCGGCGCGGTCTTCTCCAATTCTATCTGAAGCGTATCTTCGAACGCCGCCCGGTCATTGCCAAAGTCCCGATGATCGACAGTTGCAGTGGGCACACCGAGACTTTGCGCTTTCACCAAACCACCTGCATCTGAAACGTTTGAGACAACCAAAACAGGTTCAGCGAACCCTGTGCTTTGCATGGCTTCCACCAAGGACACCATGTTGGACCCGCTGCCCGAAATCAGGATTGCGACCTTTGGCGTCAAGCGAGCTGACCTGTGTAAGAAATTTCTGGTGCGCTCGTCACACGGCCAATCCGATAGACCGTCTCGCCCTGCTCGGCCAGCAGATCAGCGAGATCATCCGCTTTTGCGGGATCGACCACAAGTACCATACCAATGCCAGCGTTGAAGGTTTTCAGCATCTCGGATGGGGCGATTCCGCCGACCTCTGACAACCAGTCAAATACGGGTGGCAACGCCCAAGATGTCAGATCAATCTCCGTCCCGCAGCCATCTGGCAGGACGCGAGGCAGGTTTTCTGTCAAACCGCCACCAGTGATATGCGCCAGCGCGTGAACGCCGCCCGACCGCACTGCCTCCAAGGCTGGTTTGACATAAAGCCGTGTCGGCGCAAGCAAAGCTTCACCAAGGCTTTCCTCCGCGAAGGGCGCTTTGTCAGACCACGCAAGACCCGACACCTCAACGATTTTGCGGACTAAAGAGTATCCGTTGGAGTGCACGCCATCAGACGCAAGCCCTAACAAGACATCGCCTTCTTTGACACATGCTGGCAGGTCCGCGCCCCGTTCCATCGCGCCGACAGCAAATCCAGCAAGGTCGAAATCCCCCGCCTCATACATGCCTGGCATTTCTGCCGTTTCTCCACCGATGAGCGCGCAGCCGGACGCCTCACAGCCCGCCGCGATGCCTTCGATGATCAGCGTGGCGCTGTCGAGGTCAAGCTTGCCCGTCGCGAAGTAATCAAGGAAGAAAAGCGGCTCCGCCCCCTGACAAACAAGGTCATTGACGCACATGGCGACAAGATCGATCCCGATACTGCCGACATTGCCTGTGTCGATGGCAATTCGAAGCTTCGTTCCCACGCCGTCGGTCGCAGCCACAAGGATCGGATCGGTGTAGCCTGCATCTTTGAGATCAAAGAGCGCGCCAAACCCGCCGAGCCCTGCCATTACGCCTGAGCGTTTGGTGCGCTTCGCGGCCGGTTTGATCCGTTCAATCAGGGTGTTTCCAGCGTCAATATCGACGCCCGCATCTGCATATGTCAGACCGTTCTTTGTCACGCCGTTTCCCCTTCCGATGTGCTGTCGCCCACCTAGCGGAACAACGGCCCCTGTGCAACCGAACCGAAGCGGGTTCGCTCACGCAATCCTCCCCGTCATGTTAAAGAGCGTTGATTGACTGTGATCGATGTTCTGCCGCCCAGTCGTCCCATAAATTCAAATGGGGGAAACTATGACCAAGAAAGTTGTAGCACTGAAGTTTGTCGCTTTAGGTCTAGCAGCTTGCGCCGAGCAAGACGCGATTATGAAGGATGGCGACGCGATAATGTCCGAAAGCATGATGTCTGACACAATGATGGCCGACAAATAAGAAATTCGCCGCGCTGGGTGATTAGTCCGGTGCGGTCACTTCCGCTTGACGAATGCTCTGGGTCTGGTACGCAAACTCCGTGGCGGGCCTGTAGCTCAATTGGTTAGAGCAGAGCGCTCATAACGCTTTGGTTGCGGGTTCAAGTCCTGCCGGGCCTACCATTCCAAATCCGCTGATTTCGGCTCGATTTGGGACAATCCCCACAAAAACCCACAATTGTCGAAAAAAAATCGGCGAGTTCACGCCTTATTTGTTAACTTCGATCGCAATTCGCAATCAATCATGGCAAAATTGTGTCACTAATTTGATACTAGAATTAATAGCGTTTTTATTGGTCTGGGGGCCGTTAATGAGTACGAAGGCCCTTCACCCGCTGTCTATTTTCGCGATTTCCTTGGCACCTGCTCCAGCCTTCGCGAAGACTAGGCAACTTGCCGACATAACAACTGTCGATCCTCTCGGGTATGAATGCATCTCTGGCGAGTATTTGGAAGAAACAGATGAGTTTGCGGCGGTTGCCTTCACGCTCTACGAAACCATCACGATCGCTTCCATGCCACCCCCTCTGGCAGCGTTCCTTAGCGGCGCCACATGCAGCGTTGGCCTCAACGCGGTGTTTAGACATGAGGCCTCACTGGGCGGCGTTGGTATTCTGGCGCTCTATCTTCAAGAAAAGAATGGCTTCCAAGCGGGCTGGAGCCAACTTATTTTCGACGCGCTCCTCTTTGGTGTCGCCTTTTTCATCCTCCCCAGCAGCTTAATCGCGTGCTCGTTGGCAGGCGCGCTTGTCACCAACACCATTGTCGGCTTCAATCACCGGCAGGACCGATACATTGCTAGGTGAACGACACAATGCCAACCCACTACATCACCCTGTTCTTCGCCATCGTGGCAGAAACGATTGGCACCACCGCGTTGCAGGCCAGTCAGCAGTTCACCAAGCCATTGCCGACGGTGATCCTGTTCATCAGCTACGGCATTTCTTTCTACCTTCTGGGCATCACACTCAAATACATGCCGGTTGGGATCATGTATGCGGTTTGGTCGGGGCTTGGGATCGTTCTGATCGCAGTCATCGGTCTTGTGATTTTTGGTCAGCGGCTCGATTTCTGGGCAGTGATTGGCATATCCCTCATCCTTGCGGGTGTGCTTGTGATTCACCTGTTATCAAACACCTCCACCCACTGACGAAATCAGGGGTGGTCAACGTCCGCAACTCAGGCTATCCGCGCCGCAACCCTCCCTTTGAAGGCACGGCCCTATGGATATCCGCAATATCGCGATCATCGCGCACGTTGACCACGGCAAGACAACACTCGTTGATGAACTGCTGAAGCAGTCCGGCGTTTACCGCGACAACGAAGCCATCACCGAACGTGTGATGGACAGCAACGACATCGAGCGTGAGCGGGGCATCACGATCCTTGCGAAATGTACTTCCGTCGAATGGAAGGGCACGCGGATCAACATCGTCGACACGCCCGGCCACGCGGACTTTGGTGGCGAGGTGGAGCGTATCCTGTCGATGGTGGACGGAGTCGTTCTGCTGGTAGACGCCGCCGAAGGCGCGATGCCGCAGACGAAGTTTGTGACCTCCAAAGCGCTGGCCCTTGGCCTGCGTCCGATTGTTGTCGTGAACAAGGTCGACAAGCCTGACGGTGACCCTGATCGGGCGTTGGATGAAGTTTTCGACCTGTTCGCAAACCTCGATGCCAGCGATGACCAACTCGACTTCCCTGCGATGTACGCCTCCGTCCGGTCTGGATGGTGTGACGCAGATCTTGATGGCACGCGTGAAAACCTCGATGCGCTCTTTGACCTCATCGTCGATCACGTCCCTGCCCCTGCGCAGATCGCGGCGCGGGATGAGCCGTTCCGTATGCTGGCAACGACGCTCTCCGCCGATCCGTTTATTGGCCGCATCCTGACGGGGCGCGTGGAGAGCGGAACGCTGAAGACCGGTGACACGATCAAAGCGATGAGCCGCGAAGGTGACCGGATTGAACAGTTTCGCGCGTCAAAAATCCTCGCCTTCCGTGGATTGATGCAGCAGCCGATTGATATGGCCGAGGCAGGCGACATCGTAACAATCGCGGGCATGACCAAGGCCACCGTGGCCGACACGCTCTGCGACGTGGCGATTGAAGAACCGATCCCCGCACAGCCGATCGACCCGCCAACGATTACCGTGACTTTCGGCATCAACGACAGCCCGTTGGCTGGACGTGATGGCAAAAAGGTTCAATCGCGCGTCATTCGCGAACGGTTGATGAAGGAGGCCGAGGTGAACGTCGCGATCAAGGTAGCCGACACGCCCGGTGGCGATGCGTTCGAGGTTTCTGGCCGTGGCGAACTTCAAATGGGTGTCTTGATCGAGAATATGCGCCGCGAAGGGTTCGAACTGTCCATCTCCCGCCCGCAGGTGATTTACACCGAGGAAAACGGTGAGCGGATGGAGCCTGTCGAAGAGGTCACCGTCGACGTCGATGACGAATACACGGGCGTCGTGGTCGAAAAACTGACCGGGCCGCGCAAAGGTGATCTGATTGAGATGCGCCCTGGCGGTGCAGGCAAGACGCGCATTGTGGCGCACGTCCCGTCCCGTGGTCTCATTGGCTATCATGGCGAGTTTCTAACCGACACACGCGGCTCCGGCGTTTTGAACCGTATCTTCCACGGCTCCACCCCGCATAAGGGCAAAATCGAAGGTCGGCGCCAAGGTGTTCTGATCTCGATGGAAAACGGCACATCCGTGGCCTTCGCACTCTGGAACCTTGAAGAGCGCGGCAAGATGTTTATCAGGGCGCAGGAGAATGTCTATCAGGGCATGATCATCGGCGAACACAGCCGAGAAAACGACCTTGAGGTAAACCCGCTCAAAGGCAAGAAGTTGACCAACGTCCGTGCGTCAGGTTCCGATGAAGCCGTGCGGTTAACGCCGCCTGTGCGGATGAGCCTTGAAGAAGCGATTGCTTATATCGATGACGACGAATTGGTGGAAGTCACGCCAAATGTCGTGCGCTTGCGTAAACGCTACCTCGACACTCATGAGCGCAAACGGATGGCGCGGGCGGCTCAGTGATTTGCTGATCCGACGTTTATATCGCCGGCTTCAATGACCCTCGCATACCGCCCGCCATGGCCGCGCATGGCATTATAGCCGCCACGCCTCAGTGATTTTTCCATCCGCGAACACGGCGGACATGGCCCTTCAATTTTGAGGATTACGCTGCCAATTCGGATAGGTGGGTTTTTCAACGCCTGAAGGTTGATGCGCGAGACTACAACGTTATGGCGAAGCGTTTCGGGGGTGACGATCGCAAGCCCTGCCAAACGGGCAATAACTTAGAGATGTTCCGCCTGCATCAGTGTCACCGCCTGTTTCCCCGCACGGCTGTCGTCCCCAACCAATCCGCTGAGCTCAATCAGCGCTAATGGCACGACCTCAATTTTCACCAGACGTACTGATCGAAGGCCAATCCACTCCACGCGCCCGGTTTGCGCATGGTTGGACATCATTTCGGCCAGTTGGCTCAGGTGTCCAACTCCTCAACAATGCAAAGCTCCCGCTGGGAGGCACCTTTTGCAAAGCTGAGCGCATCTTGGTACGCATCCGAATGATAGCAGGCGTCCGCGGCCTCAATACTGGGAAACCGGGCCACGACATTGCGCGGTCGCTCTGGGCCTTCAAGCTGCTTGCAGGCCCCGCCACGGGCGAGGAAGACACCGCCACGATCCGCAATCGCGACCGTCGCGCGCTTTGCGTATTCTGCATATGACGCTTCATCCGTGACAGTCACATGCGCGATCCAAAGTGCTGTTGGCATGGCCTATTCCCCCAATTTCGCTTTAACAGCAGCGATAGCGTCATCAGCTTTTTCTGCGCTCGCAGCGCCGCCTTGCGCCATGTCCGGCCGGCCACCGCCACCTTTGCCGCCCAAAGCCTCAACCGCTGTGCGCAGAATGTCGACCGCGTTGAACTTCTCCGTCAGATCCTTGGTCACACCCGCCGCGATGGCGGCTTTGCCGCCTGCGTCCGAGATGAGGAGGACAACGCCACTACCTACCCGCTCTTTGAACTGATCAACCAGTGCGGGCAGTTCTTTCCCAGACACGCCTGACAGAACCTGACCCATGAAGCATGTGCCATTCAAATCTTCTTGCGTTGGACCGCCAGTGCCGCCGCCGCCCATCGCAAGTTCGCGGCGCAGTTGCGCCACTTCGTTGGACAAGGCTTTGCGCTCTTCCATTAGCGCTTTCACGCGCTCCTCAACCTCGCCAATCGAGGTCTTCATGGTTTGCGCCACGGCAGACAATCTTTCTGCCTGCGTGGCAAAATGATCCAATGCCGCCTGACCCGTCAGCGCCTCGATCCGTCGCACACCTGCGCTAGAGGCGCTGTCGCTGAGTGCGACGAACGCACCAATCTCGCCCAGTTGCTTCACATGAGTACCGCCACAAAGCTCCAGACTGTAGGTGTCGCCGTCTGTACCTCTGCCAGACCCTTCGGCGATGCCCATCGACACCACGCGCACCTCGTCGCCGTATTTCTCCCCAAAGAGCGCTTGCGCGCCCATCGCGCGGGCGTCGTCCGGGGTCATGATGCGGGTTTCGACGTTAGAGTTCTGGCGGATGAGCTTGTTTACCTCCGCCTCCACCGCTTTCAATTCCTCAGGGACAACTCCCTTGTTGTGGCTAAAATCAAACCGCAACCGATCCGGCGCATTCAGAGAGCCACGTTGCGCAATGTGATCACCCAACGTGTTGCGCAGCGCCTCATTCAAGAGGTGGGTGGCGGAGTGGTTTGCTTGAATCGCAGCGCGGCGGTTCGCATCGACCGAAAGCTCCGCACCTTGGCCCTTCTTAATCTCGCCATCGCTCACCTCACCGATGTGAATGAAGACATTGGCGACCTTCTTTGTGTCCGTGACAATAACTGTCCCCGTATTGGTTTTGAGGGTACCGCTGTCACCAACCTGACCGCCGCTTTCCGCGTAGAACGGCGTCTGGTTCAGGACGACCTGCACTGTGCCTTTGGCGGCATCCTTCGCCTCACCATCCTGCACGATGGCGACGATCTGTCCTTCGGCGTTGATGGATTCGTAACCTAAGAAATCTGTAGCACCGTTCTCTTCAGCAACGTCGAACCAGATAGTGGCGTTCTCCGCCTCGCCCGTGCCGGACCATGCCGCGCGAGCTTTGGCCTTTTGCTCTGCCATTGCGGCATCGAAACCGTCGCTGTCGACACCGCGGCCCCTTTCGCGCAACGCATCTTGAGTGAGGTCGAGCGGGAATCCATAGGTGTCATAAAGCTTGAACGCCGCGTCGCCTGGAAGGTCAGCACCGTCTGGCAGGTTCGACAATTCATCATCCAAAAGCTTCAGGCCGCGATCCAAAGTCGTCTTGAACCGCACTTCTTCATTCAAAAGCGTTTCTTCAATCAGTTTCTGACCTTGACCCAGTTCCGGATAAGCCACGCCCATCTGCTGCACCAAAGCGGGCACCAGTTTGTGCATGACAGGGTATTTCGCCCCCAGTAGATGCGCATGCCGCATTGCGCGGCGCATGATCCGACGCAGCACATACCCGCGCCCTTCGTTTGAGGGCAGTACCCCTTCAGCAATCAAGAAGGACGTGGACCGCAGGTGATCGGAAATCACACGGTGATGCACGTTCTGCTCGCCATAAGGATCGGTTGAGGTCGCATGTGCGGAGGCCTCAATCAATGCCTTGAAAAGGTCCGTATCGTAGTTATCGTGGCTGCCCTGAAGCAACGCAGCGATGCGCTCCAATCCCATGCCCGTGTCGATTGATTGCATCTCCAACGGCGCCATCGACCCGTCATCGAACTGTTCGTTCTGCATGAAGACGACGTTCCAAATCTCGATGAAGCGGTCGCCGTCCTCCTCAGGCGAACCCGGAGGACCTCCCCAAATGTGATCGCCGTGGTCGTAGAAAATCTCAGTACAGGGACCACACGGACCGGTTGGCCCCATGCGCCAGAAATTGTCATCGGTTGCGATGCGAATGATTCGATCCTCGGGAACGCCGAGCTTTTTCCAGATATCGAACGCTTCATCATCCGTGTGATAAACGGTTGTCATCAGTTTCGACTTGTCGATGCCGAAATCTTTGGTCAGCAATTCCCAAGCAAACGGGATCGCTTCATTTTTGAAGTAGTCGCCAAAGCTGAAGTTGCCGAGCATCTCGAAAAACGTGTGGTGGCGCGCTGTATAGCCCACGTTATCGAGGTCGTTGTGCTTACCACCTGCCCGTACGCATTTCTGTGAGGAAGTCGCACGCTGGTAATCGCCGCTTTCCACGCCCGTAAAGCGGTTCTTGAATTGCACCATGCCAGAGTTGGTAAACATCAAAGTGGGGTCATTGCGCGGGACAAGCGGGCTTGAGGCGATGACCTCATGGTCCTGCCGTCCAAAATAATCAAGAAACGTCGAACGAATGTCGGCAAGGCTGGTCATGGCGCTTCATCCAAATGGGTCAATGTTTGAAGGCCAGAAATACCCTTGGCTCCTTAAAAGGTCCACAGGTCAAATGACAAAGGGCACCGCACGCCGCGACGCCCTTTTTGAGACTGTTTGAGCGGTTAAACTTCTACGAGCGCGTCGTCATCATTCTTATCGGGATCGTTCTGTTCCATATCGAAATCGAGGCCGTGCGCCGCGCGGATTTTATCTTCGATTTCAAGCGCCACAGAAGGGTTCTCTTTCAGGAACATCTTGGAGTTTTCACGCCCCTGTCCGATCCGCTCATCACCATAGCTGAACCAAGCGCCTGATTTCTCAACCACGCCAGCTTTCACACCAAGGTCCAACAGTTCGCCGTTCTTTGAGATGCCCTCGCCATACATAATGTCGAATTCCACCTGCTTGAACGGTGGGGCCACCTTGTTCTTAACCACTTTCACACGGGTTGCGTTGCCCACAACCTCATCGCGGTCCTTGATCGCACCAATACGGCGGATGTCGAGACGGACGGAGGAGTAGAACTTCAGCGCGTTGCCCCCTGTTGTCGTCTCAGGCGAGCCAAACATCACACCAATCTTCATCCGAATTTGGTTGATGAAAATCACCATACAGTTGGAGCGGTTGATGGAGCCTGTCAGCTTCCGCATCGCTTGCGACATCAGACGGGCATGTACGCCGACGCTGCTGTCGCCCATGTCGCCTTCAAGCTCTGATTTCGGCGTCAGCGCCGCGACGGAGTCAACTACGATTAGGTTCACCGCGCCAGAGCGTACGAGCGTATCAACAATCTCAAGCGCCTGCTCACCTGTGTCCGGCTGCGAAATCAGAAGCTCATCAAGGTTCACGCCCAACTTCTTCGCATACTGCGGATCAAGCGCGTGTTCCGCATCTACGAAGGCGCAAACGCCGCCTTTTTTCTGCTCTTCCGCCACAGCATGAAGGGTCAACGTCGTCTTACCGGAGCTTTCAGGCCCGTAAATCTCAATGATCCGGCCTTTCGGCAGGCCGCCGATACCAAGCGCGATATCGAGGCCAAGTGATCCTGTAGACGTCGCTTCAATATCTTGGAACTGGTTCTCACCGCCCAGCTTCATGATTGAGCCCTTGCCAAACTGGCGCTCAATCTGTGCAAGTGCGCTATCAAGCGCCTTTTGCTTATCGGATGTTTTCTTGTCGCTCATCGAAAGGAGTTCTGCCGTTGCTGCCATCTTTCATGTCCTTATGTCACGCCCACAACGGGGCGGCAATCACTGCTATGTTCTTTTTATGTTCTCTTTTCTTAATGAGACCAAAGCAAGAACATTTCAACTAAAATCTTCATCACTCATCATACTTCTCTGGTGGTTAACGAAGTATTGATTTTCTATGGCAACAGCGGTTTCGGGCGCAATTTTCGACAGATGCTTGTATTATTTAATAAAAAACTGGTGATCTTCGCCACGACAAAGAGCGGATCGACCACCCTACAGAGGGCTTTGATGGCACATGCGTGCATGACCGTGAGATCGCCACCGAGCCTGAAACATATGAACGTGCGGCGCTATCGACGAAGCTTGGAACGGACACTTTGGGAACTTGGCGCCCCTTCAAAACTCGAAACCTTCGCATTGATCGAGTATCTGCTCGGCCAACCCCAAAGCACGCGAGACGTGACTTTCAATGAATTTGTGCTGGAATATTTGGCCGATGATCCTGCCCCACTTGCGAATTTGGGGAAGTAATCCAATTTCCTAATTGGACAGGATGGACAGCTCGGAATCGATCACCTTTACCAATATGATATGTACCTATCCGCGCTACGGTTTCTCTCACACAAATTGGGGCGCGACATTGAAACCAACCAACACAATGTGTCGCCACCCTTAAGCGTAAACCTCGACGAAGACATCAAAGCGCGACTGCAAGACGAATGTCGCCTTAAGTTTGATCTGTGGCAAATTGCCCAGCGTCAGGAACTGAGCGTCCGCCGGATTGCATCCTGCCAACCCGAATAGCGCTGGTTGCGTATTTCTTGATCCATATTCGGCTCAAACCGCTGATCAAGCGCCCAATTCGCCGCAAACCCATCCATATCGGGATAGATCCCTGCCCGCATCCCAGCGAGCCATGCCACGCCGAGCGCTGTCGTTTCCAAGACCTTCGGGCGATCCACAGGCGCATCAAGAATGTCGGACAAAAACTGCATCGTCCAATCGGAGGCGCTCATCCCCCCATCCACACGCAACACTGAGTCCTCTGTCGCGCCGTCCCAGTCCGCATGCATTGCGTCCAAAAGCTCCCGCGTTTGGAAGCCGACGCTTTCCAGCGCTGCTTTGGCGAACTCGGCAGGGCCAGAGCCGCGTGTGAGGCCATAAATAGCGCCACGGGCGTTGGCGTCCCAATGTGGCGCTCCGATGCCGGTGAATGCCGGAACAAGGTAAAGTTCCTGCTCTGGATCGGCCTTCTCAGCCAAGGGATGCGTGTCAGCGGCCTTGGCGATGATCCCCAAACCGTCGCGCAGCCATTGCACCACCGCACCAGCGATGAAGATCGACCCTTCGAGCGCGTAGGTGGTTTTGCCATTCAAACGATAGGCGATGGTGCCGAGCAGACGGTTTTGGCTTCGAACCAGCGTTTCACCTGTATTCAAAAGCGCAAAACAGCCCGTTCCATAGGTGGATTTCAACATGCCTGGCGCAAAACAGGCTTGGCCAAGCGTTGCCGCTTGCTGATCGCCTGCGACGCCCAAAATTGGCAAGTCTGCACCAAGTATCTCAGCAGAGACTGTTCCAAAATCCGCCTCACAATCAAGCACTTCTGGCAACATTCTCATAGGGATACCGAGCCGCTCACAAATGCCTGCGTCCCAGGCATTGTCACGAATGTTAAAGAGCATAGTCCGCGCCGCGTTGGTGGCATCGGTGACGTGCCGTGCACCATTGGTGAACTTCCAGATGAGATAGCAATCAACTGTGCCAAACAACAGATAGCCCGCTTCGGCATCCGCGCGTGCGCCATCTACGTTGTCGAGGATCCATTTCACTTTGGTGGAAGAGAAATAGGGATCGAGCAAAAGCCCTGTCTTTTCCGTGATTTCCGCTTCTAAGCTATCATTCTTTAGCTCCTGACATATATCCGACGTACGGCGGTCCTGCCAAACGATCGCGTTGTGAACAGCCTCCCCGGTGCGCTTGTCCCACACGATTGTAGTTTCGCGCTGGTTGGTGATGCCGATGCCTTGAATGTCCGAGGGATGAAGCCCCGCTTTATCAATCGCGCCTTTGGCCGTTGCGACGGTCGTGGTCCACAGGTCGTTGGCCACATGTTCAACCCAGCCGGATTTGGGGAAATGCTGATCAAATTCCTGCTGCGCAATCGCGACAATCGACATGTCCTTGTCGAACACGATCCCGCGGCTGGAAGTGGTGCCCTGATCAATCGCCAGAATATAGGTCATAGCGTTTCTCTCCCCGATAATTTTGAGCAGACTAGGTTATTGTTGGCTCCGCATGAAGTCATCAATTCGCGCGATCTGGTCTTTGGTCAGGCGCAGACCCAGCTTGCTGCGACGCCAGATGACATCTTCCGCCGTTTGCGCGTATTCCTTGTCCATCAGCCACATCACTTCAGCAGCACTCAGATCAGCGCCGAACATCTCCCCCAAATCAGCCGCAGATTTAGCTTTGCCCAGCACCTCCTCCGCTTCGGTGCCATAGGCACGGAACAGCCGTTTGGCCCAGCGACCGTTGAGGAACGAATATTTATCTTGCAGATCATCGATACGCGCGTTCACCTTGCTCACGGGGAAATCACCGCCGGGCAAGGGAACCTTTGCCGTCCATTCGCCCTGCCCGCCGACATGCGGCTTCAGCTTTTCCAGCACGGCTTCGGCAAGCTTGCGGTAGGTCGTGATCTTGCCGCCAAAGACGTTCAGAAGCACGGGTCCGTTAGTGTCGAGCGACAAAACATAGTCGCGTGTCGCCGCCGTAGCTGATTTTGCTCCGTCGTCGTAAAGCGGACGCACACCTGAATAGGTCCAAACGATATCGTCGCGTGTGATCGTCTGGGTGAAATAGTTGTTGGCGAATTCGATCAGGTAGTCCTGCTCTTCCTCTGTCGCCGTCGGTTCCTTGGACAGATCGTCATGTTCGGCGTCCGTGGTGCCAATTAGCGTGAAATCCGTCTCATAGGGAATTGCAAAGATGATCCGCCCATCCTCACCTTGGAAAAAATATGCCTTGTCATGGTCGAACAGCCGCTTTGTCACGATGTGGGAACCGCGGACCAAACGAATGCCTTCAGTGCTGTTCAGCCGCACGGTGTTTTTGACGATATCCTCAACCCAAGGGCCGCCCGCATTGACCAACCCACGCGCGGTCACAGTCTCGATACCATCCGGTCCTTCCATCGTGATAGACCAGTGATCGCCCTCACGTTCAGCGGACACGACTTTGGTGCGGGTCATGATCAGTGCGCCGCGTTCTTCCGCATCCCGCGCATTCAGGACGACAAGCCGCGAGTCTTCCACCCAGCAGTCGGAATATTCGTAAGCTAGTTTGAACTTGGACTTCAGTGCCTTGCCCACGGGGTTCGTCGGCAGATGCAACGTCCGCGTTTGCGGCAGGCTCTTCCACCCACCGAGATTGTCATAAAGTGCCAGACCAAGCCGGATCAGCCACGACGGCCGGCGGCCTTTCATCCATGGCATAACGGTGGAGAGAAGCTTGGATGTCGGGGTTTCCCCCTCAAACCGCATGTCTTTGTGATATGGCAGCACAAATCGCATCGGCCAACTGATGTGCGGCATGGCTTTGAGCAACAGCTCGCGCTCAATCAAGGCTTTGCGGACAAGGCCAATCTCAAAAAACTCAAGATAGCGCAGACCGCCATGGAACAGCTTGGTTGATGCCGATGACGTCTTGGAGGCGAGGTCATCCATCTCTGCCAGCGCCACGCGCAACCCGCGGCCTTGCGCGTCCCGTGCGATGCCAACGCCGTTGATACCGCCGCCAATGACAAAAAGATCGAAGTCTGTGCTCATCATCTTCTCCAATACTGGCACAGCGCTAACCTGCGGATTTCGGTAGTGAAAGCCGAAACCAGAAAGATGTTCGGTTTTTATTGCACGAACTCAAAACGAATATTAAATTACTGATAAAATATATGAGTTGAACGCCTTAAACGCTCGCGGAACATCCAAAGCGAACCCATGACTGATATCAATCGCCACGACTATATCCTAGCCCGTGCCAGACAGAACGGTTCCGTACAAGCGAACATTCTTGCACAGGACTTGAATGTCGCCGTTCAAACGATCCGCCGCGACCTGCGGCAGATGTCACAAGCGGGGCTTTTGGAACGGGTGCATGGTGGTGCCGTGCTGCCCTCTGGCGTTGCGAATATCGGGTATGACGAGCGGCGGTCTTTGCAACGCGATTTCAAACGGCGCATTGCGAAAGCCGCCGCAGGACTGATCCCTGACAATGCCTCGCTATTTCTCAACATTGGCACAACAACCGAAGCCGTTGCTCAAGCCCTGCTCAATCATCGTAATCTGATGGTGGTGACCAACAACCTGAACGTGGCAAACATTTTGGCCCCGCATCCATCCTGCGAAGTCATCGTGTCAGGCGGTCGCCTGCGGCGGTCGGACGGCGGGCTGACAGGCGACCTTGCAGCCGTGGCGATCCAGCGGTTCAAGGTCGACATCGCAGTTGTTGGCGCCTCCGCCATCGACCCTGACGGCGATCTGCTCGACTTCGATGCTGAAGAGGTACGCGTGAGCCAAAAAATCATGCAAGCTGCGCGGTCTACGATTGTCGTTGGGGACAGTAGCAAGTTCACACGCAAAGCCCCCGTCCGTATCGCATCCCTTGCGGAAGCAGATCACTTCGTGACCAATGCTCTGCAGTCTGAACAGCTGGCCATGGCCTGTCAGGATTGGGGCACGCAGATCCACCTCGCCTGAACAAAATTGCTTTACCGTGTAGTTTGCCCCTCACGCTTGGCCGATAATTCGCTATGGTCGCGGCTGGAGGGCCAATGACCAGCTTCACGGACGCATTTGCACAAGCATTCTTGCTGATCTCGACCGGCAACACCGATCTTGTTGAGATCGTGCTGCTGTCTTTGCGCGTGTCTTTGGTCGCTTTACTTGTGGCTTGTCTGCTGAGTTTCCCCATCGGGGCGGCCTTGGCCATTTCGCGCTTTCCGGGGCGACAGGCGATCATCCTTTTCTTCAACGCCGCGATGGGCCTGCCGCCTGTGGTCGTGGGGCTGACGCTTTATCTGCTGTTCAGCCAAGCCGGTCCGCTGAGCGTGCTTGAACTTCTCTACACACCCACTGCCATGATTATCGCACAGGTTGTGCTGATCGTGCCGATCATCATCTCCCTCACGCGGGGCACGGTGTCGGACCTCTTGCTGGAACACGGTGAAACTCTTCGCGCGATGCGGGCGTCGCGGGCCCAGCAGGTGATGACGCTCTTGCGGGAAGCGCACCCTGCACTGTTGACCACCGCTGTCGCGGGACTTGGTCGTGCGTTCGCAGAGGTGGGCGCCGTGATGATCGTCGGCGGCAACATAAATCACGTGACCCGTGTGATGACGACGTCTATCGCACTGGAGACGTCGCGCGGGGAATTGGCGATGGCATTGGCGCTTGGCATGATCTTGTTATTGATCGCGCTTTGCACCAATGCAGCGGTCTTCGCACTTGGACCACGACAGCGGGAGATGGCGCATGTCTGACACAGCTCACATCGTCCCGTTTCCGGGGCAAGCCCAACACGCTGAGCCTGCTCTGACGCTCTCAAACATCGGCCTCACGCATGAGGGTGCGCCGCTATTAAATGGCGTGACCGCCACAGTATCAAAATCGGGCGTGACCGGCCTGCTTGGTCCAAACGGCGCGGGTAAATCGCTCCTCTTGCGCACGATCATGTCGCTGATCGCACCCACGCAAGGTAGCGTGACGATTGCAGAGGATATTGGCGCACCAAGCCTTGTCTTTCAGAAGCCGGTGCTTTTGCGCCGCTCCGTGCGTGCCAACCTGATCCATGCTTTGAAGGTCGCAGGCATGCCGCGGAGAGATCGCCCCGGTATTCTGGCGGAACTGCTTGTTGCCGCAAACCTCACACGCTTGGCCGAAAATCCCGCGCGGAGCTTGTCCGGTGGTGAACAACAGCGGCTTGCCATCGTGCGCGCGTTGGCAGCGTCACCAAAACTACTGCTTTTGGACGAACCCACGGCGAGCCTTGATCCAACCGCAACCAAAGCAATTGAGGATTTGTTGAAGCCCATCGCGGCCAAGGGCGTCAAAGTCGTCCTCGTGACGCATGACCAAGCTCAAGCCGCGCGTTTGTGCGATGACATCATTTTTCTGCACAAAGGCACCGTTTTGGAACACTCACCGGCAGAGGCGTTTTTTAAGGCGCCGGCAACAGAAATCGCCAAAGCCTATCTATCGGGTGACCTTCTTCTATGATTCGTGCCCTGTTCCTGCTTTTGGCGACGCCCGTCTGCGCCGATCCGTTAATCCTGCAATCGACCACGTCGACGCAGAACTCTGGCCTCTATGACGCGATACTGCCGGAGTTTACGGCGAAGACCGGCGTTGAGGTCAGTGTTGTCGCGGTTGGGACGGGTCAGGCCCTGAAGAATGCGCAACACTGCGACGGTGACTTGCTCATCGTTCACGCGCGGGAGTCGGAGGAAGCATTTGTTGAGGCGGGCTTTGGTACCTCTCGGTCCGATCTGATGTATAACGACTTTATCTTTGTGGGACCTGCCGCCGATCCGGCTGGATTGACAGGGGCCAGAACCGTTGCCACTGCGCTTGCCAAAATTGCGGATACCGAAAGCCGCTTTATGTCGCGCGGCGATGACAGCGGGACGCATAAGGCGGAATTGAAGCTATGGGCGGCAACCTCCATTGATCCGACGATCTTCAGCGGCGCATGGTATTTGGAGACAGGCGCCGGTATGGGTGCGACGCTCAACACAGCGCGCGGGCTCAACGCCTATGTGATGACCGACCGCGCGACGTGGTTGCGATTTGGGAATAAGGGCGATTTCAGGGTTCTGTTCGAAGGCGATCCACTGCTGTTCAATCAGTATGGCGTTGTGCGCATCTCCCACGATCACTGCCCAAAGCTAGACCAAGAGGGTGCGGATCAATTGGCCGACTGGCTATTGGGGGTTGACGGACAGGCCGCGATTGCGGGCTACAGCGTGGCGGGCGAACGGTTGTTCTTTCCGAACGCAGACGCGCCTTAACCCCTGAAGCCTGTTGCGACGACGAATTTTTCCGAACTGTCAGAACGGGACGATGGCGGCTTTACGTTCGCCACTTTGGTGAACCGTTGCTTGAGGAGCTTTTGTAACTCACCCTCAGCGCCACCTGCCAAAACTTTGGCGACAAATGTGCCGCCCTCTTCCAAGACGTCGAAAGCAAAATAGGCGGCTGTTTCACACAGCGCGATGATCCGCAGGTGATCGGTCTGCTTATGGCCAGATGCGCTGGCCGCCATGTCGGACATAACCACATCAGCTTTGCCGCCCAGCAACTCTTTGACCTTCTGATCTGCGTCGTCTTCCATAAAGTCGAGTTGGTGGATTTCGGCTCCTGCAATCGGCTCCACCTCTTGCAGGTCGATGCCCAAGACGAGGCCCTGCGCCTTTGACTTCCGAGAGCCCAGAGCATTGACCCGCTTCACCGCCACCTGACACCATCCCCCGGGAGCGCAGCCCAGATCGACAACCCGCGCACCTGGCACGAGGAAGCGGAATTTGCCATCAAGCTCCATAATCTTGAAGGCTGCGCGCCCGCGATACCCTTCTTTCTGGGCGCGTTTCACATAAGGGTCGTTCAACTGCCGTTGCAGCCAAAGGGTCGAGCTCATCTTTCGGCCACGGGCGGATTTCACCTTCACCGTCAGATCGCGCTGACCGCGCCCGCTGTTATTTTTTGTGCCGGGTTTCTTTGCCATCGTCTCAGGTCGTCACATCAAAATGGGGCGTCTTCAAGCACGCCGTCGGCGGACATCTGCGCATAAAGAAGCCCTTCCCTAAGGCCGCGATCGGCCACTGACAAGCGGTCCGTCGGCCACAGCCGCATCAACGCCTGCAAAATCGCTGAACCTGACATAATCAGCGCCTGTCTATCCCTACCGATCCGTGGGTCAGCGCGGCGGCCGGTGGGGCCAAGTGACAGGTATCCGTGGATCACATCGTCAATCTGATCCGACGTCATCCGCAGACCGTCCACCTTGGTCCGGTCATAACGTTTCAGCCCCAGATGTGATGCAGCAACGGTGGTCACCGTCCCGCTTGTCCCAACAATCTGGAAGTTTTCTTTCGCCTGCTCCGCCGCATAGGGTGAAAAGTCAGCGAGGTTTTCTTCAAAGAACCAACTCATCAACGCGAACCGCGCCGCATCGTCCTCCACATCGCTGAACTGATCGCGCAGCGTTGCGACGCCCAGAGGCACAGAAATCCAGTCCACCACTTTTGCAGCCGCAAACGGACCCGGATCGGTCTTGAACCCCGCATGGAGCCGCATGATCGCCCGTGGGCGTTCGCGTTTGGGCACGTTAGTGAGGTCGACCCAGACAAGTTCAGTCGATCCGCCACCAATATCGACGACCAACAACTGCTCCGTCTTCGTGCTGACGAGCGGCGCGCAGGAAACGACAGCCAGTTGCGCCTCCTCCTCCGGCTCAATGATTTCAAGGTTGAGACCCGTTTCTCTCCGCACCTGAGCGACGAAAGAGGCACCATTTTTGGCGCGGCGGCACGCCTCAGTCGCCACAAGGCGCATGTGCTCGACCCCGTGACGCTCCAGCTTTTGGCGGCAAATGCGCATCGCGCTGATTGTACGGTTCATGGAGGCACGAGATAGGTTACCACTGGCTTCCAGCCCTTGGCCCAGCTGCACAGCTTTCGAGAAGCTATCTATCACATGAAACTGACTGCCCTTAGGTTGGGCAATCAACATACGACAGCTATTGGTGCCAAGATCCAAAGCCGCATAAAGCATCTCTGGATTTGGCTCTTTTGGCGCGGGAGTCTCGACCGCTTTGGGAAACGCGCCCGCACCTTTGGGACGCTTGGGCGACATCCGTCAGCCCTCCAATTTTTAAGTTAGGACCAAGGTAGGCCGCGACGCCAGGTGTTGCAAGCTTTGTCGAACGTCCTGCACGGTCTTCATGAAAAATTCGGCAGTGGCTTTGGGCGCGCTAAATGCAACACATACGCTTAGTCGCTCATGTTCCGCTTCATGTCGAAAAACGACATTGATGGACGCATGGCGATGCTAGAAGGGCTTATCTCGCGTGATGCGGTTTGGAGGGAATCAATGGCTGATGTGACCATCGTTTATTGGCGCGATATGCCGGCACAGGTGATCGTCGGCAAGGGCCGCCGTGGCACCAAACGCCCCTTGCCAGAACGCTTTGAGCAAGCCATTGACCGTGCCGCGATGAAATCTGGCGCAGCAGAAAGCGATGCTTATCTAGAAGGCTTCCGCAAAGCAGAGCCGTTCGCCGTCGATGGCGCGGATGAAGATGTCGCAACTGCGCAGGTTGCCCGCATTGAAGAAGAATACGACCAAAGCAAACTCAAGGCGTTGATCGCCAACGATGGTTGGGCGTGAAGACGCCCCAAACTCCCGCTAACCGCCTGAAGGAGGCGCTGATGTCATTGTTGCCATTCAAAAAGAAGCAAGCCCCCGTTGAAGCCCCGTTCAATCCAGAGCTTGAAGCCTTCTTGAAGGATTACTCCATTGAAATGATGCCCCGCACGGCGGAAAAGGTGGACGATTTCACTACGCTGCTGCCATCTGGCACGCGGGTCTACATCGCGCATATCGAAGGCACCCCGATTAAGGATATGGTCGCCACAGCCAAACGTTTGTCAGCTGACGGCTACAACGTCATGCCCCACTTCCCTGCCCGCATCATCAAAGATGAAGCCACGCTCGGCGATTGGATCGCGCGCTATCAAGGCGAAGCGGGCGTTGAGCAGGCGCTGCTCCTCGCCGGTGGTGTTGCCACTCCGCATGGCGATTTTGAGAGCTCCGTGCAGCTCTTGGAAACGGGGCTCTTTGGCAAAGCGGGCTTTAAGCACCTTCATGTCGCAGGCCACCCGGAAGGCAACAAAGACATCGACCCTGATGGCTCTGACAAGAACGTCATGGACGCGCTGCTGTGGAAGCAGAAGTTTTCCGAAACCTCCGACGCACAAATGGCGCTTGCCACGCAGTTCGCGTTTGAGGCGGGACCGATCATCGAATGGGCCAATGCGATCAAGGCTGCTGGCGTGGATATTCCGATCCACATCGGCATCGCAGGTCCAGCAAAGCTACAAACACTGATCAAATTCGCCATTGCGTGCGGCGTCGGCCCGTCGCTGAAGGTTCTGCAAAAACGAGCAATGGACGTGACCAAGCTACTGCTGCCTTATGAACCGACCGAGATTCTGACAGAGCTTGCCGCGCATAAGGCCGCAAACCCAGACTTTAACATCACCAATGTCCACTTCTTCCCGCTTGGCGGGATCAAGACAAACGCAAAATGGGCCATCGCCCACGGTGGGACGTCGACCGTCCCTGCAAACCCAACGAAAGAAGCCGTATGACACGCACCATCGTCGAATCCAAAACCAAGACCGCGATCATTGGTTTTGACCAGCCGTTCACAGTGATTGGCGAACGGATCAACCCAACAGGCCGAAAGGTTTTGAATGAAGAGTTGGAGCGCGGTGATTTCAGCCGCGTGGAAGCGGACGCTTTGGCGCAGGTGGCCGCGGGTGCGACGATCCTCGATATAAACTCTGGCGCTGTCTTCTCCAACAAGATGGCCGAAGACCCGCGATATGCCGACAACAACTTCGTTGAGCCGACGTTGATGAAGGAATTGGTGGAAAAGGTGCAAGCCGTCACCGATTGCCCGCTGTGCATCGATAGTTCGGTTCCAGGCGCGTTGGAGAACGGCCTCGCGGCTGCCGAAGGCCGCCCGCTCTTGAACTCTGTGACAGGTGAGGAAGAGCGGCTGGAGATGGTTCTGCCATTGGTCGCAAAATACAACGTGCCTGTTGTGGCGATTTCAAACGACGATACAGGCATCTCAGAGGACCCAGACGTGCGGTTCGCTGTTGCCAAGAAGATCGTCGAACGCGCTGCGGATTTCGGCATCCCTGCACATGACATCGTTGTTGACCCACTGGTCATGCCAATTGGCGCTATGGGCACAGCTGGGCTTCAGGTGTTCACCCTTGTACGACGTTTGCGTGAGGAACTGGGCGTGAACACGACCTGCGGCGCCTCCAACATCTCTTTTGGTCTGCCAAACCGCCACGGCATCAACAACGCTTTCCTGCCAATGGCGATGACCGCTGGGATGACCTCCGCTATCATGAACCCTGTGGCGCTGCCCATTGGGCCAAAGAAGATTGCGGAGAAGAAGGCAGAGGTCGAGGCCGCTGGTGTGATTTTGCCCGAAGGCATGGATGATGCGGCGTTTGTGACGCTGTTCGGCATGGGCTCCACCAAGCCGAAAGCAGGTAAAGAGATGGAAGCGATCCGCGCGGCCAACTTCCTGACCAACAACGACGAAGGCGGTGGGGAGTGGATCAAGTTTAACCGCGCGCCCGCCAAACCCGGTGAGGGGCGCGAACGCGGCGGACGCCGCCGACGCCGCGCTTCCTAACCATTGAAACGGGCCCGCTTCGGCGGGCCTTTTTGTTTCTTGCGTTCGAAACGAGGGACAATGGCACCACTAGACCCGATTGCACGAAAAAAGACTGTCAGCGCTAACATTTTTTGCGCTGGTCCCTTGGAGTGTAGACAGAAATCATCCTATTACACCCACGAGTCGCGTTAAACGATTAGGATGCACCATGGCAAACTCGCCTAAAAACATGAGCCTTGTCGCCGACATTGGTGGCACAAATACGCGCGTGGCGTTGGCGCAAGGTCATGCCGTGATGGAAGGCTCCATCGCCCGCTATCGAAACGCAGACTATTCCAACCTTTCAGACATTCTTGAAGCCTACATCGCCGACCGAGATACCAGAGTGTCAGCAGCTTGTGTTGCCATCGCGGGCCCTGTTCGCGATGGCCGCGCGGAGATGACGAATCTGTCTTGGGTGTTCGACTGTGACGCTTTGCGAGCCGCGACAGGAGCCGACCGCACTGCTATTCTGAATGACCTGCAAGCGCAGGGCTATGCGCTCTCTCACGTGCCGCAAAAGAACATCGCGCAGATCATTGTCGGTGAAACAAATGGGAAGCCATCCTCCGCACTAGTGATCGGCCTCGGGACAGGCGTGAACATCGCCTCTGTCCTGCAAACCGAAAACGGGCTCTTCAGCCCACCGGCAGAGGCAGGTCACATCTCCCTGCCCGTCTATCATCCTGATGATTTGGACTTGGCAGACTTCATCGCCATAGAGCACGGCTTTGCCGCTGTCGAAGATGCGCTGTCAGGCCGAGGATTGGAGCACCTATATGCCTTCCACGCCGCCCAAACCAGCCAAACCGTCGACATCCGCGCGGCAGAGGTGATGGAGCGGATCAAGGCTGGCGATGATGAGATCGCTCAGCAGGCAGGCCGACACTATGTGCGCAGTTTGGGTGGGTTCTGTGGCGATATGGCTCTCGTCCATTTGCCGTTTGGTGGGATCTACCTTGTCGGCGGTGTGGCGCGTGCCATCGCGCCTTACCTGAAGCAATTCGACTTTGAAAAAGCATTCAAGGCTAAGGGTCGATTTGAGGACTTTCTGACAGAGTTTAGCGTCAGCTTGGTCGAAGATGACTACGCCGCCCTCACAGGCTGCGCGGCCTTTATAGACCCCAACGGCTAGTGCAACTGCTGCCTGACGGTGTTTGTAAGCTGGTTGAGCGAGAAGGGTTTGGGCAAGAACACGGAGTTTGGCATGGTCTGCCCTTCATTCTCAATAGCATCATCCGCATAGCCTGACACAAAAAACACTTTTATCTTTGGACGCTTTTCCAACGCTTCCCGAACCCACGTGGGCCCATCTTTGCCTAGCATAATGACATCCGTAACAAAGAGTTCCACTTCGAGATCAGGATCATCGAGCATATTGAGGGCGGTTTCGGCTCAGTCGGCTTCGGGGATGGTATAGCCCCGCAATTGTAGCGCGCGGGAGCCGAACGACCGCACCGGTGCCACATCCTCGACCAACAACACGACGCCATCACCGCGCTTTGTCACGTGCTCATCATGATCGATCAAGATGAGCGCTTTGGTCGCCACAGGCATATCGTGGGCAGGCAGCAAAATCCGAAATGTGGTTCCATAACTAACTTCGGTTTCTGCGAAGACAAAGCCGCCAGTTTGCTTGACGATCCCGTAGACCTTCGACAGTCCCAGCCCGTCCGGCAAGCTGCATGATCTTGCCTAACCCAAGTGGTACCTTTCCAAATATGTCTTAGGTAGACTTTGTGCGCGAATCGATCAACTCTCGACAGGCTTCGTTCATGTAAAGAATCGCGTTGCTAGGCCCGACAGTCAGCATGGGCAGCGTGAGCGCGTCCGCCGCTCGAAATTTCTCTTTCTCGCCCACGGCGGCCTGATCCAAACGCTACAAGAGCGTGTTTTCACCGAACTGAACGACGGACAGACGAAACACCCCGTCGCGTGTTCTGATTTCCTCTCGCGCGGCCCCAAAACTCGTCGCTCGCATTTGCAACCGAAACATCAAGGTTTCCGGACTGGCCAAGATGGTAGCAAAGGCTGAGGTCAAAAGCCCATCTTCAACAGAGCCAAATCGGTCAACCACAGCCGAGTTTGAGTATTTTATTTCCTCCTCCTCATCCGTCAGCAAGGCCGCATCCGGCTCGTGCGTGACGACCGATTCAATCGCGCGATCGAGAGAAAACTGACGCTCTTCCTTTTCAATCTTTGCCCGTTCTTGACGAAAATCGTGCAACATTATCAGCGAAAAGAAACAAAACAACGTGACAGAAACGATTTTGGAGCCAGTTTGGAACAGTACATTATTGACCATCATAGCCATGAGAAAAGAGACAAACGCCTCCAAAAAACACGAGTCAAGCCGACGCGCCGTTGCCGCATTTAGCTGCTCATAATCGTGACATCTTCCAACCTTTGTCTAGACGCCGACCCCAAACTTTCGGTGGTTCGCCTCGCTAATCCGTGTGACTTTAAATTCTGGTTAACGACAATTTGTCTAACCCCCTTGCCGCGCATCAAATTCGTTGCAACACGCAAAAGTAGAAACCATCCGTTTCCGCGCTGGGGTACATCAATTTCTCGTTCACCACACGGAATTCGGGATGCACCTCTAGAAAACTTTCGATCGTCTCGTCGTTCTCATCCTGGAACACAGAACAGGTCGCATAAATGAGTGTGCCATCTGGGTGCACATATTGGACCGCATCTTTCAACACCGACCGTTGCGTCGCTTGATAGGCCTTCAAGTCATCTTGCGTCAGGCGCCACTTGGCGTCTGGGTTTCGACGCCATGTGCCCGAGCCACTGCAGGGCGCATCACAAAGGACGACTTCAAAAGGCACATCTTTTGGCAATTCTGTAGCAGTCGAACAAACAATTTGCGCCCCAGCACGCTTTGCCCTTACCGGAATGTCTTTCATCCGATCAGGCGCGATATCATGCGCGGTAACGTTCGAGCGTGTCTGAGCCGCGATAGCGAGCGATTTGCCCCCACCTCCGGCGCAATAATCCAGAACACGCTGCCCCTCTTGCAAAGGCCATTCCAACACAGCCGCTTGGGAGGAGGCATCCTGCACCTCAACCAGTCCTTCGAGATAGGCTTTGCTTTGCGCCACGCGGCGGGGGTTGGAGGTAACGATCAAGGCTGTCGGAACGTTTGGGTGACGTTCAGCTGCGATATCATCCGACAAAAGGCAGTCGATTGCGCTCTCGGGCGTGGTCTTGGCCATGTTAACGCGCAGGCACACAGGCGCACGCTCCCGCTGGCTTTCTGCCGCAGCCTTTGCGCCATCGCCCAAGGCGGCGCACCACAGCGGCCACATCCAATCGGGGATGTCCAAGCGCTCGGCGTCGGTTGCAGGGGGATGACCGCCTGCGACCTCAGCTGCGGTCAGTTTCTTGGGCGCATAGCCTTCGCCGTGAAAGACGTCGTTCTCAGAAATACCGTCTTGTCGGAGCAACCCAAGGATCAGCCGCCGGCCATCGTCCCCACCCCCGAACGCAGCACAGCTGCGCTTGCAACGCAGGACGACGAACACATGGTCGCGGACGGCGGCGCGGTCTTTTGAGCCAGCAAAGCGGTTGGAACGCGCCCAAGCAGTCAACGCCTTCTCAGCAGCCACGCCGTCTTGGATGTGATCCAAAACCTCAATCGCCGCTGCGTATCGCGCTGCTGGCGTCATCGGTTTTAGCCAACCCTGTAGTTGGGGCTTTCGCGGGTAATCTGAACGTCGTGGACGTGGCTTTCTTTCAAGCCTGCTCCTGTGATCTTCACAAAGCTCGCGTTCTTACGCATCTCTTCCACAGTGGCATTTCCAGTATAGCCCATCGCCGCCTTCAGACCGCCAACAAGTTGATGTATCACGGTGCCCGCAGAGCCTTTGTAGGGCACCTGCCCTTCGATACCTTCCGGCACCAATTTGTCGGTTGCCGCGTCCTTCTGGAAATACCGATCTGCAGAGCCGCGCGCCATTGCGCCCATACTGCCCATCCCGCGATAGGCTTTGAAGGACCGACCTTGATAAAGGATGACTTCCCCTGGGCTTTCGTCAGTGCCTGCAATCATCGAACCCACCATCGCGCAGGAAGCACCTGCCGCAATCGCTTTTGCAAAATCGCCGGAGAATTTGATACCGCCGTCCGCAATTACCGGCGTATCACCTGCCGCGGCCACGCTGTCCATGATCGCTGTCAGCTGCGGCACGCCCACACCGGCGACCATCCGTGTGGTGCAAATAGACCCTGGTCCGATACCAACCTTCACGGCGTCAGCACCTGCACCGATCAGCGCTTTTGTTGCTTCGCCCGTTGCCACGTTACCGGCCACCACTTGAACCTGATTGCTAAGCCCCTTGGCCCGCTCAACCGCTTTCGCCACGCCTTCGGAATGCCCATGCGCCGTGTCGACGACAAGCATGTCGACACCAGCATCGACCAGCGCCTGACTGCGTTCGTACCCTGCATCGCCAACGCCCGTCGCAGCAGCGACCCGCAAGCGGCCCAACTCGTCCTTGCAGGCCATCGGGTTCAACACCGCTTGCTCACTATCTTTCAGCGTCAACAGCCCCGTAAGTTTGCCATCACCATCAGTGATCAACAGCTTCTCGATCCGGCGCGCCTGCATCAGGCTGCGCGCTTCATCAAGGTCGGCCGGTTCTTGCATCACAGCCAGATTGTCAGACGTCATCATTGCATGAACCGGCGTGCTGTCGTCCTGCGCAAACCGCATGTCGCGGTTGGTGACGATCCCTTCAACGCGACCACCCTCACCCACGACAGGGAAGCCTGTAATGCGATACCTCTCCATCAGTTCCTTCGCGTCAGCTAGCATCTGATTCCGCGTCAGCGTGACTGGATTATAGACCGTGCCAGACACAAACCGCTTCACGCGCCGGATCTCTTTCGCCTGCTGATCGATGTCGAGGTTTTTATGCACCACGCCCATGCCGCCCGCCTGCGCCATCGCAATGGCCATCCGGCTTTCGGTCACGGTGTCCATGGCAGAGGACAAGAGCGGGATATTCAGGCCGATGCTCTTAGTGACAAAGGTGCGCGTATCCGCCGTGGACGGCAGCACAGCCGAGGCTGCGGGCACAAGCAATACATCGTCAAAGGTGAGCGCCTCGCGAATCTCCATAACCGTCTCCTTGGGCTGGCATCGTTTGGCGCGTCGGTATTGCACGGAACGCGCCAAACCTAAACCCCAAAACGCAGAATCTAATGCCGTTCTGCAAGATCATTATGACGCGATCTGGCCTTCACTCCTCGGCTCAGCCAAGTATCTTACGCAAAAAGGTTAGTGCGCACGTATGTCCAAAGACCCACTCGTCATTTTCACACCCTCCGGCAAACGCGGGCATTTTCCCGTTGGTACGCCCATCCTCACAGCCGCCCGCAAGCTGGGCGTTGATCTGGACAGTGCTTGTGGCGGACGCGGGATTTGTTCGAAATGTCAGGTCACACCGTCTTATGGTGAGTTTTCAAAACACGGCGTTACCGTCGCCAAAGACGCGCTGTCCGAATGGAACACGGTGGAGGATCGATACAACGAAAAGCGCGGCCTGATATCCGGCCGTAGGTTGGGCTGTCAGGCAAAGGTTCAGGGTGACATCGTTGTGGACGTCCCCGCTGAAAGCCAAGTCCACAAACAGGTGGTCCGCAAGCGGGCGGAAGCCCGCGACATTGTCGTGAACCCGTCGACGCGGCTCTATTATGTCGAAGTGCAAGAACCCGACATGCACGACCCGTCTGGCGATCTAGAGCGGTTGATCACAGCTCTGCGCAAAGAATGGGAGCTGCCAGAGCTTGAAGCTGATCTTTCCGTGCTCAAGGCCCTGCAGCCTGTATTGCGCAAAGGCGAATGGAAAGTGACCTGTGCGGTGCATTTGGGCGATGACACCTTCAGCCCGCGCATCATGCAAATCTGGCCTGGGTACTATGAGGGCAGCATTTACGGGCTTGCTGTTGACCTCGGTTCAACGACCATCGCCGCGCACCTCTGCGATCTTGGCAGTGGAGAGGTTGTGGCCTCTTCCGGCATCATGAACCCGCAAATCCGCTTTGGCGAAGACCTGATGAGCCGCGTGAGCTATGGCATGATGAACGCCTCCGGCGCGGATGAGATGACGGACGCGGTGCTCGAGGGGATGAACGCGCTCTTCGTGCAAATTGCGGCAGAGGCGGAGATTGATCGCAATCTCATTCTGGATGCGGTGTTTGTCTGCAACCCAGTCATGCACCACCTCTTACTTGGGATTGATCCGTTTGAACTCGGCCAAGCCCCGTTCGCTTTGACCACATCGGACGCGCTCGCCCTCCGCGCTGTGGAATTGGGGCTGAACTTGCACCCTGCCGCACGGGTTTATGTGCTGCCTTGTATCGCGGGGCATGTCGGGGCAGATGCGGCGGCTGTTGCACTGTCCGAAGCACCAGACAAATCCGAAGACTTGGTGCTGGTCGTCGACGTCGGCACAAACGCGGAAATACTGTTGGGCAACAAGGAAAAAGTGCTTGCCTGTTCCTCCCCTACGGGACCAGCCTTTGAAGGGGCGCAAATTTCTTCCGG
Source organism: Cognatiyoonia sp. (assembly GCF_965661665.1). NCBI lineage: Bacteria > Pseudomonadati > Pseudomonadota > Alphaproteobacteria > Rhodobacterales > Paracoccaceae > Cognatiyoonia > Cognatiyoonia sp. The sequence goes on along the minus strand of NZ_CBFIEO010000014.1, from coordinate 8,449 downwards.
CCAGCGGGCGGCACCGGGGGCGATTGAACGGATCGTGATTGATCCAGTGACCAAAGAACCGCACTTCAAGGTTATAGGTTGCGATCTCTGGTCGGATGAGGACGGTTTCGCGGCAGAGACGGCAGCGACAGGCATCACGGGCATCTGCGGGTCTGGCATCATCGAAGCGGTGGCAGAGATGCGGCTTGCGGGGATTGTCGACGGTCCCGGTCTAATCGGATCAGCTGAGCAGACAGGGACAGATCGGTGTTTTCCCGAAGGCCGCACCAACTCCTTCCTGATCCACGATGGGACAGCGGATGGCGGCCCCAGAATCACCGTCACGAACGTGGATATCCGTCAGATTCAAATGGCCAAAGCTGCGCTCTATTCCGGCGCTCGTCTTTTGATGGATAAGTTCGGCGTTGATAAGGTCGACCGCGTGGTCTTGGCGGGAGCGTTCGGTGCTCACATCAGCCCGAAACATGCGATGGTTCTGGGTATGATCCCCGATGCCCCATTTGAGAACGTGACGAGCGCAGGCAACGCGGCTGGCACAGGCGCGCGGATCGCGCTTCTCAACACCGATGCTCGGAAGGACATCGAGGAAACCGTTAGAAACATTCATAAAATTGAAACGGCGATTGAGCCACGCTTTCAGGAACACTTTGTGAATGCCTCAGCAATTCCCAACTCGGCCGAACCATTCCCGATCCTCAACAGCCTCGTCGATTTGCCGGATGTAAATCACAACCAAGGCGGGGGCGATAAGTCTGAGGGACGGCGCCGTCGGCGGAAACGCGCAAGCTGAAGCGGCATTCCGTTACTAAATGCAACGCTTTTCTCTAATTTTGTTCAAATTGCGCCAACTTTTGCCTTGGCTTGGCCGCATAGGGAACACGACTCCCCAGTAATTTTTGATCAGAATAGACGTCGTCCGCCGAATTCATGACCGGCCCTGACACCCGTTTCGCGATGGGAGTCGCGGTGTTGGAGTTAGAGGTTAGACAAAGTGCGTCTAAGAATTGAGACAACTGCCGTCCATCAGGATGATTGCGCCGACCAGTCGCTGGCCGGTGCGAAAGCTGTGTCCGAATACCCCACAAAGCGAGATGCAGCGCCTTGCTTTGCGACCGGCACGAAGCTGATCACACTGACAGGCGAAAAACAGGTCGAAGAGATCGCTTTTGGTGACAAAGTTCTGACCGCGGACAATGGTTTCAAACCCGTGGCCTGGACCGGTCGTCGGACCATGACTTCGGAAGACCTAAGTTCTTACCCGCAACTGCGCCCCATTCGGATTTCAAAAGGTGTCTTTGGCAACAGCCGCCCGCTCACGATCTCCCCGCAGCACGGATTGATTATTCGGCACAATGGCACCGAACAATTGGTTCGGGCGCACCAGATTGCCGACATGTTTGGCCCGCAGGCCGCCGCTATCTTCGAAAAATGCCAGCACACACAGCGGCTGCAGATTCCCTCGCCGCCTGATCAAACGACAGTTGACCAACGCTAGCGTTGCGGCCTATCCATCCCCCATGCGGGTATGGTGAAAAGGTATCACGCGAGCTTCCCAAGCTTAAGTTACGGGTTCGATTCCCGTTACCCGCTCCAACTCCAACGGCCTTAGAAATAGAACAGCGCAAGCGCCATCATTGTGCCGATTGGCCATGATAGAGGCACGATGCGTTTACGCATGGAGGCCCATTTGTTGTCTTCACTGCCAAACATCCCACGCACAAATATAAAAAGGAAGGTGAATACGAAGGCAGCACCGAAAAGGATCGCAGCGTGCGCCAATTCATGTTCAATCGGCAGGGACAGCGTTATTGCGGACAAAAGCTTTACCGCGCCTGCACCAAAAGCCCCAAAGCAAAGCCGCCCAACCCGACAATGAAGACAACTTCCACCGCACCGATCTGAACGTAAAGGTCCACAGCGTCTGCGAAGACCGCTGCTTTCACACCAAAAATAGCGAGCAAAAGGTAAATCAACCAATTCGGGATTTTGGATGACCGCGCATCCAATATGGCAGCAGCAACGAGCACGGCCAAAACCGCGTAATGTATCATCTCAATAGTCACGGGTTTGTCCTGCTATTCTTTTCGCAGAACGCGATCCGATCAAGGGCGGTCAGACACCATGCTTTTGCAGATAATCCACAAGTGCGGCTGTAGAGCCATCTTTTCCATCTGCCGTTTCATTGCCTTCGACGACAGGCTGTAAGGCAGTAGCAAGCTCTTTCCCCAGCTCAACGCCCCATTGGTCGTAGGAATTGATACCCAGAACAACCCCTTCGACAAAGACGCGGTGCTCATAAAGCGCGATGATCTGCCCAAACACGAAAGGCGTCAGTTTGGGATATGTGAGCGTGACCGACGGACGGTTGCCGGGGAAAACGCGGTGGCGGGCCTGCCGCTCCAACTCATCCCCTTCGAATGTGCCAGCAACTTTCGCGCGGGCTTCATCTAACGTGCGGCCGCGCATCAAAGCCTCTGACTGGGCGAGGCAGTTTGCGACGAGCAATTGGTGCTGATGATGCAGTTCATCTTCGTGACCACGCGCTGCGACCAAGAATTCGCAAGGGATGACTCGCGTGCCTTGGTGGATCAGCTGATAAAATGCATGTTGCCCATTCGTGCCGGGTTCACCCCACACAACAGGGCCGGACGGCACAGACAAGTCAGCACCGTCCATGCTCACGCCTTTGCCGTTACTCTCCATCTCCAGCTGTTGAAGATAAGCGGGTAAGCGGCTGAGATTGTTGTCATAAGGCAGAACCGCGCGCGTGGCGTGACGACACACCTGATTGTGCCAGATACCGACCAACGCAAGCAGCGCAGGCATGTTTTCATCCCAAGCAGCGGCTTGGAAATGGCGATCCATCGCTTGCCCACCGCGCAGGAAGGATTTGAATGCGTCGGGCCCAATGGCGATCATCAGGGATAGGCCAATCGGTCCCCACATCGAATAGCGCCCACCAACCCAGTCTTCGAAGCCAAACACCCGCTCTGATGCGATGCCAAATGCGGTTATTTTGTCTTCTGCGGTTGAAAGTGCGGCGAATTGGTCACCAGGGGTGTCTACAGCCTCGCCCATCCACGCCAAAGCGGTGCGGGCGTTGGTCATCGTCTCAATTGTTGTGAAAGTCTTGGAGGCTACAATCACCAGCGTCGTCGCTGGATCACATTTGCGCAGCGTGTCCGCGATATCTGCGGGATCGACGTTGCTGACAAAGTGGCAGCACGGACCGTCGTGATAGGGCGCCAAAGCCAGCACCGCCATCGCCGGACCAAGATCCGATCCACCGATACCAATGTTGATCACATCGGTAATCTTCCCACCTTGCCCTGTAAAGCTGCCGTCCCGAACCGAAGCAGCAAAAGCACTCATTCGGTCCAGCGTTTGTAGGACGCTAGGCATAACGTCATCTTCATCGACCATAACTGGCCCGCCATCGAGGTTGCGCAGGGCTGTGTGCAACACCGCGCGACCCTCCGTCTCATTGATCTTCGCACCCGCGAACATCTGATCGCGCTTTTCCGCTACACCTGCCGCGTCCAGCAAATCAATCAAGAGCGCGCGGCCTTCTGCATTGATATTGGTCTTGGCGTAATCCAAACGCATGTCGTTGATCTCGACGCTGAACGCTTCCGCACGCGCCTCATCGACGAGCATTTCGAACCGTTGGTCTTTGACCGTTCCAAAATGAGCTTTCAGATCACTCCACATTCACGCATCCGCCCAATGCACTGTTGATCCTAACAAAATTTTGGATACTGGCGCAGCTTCTGCAGATAAAGTCTTGGCCCGCTCCAACGCCTCCCGCTTCTCCGCACCCACGATCACAATATGTCGGTGCGCCGCCTCATTCAGAACCTTAGCTGATAAAGTAATCCGCGGTTCCGGCGCCCCCGGCGCGCGCATGGCAACAAGCAGATCATCGCCTGTGAGCGCCTCATTCAAGCGATCCGCTTCTGGAAAGATCGATGCTGTGTGCATGTCTGCACCCATACCCAAAACCACAACGGTCAGGGGCAAGTGGCCCGAAAGGTTTTTCGCCAAATCGCCCAGCTTCTCTTCAGGCTTCGGCGCATCTGCATAAAGCGGGATATAGGTGGCCACCGCAGCATTGGCGATCAGCAACCGCTCCCGCAGCAGTTTTGTGTTTGACCTGTCAGAATCCTCCGGCACCCAACGTTCATCGGTCAGCAGGACGCCAACTTTCGCCCAGTCTAGGTCCGCTTTGCAAAGCACATCAAACATGGGGCCAGGCGTCGTCCCACCCGGCACCGCAAGCGTTGCGCGACCTTCGTCAGAAATACCTTCTCGCAATTGATGCGCAACCAACGCCGCAAGCGTGGTCATCATCGTTGCTTTGTCATAGTATTGGGTAAACTTCAATTCCCTACCCTTTGATTTCACGCCACTTTCGGCCATCACGATGCACTAAGAGCATCGCATCCTCGGGGCCGTTTGAGCCCCGCTCATAGGTCTTGGGCACATCGTTGCGGCTTTCCCATCCTTCTATAATCGGATCGGTCCAGCGCCACGCTGCCTCAACCTCGTCACCGCGCATGAAGAGCGTCTGGTTGCCACGAATGACGTCCATAATCAGGCGCTCGTATGCGTCCGGCACATCGTCGGCATCTGTTCCCAAGGCTTCCGCAAAGGTCATATCAAGCGGCACATCAATCAAACGCATCCCGCCTGGACCCGGTTCCTTGATCGTCACCTGCAAATCCATACCCTCATTCGGCTGTAGCCGGATGGACAGGATGTTACGGTGCCGAGCTGAGTCTTCTGGAAAGATCGAATGGCCGAGGTCTTTGAACACGACAGTGATCTCCGATACCCGCGCGCTCATGGCTTTGCCTGTGCGCAGATAAAATGGTACGCTGGACCAGCGCCAGTTGGCAATCTCACACTTCAACGCGACAAAGCTTTCGGTGAAACTCTTAGGATTTTCAGCATGCTCACGGTAACTCTTTAAGTCACCCTTGCCCTCATACTGCCCGCGCACGATGTTGTGCGGCTCCACAGGTTCTAGGGCACGAATAACCTTCAGCTTCTCATCGCGAACGGCATCTGCACCAAACTGGCTCGGTGGCTCCATCGCAATTAGGCACAAAAGCTGCATCAGGTGGTTCTGTACCATGTCCCGCATCGCGCCCGATTTGTCGTAATAGGCCCCGCGCCCGCCAACATCGACCGTCTCCGCCACGGTGATCTGGATGTGATCGACGTAGTGGTTGTTCCAAAGCGGCTCGAACAGGACATTGCCAAAGCGTACGGCCATCAGGTTTTGCACCGTCTCTTTGCCAAGGTAGTGGTCGATCCGGTAGATTTGTTCTTCTTTGAAGAACTTGGCAAGCGTCGCGTTCAACGCCTTTGCCGACACCAAATCGCGACCAAAGGGTTTTTCCACAACAACGCGACAGTCATCGTCCGCGATCCCATATTTCTCAAGCCGCTCCGCCAGATCGCCGAACAGTCCGGGTCCGACAGAGAAATAGAACGCGCGGATCACCCTATCGCGCATCAGTTTGGCAAGATCTTCCCAGCCGCCGTCACCCCGCGCGTCAATCGACACGTAGTCCAGATGCTCTAAAAACGCCTCAATCGTTTTGGTGTCGGATTTCTCCTCACCGCCAAATTCCGCAATCGCGTCGCGGATCATTTCGCGATATCCAGCACGTTCGAAATCTGTGCGCGCCGCACCAATAATGCGGGATCCATCCGGCATCTGCCCTGCGCGGAACCGCCGGTACAAGCCGGGCAGGATTTTGCGACGCGCAAGATCACCGGTGCCCCCGAAAATGATCAAATCAAATGGATCAACTGGAATGACGCGTGCGACCATGAAGCCCTCCGGGTTGCGTTAGCGCTAACGCCCGCGTTTTAGCAAACTCACCTGATGAGTCCAGACGCGTTTTACAAAATCTCTTGGCGTTTATGCCTCGAGCTCTGCATCCCAATACAGGAAATCCATCCAGCTTTCATGCAAGTAATTTGGCGGGAACTTTCGTCCCATGTTCATCAGCTGCCCCGCTTCGGGCTGACGCGGTGGCCTTTGCAGCTCCATTGAGGTTTGCTTGAGCAGCTTGCTGCCTTTTTTCAGGTTACAGGGACTACAAGCTGCAACAACGTTTTCCCATGATGTGATACCGCCCTTGGCGCGGGGCACGACATGGTCAAAGGTCAGATCACCCTTGGCCCCGCAATACTGGCACTTGAATTCATCCCTCAAAAACAGATTAAAGCGCGTAAAGGCCACGCGCTTTTGAGGTTTCACATAGTCTTTCAGGACAACAACGCTGGGTATCCTGATCGTGGTACTGGGGCTGTGAACCACCTCGTCATATTCGCTGACGATATCGACGCGGTCGAGCCACGCGGCTTTCACCGCATCCTGCCAAGGCCAAAGCGACAGCGGGTAATAGGACAAGGGACGATAGTCCGCATTCAGAACCAAAGCTGGGCAATGCCTTAACGCACTCGGTTCCCTAACAAATTCCGTTCTGAAGTCGCCATCCATGGCCAAAATTTCCCCTACTCTGTACCGCGAGGCTCAGAGCGGGTGTCCCGCTCAGGGCCGCTTAAGACTTACTATATCTGGTGCTTGCGGAAGGACAACCACCGAATGTAGTCGTCTTTGTCGCAGCCATTGCTTTACCCAAGTGGACGGGCTTCAGCCCAACCCCAAACGGTCCCGCATGAAGGCCAAGGCCACTTGCAACCCGTCGGGTGCGATGCCGTGGCCGGTGCCTTTCATGATTTGGGCATAGACCTCTTTCCAGCCTGCTTCTTGCAGCGCTTCAGCAGCTTGCGGAAGGGATTGCGGTGGGACGACATCGTCTTGGTCGCCGTGGATCAAAAGAATCGGCGGGCGACATTGCAGTTCGTCGGCTAAGAGCTCTGGTTCCAGCAGGCGGCCAGAAAAGGCGACGATCCCCGCAACCTCATCTTCGCGCCGTGGCAATACATGCAAGGCCATCATCGTGCCTTGGGAAAAGCCGAGCACCATGACCTGTTCCGGCAACAGGTCTTCGTCGACCATCACGCCGTCCAAAAAAGCGTTCAAATCATCGGCTGCGCGACGAAGGCCCATCGCGGCTTCTTCCTCCGACGATCCATCAATCCAAGGGATCGGGAACCATTGATAGCCCATCGGCGCACCGGCACATGCCTCTGGCGCGTCGGGCGCGAGGAAGAGCGTGTCCGGCATGTGTTCGGCCAAAGGATCAGCCAGCCCCAAAAGGTCGGCCCCATTGGCCCCGTATCCGTGCAAAAAGACGACGCAGGATCGAAGCTCGCCTGAAAGTGGCTTTTTGCGGCCAGCGTTGAGTGCGCGTGTCATCTGATCCCTTCCCGTGATTTCATGTGAGCGTAGTAGGCCCAGAGCAGCCGCGCTGCAACCGATCGCCATGGCGACCAAGCTTCCGCCATGATCCGCAGCTCTTTCTCCTTCGGGCGTTCTGGCAGGTCGAGCAGCATCCGAGCCCCTTCTTGCAACGCAAGATCACCCGGCGCAAAAACATCCGCGCGACCGAGGGAGAAAATGGCGTAAATCTCCGCCGTCCAGACACCGATGCCCGGCACTTCGGTCAGTGTTTCAATGACGGCTCCTGTTGGTGCTGTGCGCAGATCAAAATAGTCAATCTCCGCCGCCGCAAGCGCGCAAGCATAGCGTGCTTTCTGTCGGCTGAGGCCGAGCGCCCGCATCTCGTCCTCCGACTTTTGCGCAATTGCTGTGGCTGTATGTGCCTCCGCCGCTTCCAATTTCGCCCAAATCGCATTGGCAGAGGCGACGCTGACCTGTTGGCTTACAATCGCGTTCAGAAGCTCTGAAAATCCGTCAGGCTTCCTACGCAATGGGAGTGGACCCACTTGTTCCAATGCATCCGCAAAGCGTAAGTCGCTATTAGCAAGCCACGCTGCGCCTTCAAGGACGCAAGCATCGGTTTCGATAATTCGACCCACATTCATCGCGCGACCCAGTCGACAGCATCCTCTACACTGCGCAGGATGTGCGCGTCGGGTAATGGGGGTCGTTTCAACATCAACACAGGGATGGACAGGTTTCGGGCTGCGATCAGCTTTGTCTCACTTTGCTTCCCACCAGCGTTCTTCACCACGATCCAATCGACATTGAGGTCTTTGAAAAGCTGTTCTTCGTGCTCCACCATAAATGGTGGTCGGCCGACCAAATACTCACCGCCGTCGAATGGGAAAGGTTTGCTGGGCGGGTCGATCTGGCGACAGATGACTCGGCAACCCCTAAGGTTTGAGAAACGGTCCAGCGTTTGCCGCCCCGTGCCCAAGAAAACAGTTTGGCCCTTTGTGATGTGGTTGGCCGCATCCTCTTCCGCCGTGATCTCCGTCCAGCGGTCCCCTTCAGACGCCTTCCACGGCGGACGTTCCAAAATCGCGTGACGCAGGCCTCGCGCCTGACAAATAGCGGCGGTCC